>NZ_JBHIRO010000019.1:0-22690 GCF_042197165.1 Bartonella sp. AA23NXGY | reverse complement strand
ATTCATATTTTTTGCACATAGAGATACCCTCACAATTTAATGTGATAAACATTTGCTAAAATTTGAAATGGAAAATTGGATTGGAAAGCAGGCGCCCCCACAACGCCCATGCTTTATTTAAGCAGCGTTATTTTCAATAATCTTTACAACGGTATCGTTTTCATAAACCTCACAATTTATGGGAACCCAATATAAATCACTATCTCTTTTTAATCTTGCATTGCCATATACATTACCTCTAATCACGAAATAACCAGAGATTTTCGCATTACCATAAACAGAGCCATAAACATCAGTATGACAGCCCACGCTAGCATTCCCATAAACCTTGCCATAAATTTTAGCAGCGCCACTAACAACAGCATGATCATAAACTACCGCCTTGCTATGAATACGAGCATTTCCTGATAATTTTGCATTGCCATAAACCCGCGCCTGATGATAAACCCAAGCATTATAAGAAAGATGCGCATTGTCATAAACATGAGCATTTGCATAAACGCGGGCACGGTCACATACATGGGCATTGCCATAAACACTACCCATTATAATAGCGTTATTAAAAACCTTGGCATTTTCATAAATATGGGCAGGATTTAAAACAAGAGCATTATCGTAAACCCAGCAATTGCCATCATGAGAGAGGTTACTTTCATTTTCAATAAAACCACCCAAGGCACCAGCCTTAACATCGTCAAAATCCCTTAATGCTTGGATGCGATAAAGAGTTTGATTATTAAATACACGTGTCTCATTTGTGAGTGCAAACTTTTTTTGCATAGCACAATTCCTTTATAAAAAGATTTGAATTTTAGAATGAAATGTTTAAAGGGGGGCGCCCCCGCCGCGCCCGCGCGTCATTTACACAGTTGTAAAAACAATATCACCAGTGATAACAGATTCTTTATAATTGCCACCAATTTTGGTATCACCACCAATCTCAGTATAGCCAATTACCTTGGCATTGCCATAGACATGAGCATCACCATGGACCTTGCCATAAATTTTTGCATTGTCATAAATGCGAGCATCATCATAAACCTCGGCATTATCAGAAATTAAAGCATTATTGGAAACCCAAGCGCCACCATAAACCTTGCCATAAACCTTGGCATTGTCATAAACGCAGCCCCTATCATAAACATGGGCATAACCAGTCACTATAGCATTCCCATAAACCTTGGCTTCTCTATTGACCATAGCAGCGCCACAAACATGGGCATTATCGCAAACCCTAGCATTATCAAAAACTATAGCATTTTCATAAACATGGGCATTATCATAAACCTGAGAGGTTCCTAAAACACGCGCTTTATCATAAACCTCAGCATTGCCATAAATTCGAGTTTTATCAAGAAATTTGCCATAAATAGTGTCATAAATTTTTGCATTTCCATACACTTTAGCATGTCCAAAAATATCACCATAAATCAATGCGTTCTCATAGACTTGCGCATTGCCATAAACCTCAGCTCTAATATGCACGCTAGCATTGCCATAGACCCTTGCATTTTCATAAATTTTTGCAGATCCAGTAATTTTTGCATTATCCGAAACATGGGCATTATCGTAAATACGAGCATCACCATAAACCATGGCATTGCCACCGACCCAACAATCACCATTATGAGCTAAATTTGCAACCTTATGTATAAAGCCGCCTAAATCACCAGCTTTTATATTAGCAAAATCCCTTAAAGCCCGAATGCGATAAAGAGTATAATCACCAACCTCTATTGTCTCACCTGTAAATTCGTATTTTTTTGCAGGCTCTTGTTGATTAGCAAGCGCGGTTTCATTTGCAATATTAGAGATAACGGGGATGTTTTTTACTGTATTTTTCATAATTAAAACCTTGTCGTAATTAAATTTTCTATTAACAGCCTATAGAGGGCATCGGGTGCTAGAAAACACGGCGACAAGTCCGCTGCTTACACTTTTCTCATAAAGAGTATTGTATGGTGTAAACACACCCGACAAAATCCTCATATACTAACAAAAGTATAAAAGATAGCCAATTTTTAAAAGCGTTGGAAAGATTGTTTCGTAATCTATCCGCTTGTCGTTTCAAAGTGTTTTCTAATCACTTGAATATTCATATAACAAAATACGTATTTATTGTCAAACAATATTTTATCTTTTTTGATATTTTTTTGTATTTTTTAAATACGTTGTGTATTGATAATATCTTATGCCTATTAGTTGCTTCTTTTATATTTATATGCTTTTAAAGCTATATTATTAGCTTTCTTAAAAGATTGCGTTATTTTCTGAATCTATACATTTATAATATTTAGAAACGCTCTCATGATGCGTATTTTAAACTTTATAACCTATCAATTTTGTTACTAAATGAATTTTAAATTTTTTGTGAATTTTGTTTATAAGGGGCTTTAATTTAAACGACCTTAATAGCACCGCGCTCTTATAACAAATGCTTTCATTTGCATTTTTGCTTTCTCTATAGCTGTTATGTTCTTTATAGCCATGGCATCATTTTTCATTTTTATAAGAGAAACGATAAATAGGATAATTGTGATTTATTGTCTGTTATGAAAATATCTCAATAGAAACTGATCATTATAGAGATTAGCAAAATCCCTTTTAATAGACTTTTGTCAGTTGTGTCAGTTCTTTTTAGACCCTATACTATTTTTTTAAAATGATAAAAAATTAAAAGCATTATATTTCAATATGTTAGTCTTTTTAAGATACAACTTATATAGATAACACAACCTTAAATACAATTAATAATATATATTTGTCAGTTATCTGTCAGTAAATTGAACTGACAAAAGTGATTATTTTAGTGTGTCATTAAAACGTGTCTTATGAAAAGCGTATGAAAGTAAAAACTGATTACGTTATTAAAATCCCTTTTATGAATTTAATCAGTTCTTTTGAATAGATAACCTTATGATTTAGAGAATGATTACAACGTGCTTTATAAAAATCATGTGATCCTTTAAAGCTTTTCAAAAGATATCTTGTAACTCATAAGAGATGCTATCAAGATCTTTATAGTTATGAGTTTTGGGGGTGCTTTTTGTACGTATTATTTTATTTTTTTAATCCAAAATAAAAATCATTATATTTCAATATGTTAATGTTTTAAATAAACAACCTATATTAAATACAATCCGTAAATACAATCTATAATATACATTTAAAGGGGTTTTGTAGGGGTTTTGGGGGTTTTAAGAACCTACAAAACCTATAAGTAAAATGAATATACATAACTCTCTTTAAACAAAGCTTTTGAAAAGGATAAAGCTATCATTTTAGATTACGGTATAACCTCTTAAAGGCAATGTAAAAAAATCTAATTCTATTTAAGAGTGGATTTCTTAAAAGTTTTAAAGCAATCCAAATAAGAGTATCTAAAAGTGCAAGTTTCTTCTTTTTAGAATAACGCATGATAAATTATCCTTTTAAAGATTGTATGTAAGCAATGTATAAAGGGGGTATAGGAACCTATAGCTATAAGACCTTATACCCCTTGTGAGGTTAATATGCCTATCATGTGAGCATGCTTTATAAGTTATTTGGTTTCTCTTATTTCTAATTTTGGTAAGTTCTTAACAATTTTCATTGTTTCTAAACTTACAGTGATAACCCTTTGAAATAACTCTAATGGATAGGCAGGGTTGCCAATGGTTTCAACAGCATAGTGATTGGCATCATTAACAATACCACTCTTTTTATCTGTCTTAACGCATTGACGCCCCATAACCGATTCAAGAGAGATATCTGTTATTGTGATATTGCTGTTATAAATAACAGTTGATTTATTCTTTTCCTTACTATTCCCAGCAAATTTCATTTCAGTCACATAATAGAATTTTTCGGGATTAGAGATTTCTGTCTGTTTTGGATTACCCTTTTTAAAGATCACGGGATAAGGCTCTACATCTTCATAATTCACGTGCAAATGACCGAGTTCACGCCCTGCTGTCACAAATTTCCAAAAATCATCAGCCGTTTTTACGCAAGGGATACGAGGCAATTCTTTGCATAAATTATCAGCATAACGGGTGCGATAATCTTCTGAATGCAAAAAACCGTAAACATAATAAAACAGATCATCTTTAGTGTTTTTTCATTAGGATAAGCGGCTTTTAAATATGCTAATCCTTCATCAGTTATAGCATTACGCATTTTCTTTTTTTCTTATTTTAGTAAATAAGCGATTGTCATGCTATTTTTTTTATCAAGCGACAATCAATGGATAGTTTTTTGTTGTCTCTAATATGTAACAGTTCCAATAAATTTGGTATATTCTATGAATAAGAGGCTTTACTTGAAGCTCAAAATTATATTACATGCAACACCTTAAAATTAAGAAGCATATTAGAGTGTATGATTGTCATTTAACAGTGTCATTGTAAAATCTTCAAAAGCGGGGGAAATGATATGGTTTGCACAACACATAAAGCAGGTGTATACAGTACAGTCTATGCTTTTTTCTCAGATGTTATAAGTATTACTCTCATCAAAAAATTAAAAAATTGTTACGCGGTTGGCGATTTTTTCTGTGACGCTGATGATGGGGATCATTTTGTTGCTCATTTTGAGGGCACAATGAATGCATAGATTTTTTTTCACTTTTGTTTTTGCGGCTATTTTGTGCCTTTTCTCGTTGCCGAGTTTTGCCCAAAATATTCGTGAGAAAGCGATTAATCAATCAGAGAGCATCCAACGACAACAAACACAACAACAGCGTTTTCAACGATTGCACCGTAGAAACGAAACACATGGGATATTTTTGCCAGACGATGATACCACATCTGCCTATGGTGCTTCATCTGGTACAACCTGTTTGCTGATCAAAAGCATTGAATTTGTTGGTGCTCAGTTGATTTCTCATACCGACCTTCATGAAGCCATTTCTCTTTGGGAAGGACGGTGTTTGGGGATTGCCGAAATCAATAAAGTGCTCAAAGCGGTGACCAAGCTTTATATGAAGCGCGGCTATATTGCGGTGCGGGCTTATTTGCCTGAGCAAGATTTAAGCGGCGGTCATCTCAAGATTGTTGTTGTTGAAGGTGTGATGGAAGATATCACTCTGGATGGGCATAAAGTTGAGAGGAGACTTCAAGGAGAAATCACCACGGCTTTTCCAAATCTTATTGGGAAGCCGACCAATCTGCGCCAGATAGAGCAAGGGCTTGATCAAATCAATCGGCTTTTCTCACGCCAAGCCACCATTAATCTTGGTGCGGGGAGCAATTCGGGTGGTTCGATACTCGATGTTCATATTGAAAAACAGAAACCTTGGCTTATTACGCTTTCCAGCGATAATCTTGGTGCTAAAGCAACAGGAATTTATCAAACGCGCTTGAGCCTTTCTTTTGATGATCTGTTGGGGATCAATGATCAATGGTCGTTTAGCTATCAGCGCTCTATGGATGGTAGTCCGTATCATTTTTCTCACAAGCGCCCCAATAGTGATACTCTAACGGGATCATTTTCTCTACCCTATGGCACTTGGACAACAGGTTTTGATGGGACGTGGAGCCAATATCATTCGAGTGTTAAGGGAATATTTTCCGATATTATGACTGCGGGCAAGTCTTTATCGCTGACACCGTGGATTTCACGGGTTATCGACCGTGATCAAGAGGGAAAGACCTGGCTTACAGGACGGTTGACATGGAAATATTCTGATAATTTTATTATGGGCAGTCGGGTTGATGTTTCCAGCCGTAAACTAGCTATTGCAACCTTTGAGCTTGATCACTCGCGCAAGTGGCTTGGAGGAGAATTAAGCGCGCATATAGGGTTTCATAAAGGGTTGGCAATTCTTGGCGCTTATGATGATAAAGAGCAAGAGAATACAACAAAAAATTCACCCAAAGGGCAATTTTCCAAATTGTCTTTTTCCCTAGGCTACGTGCGTTCTTTTTCGCTCAAACAGTATAACTTTCGCTATAACACGCTGTTTTCAGGACAATTATCACCCGACACGTTGTTTAGTTCAGAGCAAATATCGCTTGGTGGTAGTTCCTCTGTGCGTGGGGTGCGTGAGGCGATTTATTACGGAAATAATGGGGCGTTTTGGCGCAATGAATTGTCGCTGTTGTTGCCAGGTTTTTCTTCGAGAATGGGGCGTAAATTTATGAGCCAATTTGCCCCTTATATGGCGCTTGATCTGGGGGCCGTGGCCAATAATGTAAACAAAAACAGTTTTGGCGGGAGCCTCGTTGGGGCAACTCTTGGTTTCCATGCAACCGGAGACATTACGGATATTGATGTATCTTATTCGAATATTTTAACCCAATCGACAGTGCGAGAAAAGGGAAATGCGACAGGGTTATTTCAAGTGCGGGCATTATTGAGATTTTAGAGCAAAGGGGCGGTAAAAAATATCGCTGCGCTGTTTATACCCATATGGGTTGTTTTTTTAAGAGATAAAGAATTTTATGAGGAGCTGAAGATGCGGGGATTGAAAGATCAAAAGCATAGATTGGGATATGGATACAAGCTATGGCAGCGCGTTCTTTGTGTTTTGCAGCGAGGGATCCATAAGGGGCTTTCACTGGTTTTAAGCTTTTGCTTAGCTTTTCAGCCTTTGTTGTTGCAAGCACAAGCGCTTGGAGCGCGAAGTCCTGTTGCACAAGAGAGCCAAGGGATTAAAGCAGCTGATGGGGTTGGCTCTGTTTTCCGCCCCACGGTGGGGAAAGCCGGCAATGATGTGCCGCTGATTGATATTGTTCGCCCCAATGGACAGGGTCTTTCTCATAACAAATATGACAGTTTCAATGTTGATACCCATGGCGTGATTTTGAACAATTCGACTGAGGAGGTTTCGCGTTCACAGCTTGGGGGATTGGTGCCAGGCAACGGCAATTTGCGTTATAGCGGTGCAGCAAAGGTTATCCTTAATGAAGTGGTGAGTGCCAATCGCTCGCGTCTTGAAGGCGTGAGCGAAGTACATGGGCATATGGCGGATGTTATTATCGCCAATCCCAATGGGATTACCTGTAACGGTTGTGGCTTTATTAATACACCACGGGTGACTTTATCGACTGGACAACCGATTATTGGAGCCGATGGCGCTTTGAGTGGATTGCGTGTTGAGGGTGGAGATATCACCATAGGTTCTCGTGGGGCTGATGGGAGTGCATTAGATATTTTTGATCTTGTTTCGCGCAAGATCAGTATCGGAGGTCGCATACAGGTCAAAGGAGATTTGGCTGTTATCGCGGGGCGCAATCATTTTGATTATGACAAACGCGAAGCAACTTCTCTTGGTTCTGATGGCAAAGAGCCGGAATTGGCGATTGATTCCAGTGAGTTTGGTGGAATGTATGCGGGGCAGATCCGCGTGATTGCCAATGATAAAGGTGCGGGCGTTAAGATGCGCGGAGACATGGTTGCCAATGCAGGCGCCATGAGATTGACAAGTGATGGCAAGCTGGTGATTGCCAAAGCACGCGCCAAAGGAGCGGTGAAGGCTCACTCCCACCACGATAGTGTGCACGTGAAAGATCTGCTTTTTTCAGAAGAAGCGGTTGAACTGAAGGCTTTGAAACATGTTGAACTGGCTGAGCAAGCTCGCGTTGCAGCGAGCGGTACTGTTGATGTGGGCGCCGATCTGATCAAGCTCCAGTCCCATGCTCTTCTAGCAAGCGGTATTGGGAGTGATGGTCAACAGTCAGCGACGGGTTCTTTGCATTTACAGGCAGCAAAGCTTGAGGCGGGGAATGGGCGGATAGCCGCCGGTGATCTCTTAGAGATCCAAGCAGCAACAATTGATCTGAGCCGCATGCAAGACAATGATCAAACAGGGGTTTCTTCCCTTGGCGATCTGACCATTAAAACCAATCAAATCACCGCTTTAAACAACCATATTGGTGCCAAGGGGAATATTGTCTTGAGCGCCGATGATGCGCTCACTGTAGGCGCTGGACATTATAGCGCCGGCGGCTCTCTTTTGGTGGAAGCAGCAGAGCTTACATCACGCGCGCGCTTAGTGGCAGAGCAAAAAGTTGACCTTTATGCGCATCACGGTGCCCTGATCCAAGAAGGCACTGTCTGGTCCAATGGGAAGATAACGCTGGATGCCCATGGTGCCCTCAATCATACGGGTGATATTGTCAGTATGCAGCAGGTTGCCTTGACAGCGGGGGGCATGTTCACAACCTCTCAAGAGAGCACGATTTTAAGTTATGATGTGGTTTTAAGTGCTGATGCTTTAACCCAAGCAGGGACTGTGGAAGCCCAAGAGGGAGCATTAACCCTTCAAGTGCGTGATGGGGTTATCAATAACGGCACAATGCGCGGTGAGAGTGTCGATGCTCATATTGGTGCATTTACCAATCAAGGGACGTTTATTGCAACCGATGATTTGCATTTGATGGTAAGCACACAAGAAGGCGCCGATCCGCAACAAGCCTTTCTGAAGAATACATCCGAAGGTGTCCTTCAAAGTGGTGGTGTTTTTGTTGTGACCGCAGGGCAATTAGACAATGCCGGTGCGCTTGGCTCTAGTGGTGAGAATGTTGCCCTCAATGTGGCAGGGAATGTCAGCAATAGTGGGCTGATTTACGCCAAAAAATCTATGGACGTATTCAGTGATGGTGATTTAACCAACACACAGGGCAGAATTATTGCTGAAGAGGCTCTCAGCATTGGTGGGCTGAAAGAGACACGTGCTGGTCATATAAATAATGAGGCTGGTCTTCTCAGTGCTTTAGCCGGTGAGATGAAGATTGTTGCAACGTCTTTTGTCAATAAAAGCGCTGAAACGACAAATTCAGACCAACGAAACGCTACACATGATGAAGGTGCGCATGTTTTAGCGCGGGATGGTTTGCGCATTGATGTGGGCAGTTTTGAGAATGTTGATGGTCTCATTTCTACGCAAGGGGCAGTTAATATTGTTGCTGAGAGTGTGATCCAAGCAGGGCACATAGAGATTGAGCGTGGTGACCTTCAACTGACCAGCCACGGTGATTTAAGCAATAGTGGCACAATAGAAAGCAATGATACCATTGCTTTGCATGCGCAAACAAATCTCAGCCAAACGGGGCGCATTGTCTCTAAAAAGCGGGTTGAGCTCTCAACCGATGGCATCTTGACGCTGGGTGAGACAAGTGAGGTTGGCGCCTATGATGTAACGCTGAAGGCAAGCACACTCACCCAAACTGGGCTTGTGGAAGCGCAAGGCGGGGTACTTACTCTCAACAGCCATGATGTTTTAAGCAATTCCGGTATTATGGTGGGCGGTGTTGTTGATGCGAAGCTTGGGTCTTTAGCCAATTCCGGTCAGCTTTTAGCCAGTAACAGTTTTACGCTTGTGGCAGAAAGCCATGATCCGTCATTGGGGCAAGTTGCTCTGGTTTTAAATGGTGAAGACGGTGTTCTCAAAAGTGGTGGTGCTTTTGTCTTAACCGCAGATGTTTTGGACAATGCCGGCAGTATTGGCTCAAGTGGTGATGGGGTTGCGCTCAATGTGAGCGCTGATCTGAGTAATAGTGGGCTGATTTATACCAAGAAATCTGCCATTTTCTCCTTAGATGGGGATTTTATCAATAAGTTTGCCGATGTCATTGCTGAAGACAATCTCATCATCCGTGGTTTAAGTGGAGAGCGGGCTGGTCATGTGATCAACAGCTCGGGTCTTTTAGAAGCCGTGTCAGGCGATATGACCTTCGATGTCTCAGCGCTTACCAACATGCGTGAAGGTGGGGTTGAAGTTAGCGATAAAGTGGTGAATCGCAATGTCTATGAAACATCACATACTGAAACAGATGGGTGGTTTTTTGTTGATACAACTACCACAACTACCAGAGTTACAACGACGGTTAGTCAGCAGCAGCCTCATTTTACCAATAATGCTGCCCAGATTTTAGCAGGGCGTCATCTCACGGTTCATGCCGGCGATATCCGCAATAGTTATAGTTTAATTGCTGCCAATGGCAACATTGTGATGCATGGCGATACGCTGCTCAATGAGGGGCGTGATTTAACCGAAACAACCAAGATTGAGACGACAACACGCATTGAGACTACATCTGGTGATATTTTGGGTGCAGGGGTGGCTCAAATAGGAGATACAGACACATCGGAATATGTTGATGATCCTGTAATAATCACGCGCACTTATGATGCTGTTTACGGCACGATTGAAGCTGGTGGCACGCTTGATGCCAAGTTGACAGGCTATATTGACAATCATGCGGTGCGTGAGGGGGTTGAGCAAGTTGGCTTAAGCTCTGGCGATAAAGGTTTGGCTGGTGTTAAAAACACCGATTTTGACGGTTCCAAACCACTGATTAGTGATGATCGATTAGACGGTATTATCAATGGTTTGAAAGGGCACAAAGGGCTTTTTGCACCAAGCACAAAAACACCCGCACCAGAATCCATACAGGTGCCAACGCAAGACGGGCTTAGCTCTGTTAAGACAGAATTGGACCAGACCCAATCACCGGATGTGCCGTTTTTAGTTGAGACGCGACAGGACTTTATCAATCCAAGCAAATTTTTAGGATCGGACTATTACTTAAAAAAGATTGGCAATTATAAGCCTGAGAACGTGTTTAAAAGATTAGGGGATGCTTATTTTGAATATCGTCTGGTGGGTGAGCAAATCTTTGAGCTGACAGGCAATCGCACTCTTCTTGATGTTGAAGATCCCAATGCTCAAATGCAAAGGCTCTATGACAATGCTGTGGAGCAGCAAGATCCCTTGGGGTTAGTGCTAGGCAAGCCCTTAACGCCTCAGCAGATTGCTGGGATCAAAAAGGATATGATCTGGCTTGAGACCCACCCTGTCGACGGACAAGAGGTCTTGGTACCCCACGTTTATTTGGCACCAAACACTTCTTTAGCACAAGATGTTTATGGGGCAAAAACGCAGCAAGGAAACCTTGCCAGTGCACGTTTGAAAGGCAATGGCGTCACTATAGAGACGGACCGTCTTACCAATAGTGGCACCATATCAAGTAATGGTGCATTGCATGTTTCGACCACGCAAACTTTGTTCAATAATGGTGGTTTTTTGCTTGGCAGCGGTGCTGTAGATCTCAGCAGTGGCGATCTTTTAGCCAATTCTTCCGGTGTTATTCTGGGGGATATCATCACCCTCAATGCGAAGACAATCATTGATGGTACTGCAAAAATCCGTGACACGAATGAATATGGTTTTGTTGATCGCAGTGGGCAGCAGGCTCAAATCATTTCTATACAGGATTTAAACATTCACTCCCTTGGCGATTTAAGCATGACTGGTGGCCAATGGAGCAGTGGCGGTCCGACGACGGTGATTGTCGATGGTTCTGCTACGTTTGGTTCATTAGTGCTAGAGAGTGACCATAAGGAAATATTGGAAAAAGGGCATTATAACGCCCAAAGCAGTGAGCACCGTTTGACAGAAGTCAAAAGTGATGGAGATTTGACCATTGTCACAGGTGGTGAACTTAACCTTGAGGGAAAGTTTAAAGCCAAGGGCAATGGAGATTTCACCAGTGGTGGCGCTCTCAACGCGATTTCAGAGCAAGATTTTAACAGTTTTGATTTGGATCTGAGGGGCAAAGAAGGCGACAAATCGAAGCAAAAGAATAAGTTTCGTCAACAATCAACAGAAGTTACTACAAACAAAACCACGATAGAAGCAGAGGGCAACCTCTCCATGCATGCGCAAAATGGGGATCTCACGCTTGATGCGGCAGGGCTATCAAGTGGTGGTCAGACGCATTTGGCATCAGATACGGGAAAAATCAAGTTTCTGACCAACAAGGATCAAGATTTTAAGGACGTTTATCAGCGTAATGAAAACCTTGTGTGGTGGAGTGAGAGCGATAAAGGTTACCTTAAGGAGACCATCGAACATGTCACCATAGATGCTAAGGGTGGCATAAAGCTTGATGCGGGTGATGGCTTCGTTGTTGAGTATCAGGCAACCGGTGATTTAGACAAATCCCTTGAGCAATTGTCTCGCTCTCCAGGCATGGCATGGATCAAGCAACTGCGTGATGATCCAGAATTATCCAAGCAAGTGGATTGGCAAGCAGTTAAGGCTGAATTTAAAGACTGGGATTATAAAGCCCAAGGGCTGACAGAAGCCGGTGCGGCTCTCGTGGCATTGGCTGTCACGGCGGTTACGGGTGGAGCAGCCTCGGGCGCTGCCAGTGCCATTACCGGTGCTTTGGGGCTTGGCTCTCGAGCACCGCCATGAATGCGGCGATACAGGCTGGTGTCCAAGCGCTGATTAACAAAAGCGCTGTGGCTCTTGTCAATAATCGCGGCAATATTGCCGGTGCCTTGCATGAGCTTGGCTCTTCAAAGAATGTTCTCAGCATTGTTTCGTCGATGTTGACAGCAGGCTTAACCAGCCAACTAACGGAAATGGCAGGTGTTGGACAATCTTTGCCAAAAACCGCTCCTTTTGTCGATCGTATCGCCAGTGAAGCGGAAAAGAACCTGATCAAAGCCGCCATTGGCACAGGCGTTCAAACGGCTCTTGAGGGTGGCTCTCTTGACAAGAACTTTTTTAACAATCTGCGCATCGCCCTGTCTGATACGGTTGGAAAATCGTTGGCGGAAGAAATCGGTACCGCCAAGGCTGAAGGCAAAATAGACACGGTCACACAGATCGTTGCCCACGCTGGTCTTGGCTGCTTAAAAGGCGCTGTTGCGAGCGGTGCTTGCACAGCCGGTGCTGTGGGGGGTGCTGTGGGCGAAGCCACCGCTATGCTCCAGTTTCAATTGTGGGTGCAAGGCATTGTGAAAGAGGAAATGGGGGATCTAAACGGTCGCACCCCTACAGCGGAAGAGGAAGCGCGTATAAACGCAAAGATTGATGCGCAGTTTGCTGACTTTAGAGATCACACCATTGATGTTGCAAGGGCTGCCGGGGGCGTTGCTGCCGCCATTGCCGGTGGCAATGTTGATGCCGGCGCCGATGCCGCTGGTAATGCCGCTGCAAATAACTTTTTGGGTAGTGCACAACGCGCTCAGATGAAGAAAGAGTTAGAAGAATGCCCTGATGATCAGTGTCGAAGAGATGTTAACGAAAAATGGTTCGAGATTGATGAAGAGCAAGATAGGATTTTTGAGATAGGTCTTGCGAAGGGTACGATTGTTGGTGCCGTAAAAGCAATAGGAAACGGAATATCTGAGACAGCTCATGACGTTAAAGAATTAGGATCGGCAATAGGAAACGGAATATATGCGACAGTTCATGACGTTAAAGAATTAGGATCGGCAATAGGAAACAGTTCAGTTGATGAGATCTATCAAAATGCCCTTCAAGGCGTTGGAACAGCAAAAGCTTGGGCCACGAGTGGGCATATATTTGATGATGTCTGGGAAGGTGCTGGTCAACTCTGGGAAGGAGTTGGTCAATTCTGGGGAGGTGTTAAGGATTCCTTTAGAGGGCGTATAGATCACATAAAGGATTCCTTTGGGGGGCATATAGATCACATACATGAAACAATGGAGAAAGGGGGGGATGGAGCATTCAGTGCTGGTGCTGAATCTGGCGAAATGCTAGGTAAACCATTAGGAGATGTGGCTTATATAGTGGGTTCTACAGTGCTTACTGACGGTGCTGTTTCAGCAGCCAAGGGAGGCGTAAAGCTTGCGGGAAAGCTTGTAGAAAAAGATCTCATCAAATTTGCTGCTAAAGCTGAAGAAGCGGCTATAACGGGAGAAACTAGTTCTGAAGTAAATACTGCGCATGTGGGGAAAGAAATCGCACAATCGCTAGAAAAAATGAGCGATGAAGCTATTGCAACTCAATATTTGGGGCAAGAGAGAAAATTCTGGTCAAAACCTATTGAGGTTGAGTTTGAAATAACTAACAAGGGAGAAAAAATTACTCAGACAAACAAAGTCTATCAGAGCGAAAAACTGTTTGATCCTAACCAGATTGTTAGTTGGACAGTCAACAAGAAAAAAGTGACAGGTACAAATATTGAAAGAATGAAAACAGGAAGAGCACCTATAGGTTTCGATAACGAGCCTATTGAATTACACCATATGCTACAAACACATGATGGTCCCATAGCAGAAGTTACAAATGCGTTTCATAATAAACATCATTCTGCTATTCACATTAATCCTAACACAATGGGATCAGCTATTGATAGGGATGCATTTGCTTTGTGGAGACAGAAATACTGGAAAGAACGTGCTAAAGGTTATGAAAATAAAGATATAGCAACTAGAAAATAACAATTTATGGAGAACAAATTATGAAAACTTACACTTTAGATGATGTTGTACAATTAATTGATAAATATAGCGATAGTATCGATTTTGGCTCTACAGATGAAGCAGTTGATGATGCACTGATTGAAAAAGCAGAGAAAACTCTTGGTTTGCAGTTTACGTCTTCCTATAAAAGTTTTTTAAAAAACTATGGAAGAGGGGAAATTTGTGGTGAGGAAATATGTAGCGTTTATGATACAAACTTTGAGATTATTCGTAGTGATGATATTGTTTATAAAAACTTAAATTATAGAAAAAATGGTTTTGCAACGCCACAGCAACTTATTGTTAGTAGAACCGATTTTGGAGAGACATTTTTCTTCGATTATTCTCAATTTCAGAATGGAGAATGTGCACTCTATTTTGATTTTCCACCCAAGAATCCACAATATTATGCAAGTAACTTCTATGAATTCCTCTGTAAAAGGATTACAGATAATTTGAAGTAAATTTCTTTGTATGGTGGTTTTACTTCCAAATTGCAATGTTAAACCACCATTATTTTTTTCTTTTCAAGAATGCAAGCATCGTTAATATTTTTAAGGGGGATCATCTATGAAAACCTATACCTTAGATGATGTTGTAGTATTAATTGATAAAGTGAATAAATATGATGATGAGATTATCAATTTTGGCACTGCAGAGGATGCGCCTGATGATATATTGATTGAAAAGGCTGAGAGAACTCTTGGTTTACAACTCACCTCGTCCTACAAAAGTTTTTTAAAAAATTATGGAGGAGGAGAAATTGGAGGTTATGAAATTTTTAGCATTTATAACGCAAGTTTTGAAGATAATCCTGCTGGTGATATTGTTTATTATCACTTAACAGATATAAAAAATGGTTTAGCAAAACCACAGCAGCTTGTTGTCAATAGAACAGATTTTGGTGAAACCTTTTACTTTGATTATACTCAGTTTCAGGATGGAGAGTGTCCGCTCTATCTTAAGTTTCTACCTAGCGATCCCCAGTATTACGCAAGTAATTTTTATGAATTTCTCTGTAAAAGAATTAAAGAGCACGCAGGGTAATGACGATGCAAACCAAAGATGCAACAGAGATTTTAAAAAGACTTGGCTGGGAGCCCCATCGCGATGAAATGGGTGATATGTTTGCTTATTATCATCTCCCCGATCGCATAGTGCGTATTCATTATGGTGTCATAGATTATGGACGGGATAGTGGAAGATTATGGGTTTCTGTCAGTCTTACCACTGCCGCCTATTGTCTTGGCTGGGAATACGCTAACGGTAAGAAATCGCGATACCAATATGAGGATATGCTGATTTCTTCAGAAGAGAATTTTGGAGTTACAGCACTAGAATTTTTTGAAAACCACGTTAAGGTAGCTTTAAATAAAGTGTTAGTTTGGGCGCACGCACAAGATATTGAGAAAAAATTACGTGAAAAAGCTGCTAATCATTCTCTCGTTGCAAAGGCTCTACTCGGCGATACCGAAGCTTTAAGTAATTACAAACCTACATCTCAATTATATACACCAGAGTTTTCTGATTATGAAAAGATGACACAGGTTGAGCGTATGATCTTTTTTGCTGAGGCTTATAAAAATAACGAATTGGATGACATTTTAGCACGCAAAAAACCGAAACAGTGTTTGATGAGTCTTACAGCAGCAACGCGCATTCTTAAAACCCAAGGGTGGTTTGTTACGGAACCTGGGAAAATGTGGTTAGTTTTGCCCGACCGCTTCATTCAATTTGATTTTGGTTTTATACGTCTTCCAAATGATGATTACAATGTTCATCTTGAAGCAGAGATCTCCAACGAAGATATTTCTGTAGCTTGCCATTATATTCACGATAGTAGAAAATGTAGGCAGATATCAGCTACAAATATTTATCAGTCTTTTAATACGATTGGGGGAGGGGTTTTTAGTGGTGTTGATAAAGGGATTGATATTCGTGTAGAGACATTAAATGAGCAGGAGCTTATAAAAATTTCTGAGCGGGTGATACAATGGGCGCGTGCTCAGGATTTAGAAGCAGCGATAGAAAGCAAAGCGCTTGTTCAAAAATATAGCTCTTGTCCTGATATCTCATGGCATTTGGCTTGTTTAGTATTAACAGGTCAAATTGATGTCCTGAAATCCTATCAAAATGCCGTAAAAGCAGGTACGATTTCTGAATATTTAGATGACGATGATGTGGAAAAATATGTTAATCACGCTGTTCAATTTGCTGAAGGACATCTGACCGTTTTAAAGGAGCGAGAGGCGGCAGATGCACGTATTGGTGTACAATCTTTGGTTCTTCTTAATACAGTTTCTGAAACATTAAAAATGATGAACTGGACAGTCTATTGCGACAAAAATTATAATTGTAATGCCTATTTTATAAGCAAAGACCGTATCATTAATATAATGTACAGCCTTGATATAAAAGGAAAAACACCGATCCTTATATTCAAGGCTTCACTTTCAACACTTAGTTTTTCTACTGCTCATAGAGAGATGTTTCCTAGATTGCCCCAATATATAGCTCTCAAAGAGGCAGAAGAATTTTATACAGTTTCTAGTACTGAATTGGATGAAGGCAAGCTAAAGGAGATTTGTACAGATATACTTGAGTGGGCTGATAACCAAAACACCAACCAAATCATCTATGATTATGCGGCGTTGCTAACAAACAGTGAATTTTGCCTTGCAGAATTTCACCTTATTGCACTTATTTTGACTGGTAATGTCAAAAAACTTAAGTTTTATAAGGAGAGTTTTCAAAGAAAGAGCCGTCTAGGTTTTGTGGAAAACATCACAAAATATGATATTGAGAACGCTCTTACTCTTGCACAGCGTTATTGAACAGGTTTTCCCAAAAAGGCATTGATTTTAAGCTTGGATCCGCAAACAGCATCTGTTGCTTCTAAAAGAATTTCTGTTGAAGTGGCAGAGGAAGTGGATGAAGCAGATGACACTGATGATCGTCTCACCATGGAAAGTGCTCATGCACTTTTAAAAAGCTTAGGCTGGTCAACCGAGAAAATCAATGAGAATGACCATATGGCAAGCTATCAATTGGCTGATCGTGAAGTAGATATTCTTTATAACGACGAAATTGCCAAAGACTACCCGCAATTTGATAGCGCCTTTATGATTAGTACCGGTATTCTTTCCGCTGCTTGTAAATTCATTGATCCTACCCACACGGAAGATATTCCAGATATACAGCTTAATTTTGAAGCCAAGGGATTAGAAATCTTTGAACCAGAAGTCACTACGGATCGTTTAACACAGGCGCTTGATGATGCTTTAGAATGGGCGGTAACAGACATTGACCTTTCTAAAAGACTTCGCTCTGATTATGGCACTGCTCCTTGGAAAAAAAGCACTACGTCTAAAGCAAATGATACGGATTATGCTTTACTTCATCTTGGCGCTCTTGCTTTATTGGGCGATGTTGAGACCTTACAATCTTATCAGAAAAGCTTTACGGCAGGTGATCACCTAGGCTTTGACGAAAGCATCAACAAAACCCACCTTGAACGTGCATTAGCTTTAGCCAAAGAAGTAGCAAAGGTGAAGCAAGTGAGCTACGCTTTGATTGAACGGGTAGCAAAAGATTTTGATGATCACTCAGAGCTTTCTAGCGAGGAATAACCTCGCTCTTGGAAGGAGAGTTTATTTAAGTCTATTTAGAACAAAGAATAAATTGATTATTTTGAAAAAATTGAGGGGATTATGAATCATGAAATGGATAAAGAAAAAAAGTATGGGGGCAGCTGAGCCGGTGGAATTTAAAAGTCAAAAAGTTTATCAGGAAGATGAACTGTTTGAGCCCGAAACAGTTTCTTCTTGGAAAGAAGAAGGACAGATAGTAACGGGTACAAATGTGGAAAGAATGGTATCAGGAAGAGCACCTATTGGAGTCGATTTTAGACCTATTATGTTACATCCTGTGACACAAGAACAAGATAGTCCTCTCGTTGAGGTTCTCTACTCATTTTATCAAGGCAGGAGTTTGGTTGCTCCTATGAATCCAAAGACAAATTTTATCAGAAAAGTTATTTGTTGGATTTCAAAAAAAATTCCTAAGTAGGAAAAAAGAAAGAGTAATTATTGCAAATATTGAAATAATATCCCTAAAAGGCGCTCTCTAAACTTTAATGATCACCTCCTTTAATTCCATCATATATTGTAAATGCGAGATGATTGTACAGAGACAGATGAGAAAAGAGCTCCGTCAAGAACATATCTCTTATGATTTTATCAATCTCATCTCAATTCCATTGGCTATAGTAGAAAAAGATTGATCATTAGGAGCACTCATTATGAGTAAAAACACGCTGTGACTTATGGAGAAAAATTTATGAAAAGTTATACTTTATCAGATGTTGCACAATATGTTGATATGCATAGTCATGTTATTAATTTTGGTACTCAAGATAATGCCCCTGATGATGTACGGATTAAAACAGCTGAGAACACTCTTGGTTTACAATTTACCTCTTCCTATAAGAATTTTTTAAAAAATTATGGAGGAGGAGAAATTGGAGGTGAAGAAATATTCAGTATTTATGAAATCTGTGCAGGTATTCCTGCTGGTGATATTGTTTACCGAAATTTGCTCGATAGAAGAGATGGCTTTACGGACCCCAAACAACTTGTTATCTGCACAACTGATTTTGGTGAAACCTTTTATTTTGATTATAAGCAGTTTCGCGATGGTGAATGCCCACTCTATCTCAAGTATACATCTGAAGATTCCGAATATTACACAAGCAATTTTTATGAATTTCTCTGCAAAAGAATTAAAGAGTATGCAGGGGAAGATTCATGAAAACCTATACCTTAGATGATGTTATACAACTAGTTGATAAATAGGATAATTGCGATTTATTGCTTGTTATGAAAACATCTAAAAAGAGATTGATCATTATAAAGATTAGAAAAATCCCTTTTAATAGACCGTGTCAGTGTTGTCAGTTCTTTTTAGAGCCTATATTATTTTTTTAATGAGAGAAAATTAAAATCAATATATTTCAATAGGTTATAATTTTAATGATGCAACCTTTATTAAAAGACAGCCCATAAATTCAATTCATAATATATATTTCTCAGTTATGTGTCAGTAAATTGAACTGACAAAATAGATTATTTTAGTGAGTGATTAAAACGTGCTTTATGAAAAGCGTATGAAAGTAAAAACTGATTACGTTATCAAAATTCCTTTAATGAATTTTTATCAATTTATTTAAATAGATAACCTTATGATTTTAGTGAGTGATTAAACCACGTCTTAAAAAAACATGTGATCCTTTAAAGCCTTTCAAAAGAAACGGTTTATGATCATAAAAATGCTATCAAGATCATTATGGTTATGAGTTTTGAAGATTTTGAGTATTTTGAGGGTTCCTTTTACGCCCCTTTATATATTATTTTTCAATCAAAAAATAAAAGTTATTATATTTCAATATGTTAATGTTTTAAATAAACAACCCATATTACACACAACACGTAAATACAATCTGTAATATATATAAAAAGGATTTTTGAAGGTATTTTGAGGGTGTGAGAAACCTTCAAAACCTATAAGTAATATAAGAAAATGAATATACATAACCCTCTTTAAATAAAGCTTCTGATAACAATAAAGCACTCATTTTAGATTACGGTATAATCTTTAAAGGCAATCCAAAAGAAGCGTATTCACTTTAAGATGGGATTTCTTAAAAGTCTTAAAGCAATTCAAAGTAGAGTATTTAAAAGTGTAAGTTTCTTCTTTTTAGAATAATGCATATAAACACTCCTTTTAAAGATTGTATCTAATCAACTTAACAAGAGAGGTATAGATTATGGTTATAAGATTCTATACCCCTTTGTGAGTTTAGCAAGCCAAGTCTATTCAGTTTCTCTTATTTCTAATTTTGGTAGATTTTTTACGATTTTCATTGTTTCTAAACTTACGGTAATAACCCTTTGAAACAACTCTAGAGGGTAGGCGGGGTTGCCAACGGTTTCAACAGCATAACGATTGGCATCATTAACAATGCCACTCTTTTTATCAGTCTTTACACATTGACGCCCCATAACCCATTCAAGAGCGGGCTTGCCATTGACGATATACTCATAAGCTTCAAGAGGGATATCTGTTATGGTAATATTGCTATTATAAATAACAGTGGTTTTATCTTTCTCTTTACCTGCTTTTGCGAATTTCATTTCAGTCACATAATAGAATTTCTCAGGATTAGAGATCTCTGTCTGTTTTGGATTACCTTTTTTAAAGGTCACTGGATAAGGCTCTATGCTTTCATAATTCACGTGCAAATGACCTAGTTCACGCCCTGCTGTTACAAACTTCCAAAAATCATCAGCACTCTTTACACACGGGATACGAGGCAACTCTTTAGAAAGGTTATCAGCATAACGGGCACGATAATCTTCCGAATGCAAAATTCCATAAACGTAATAGAATAGATCATCTTTAGTGATAGTTTCATTAGGATAAGCCACTTTAAAATGGTCTAGACCTTCATCAGTAATGGCATCACGCTTCTGTAAATCAGCTGTTTTACTTTCTTCTGTAAATAAATGGGATTGTTTCTCACTTTTACTTTTTGAGACCGTAGTGTCTTCGTAAATATAGCGCGGAAAGCATTGACCATTCTCTATTACCTTAAAATCAGGCACAGTCTTACTCATCAAAACAGAAAAGTCTTTCATTGACCCTATGCCGGTAACGTGTATTACTTTATTTTCAACTGCTTGTCCCATAGGAAATATATGCGGCATTTGAAAAACTGACTCATTAAAGGTGCGATCATAATAGAGCCACTGTCGTGTAAAAGGGCGATAAAGGCTTTGAATAAGGCAATTATTCTCAAATTTGGAAAATTTGCTTCTTACCAATTCTTGTTTGAGAGTAGTACTCCAACTGATCTTTGTTGCATCAATGTTAATGAAATTGTTTACAATTTTATTACGTGTTTTACGGTCAGCATGAGGACAGGTATCTTTAAAACTTTCTACTTCACTATTATAAAAAGTGATCATAGCACTCATATTTTGTATTAAAGCTTTATGGCTTGCATTATATGTCCAAGCGTCACGACTCGTTACGATACCACACGAAAAATTTTTAAATAGCTTTTTATCATTACCTTTCTTATCACCTATGGCTAAAAATGCTTTAAAACTGTCATCACGTTGATCAAGCCAATCATTATGTCTATCCGGCTTTATTATTCTCCAACCTTGTTTGCTTTGTGTAATACCATCAATACTCTTAAATTTTTCAATTATCGTAAGCTTTTCTTTTCTCGTGAGGTAATCTCCAATATCACGAAAATATATCTTACCATGCTGTTGTGCATTTGGATTTTTAACCAAAATAGAAATTGCTATAGGAGCACGAGAGCCTTCACCAAAAATCTTACCACCTTCTTTACGAGAAATTTCTCCAGAGGTTCGTTGATTACCCCGCAAATGGAAAACATAAAGGCTACTAAATTCTTCAACAAGGCATTTTCGTAAACCGTCCATAGCATGACCACTGATAAATCCTGCGTTCGTGACAAATCCAATAACACCACGCTCTTTTATGCGGTCGCTTGCCCAGCAAATTGCTCGTATATAGCTATCATAAAGTTTATTTCGATTTATTATTTTTGTTGAATTCGATATATATTTCTTACGAATACGATTATCTAATATAAAATAAGAGGTATTCGGATTATTATCATTAGCACTCTTTTGTCCTACCGAATAAGGAGGATTTCCAAAGATAACTTCAATATTCATCTTCTTTTGATGTTCTAAATATTCACTGTTTTCTTTAAACAATTCCTGTAGTAAGTTCTTCTCTTCAAGCATCCGAAACGTATCGGTTAAGCCAATATGTTTAAAAGGAATATACTCTCCTTTCATAAGACTATGATACGTCGATTCAATGTTAATCGCTGCTATGTAATAGGCTAAGAGAACAATCTCATTGGCATGGATATCATGACGGAATTTGTATTCCATATCCTCTGGTTTGATCAGTTTAGATTGTAACAGCCGCGTGATAAAAGTACCCGTTCCGGTGAAAGGATCAAGGATAGAGACACCCCGTGATCCCAAGCTTTTTCCAAACTCTTGCTCTAAAACATCATTAACGGAATGAATGATAAAATCAACAACCTCAACGGGCGTGTAAACAATTCCAAGCTTATCTGTGGTTTTCTTAAATGCCTTGGCAAAAAAACTTTCATAAAGCTTGATAATAAGATTCTGTTTTGCATGAGTTTCTGTAATCCCTGCTGTACAGAACATGACACTTTTGTAAAATTGATCAAGATCTTTCGTTTTCTCTTCGATATTTGTTTTATCCAGTTCCGTTAAGATCTTATCCATGGCTTGCGAAATGGCATTGTTCTGTACAAATTCATTACCGTAAAATAAAGCTTCAAACACGGGACGCGTGACAAGATGTTGCGCTAACATCTCAATCGCTTCCTCTTGCTTGATTTCAC
>NZ_JBHIRO010000018.1:0-24306 GCF_042197165.1 Bartonella sp. AA23NXGY | reverse complement strand
TCTTCCCATGATCAACGTGACCAATCGTACCAATATTAACATGCGGTTTTGTTCGTTCAAACTTGCTCTTCGCCATTTGAGCTCTCCATTTTCCGTCCAAGCCAAGGACTAAGTTAAAAATTAATTACCAACCTGAAATTATGCGTATTTCTTTTGAATCTCCAAAGCAACAGCTGAAGGCACAGGCTCGTAATGATCAAACTGCATTGTATACTGCGCACGCCCCTGACTCATAGAGCGAAGAGTATTCACATAACCAAACATATTTGCCAAAGGAACCATTGCATTCACAACCGTTGCAATGCCGCGCGCTTCAGTTCCTGAAATCTGTCCCCGACGAGAATTGAGATCACCAATAACATCACCAACATAATCATCTGGTGTAACAACTTCCACCTTCATGATCGGTTCAAGAAGCTGTGCACCAGCCTTCTTTGCCCCATCACGAAAAGCCGCACGAGCAGCAATCTCAAAAGCCAAAACTGAAGAATCAACATCGTGATAACCACCATCAATGAGAGTCGCTTTTACACCAAGCATAGGAAAGCCCGCAAGAGGACCTGACCCCATAACACTCTCAATCCCTTTTTGGACACCAGGAATATATTCTTTAGGAACAGCACCACCAACAATCTTTGACTCAAAAATAAAGTCATCACCATCATGAGGCTCAAAAATAATTTTCACACGAGCAAATTGACCTGCACCACCCGATTGTTTCTTATGCGTATAATCAATTTCCGCCATTTTAGTAATTGACTCACGATAAGCAACTTGAGGCTGCCCAACATTTGCTTCAACCTTAAACTCACGCCGCATACGATCAACAATAATATCAAGATGAAGCTCACCCATTCCAGCTATAATAGTCTGACCAGATTCCTCATCCGATTTAACACGAAATGAAGGATCTTCGGCTGCTAGACGGTTAAGAGCAATACCCATTTTTTCTTGATCTGCTTTTGTCTTCGGTTCAATTGCAATCTCAATAACAGGCTCTGGAAATTCCATCCTCTCCAAAATAACAGGCTTCAAAGGATCACAAAGAGTATCCCCTGTTGTCGTCTCCTTAAGTCCTGCAAGAGCAACAATATCACCAGCAAATGCTTCTTCAATATCCTCACGAGAATTTGAATGCATTTGAAGCATACGCCCCAAACGCTCTTTTTTCTTTTTCACAGTATTCTCAAGAGAAATACCTTTCTGAACTTTACCTGAGTAAATACGACAGAACGTCAATGAACCAACAAAAGGATCATTCATAATTTTAAAAGCAAGCATAGATAACGGAGCATCATCAGAAGATTCGCGTGTCGTCTCAGCCTCAGTCTTTACATCAATACCCTTAATCGCCGGAATATCAATTGGAGAAGGAAGATAGGAAACAACAGCATCCAAAAGTGGCTGCACCCCCTTGTTTTTAAAAGCCGTACCACAAAGAACCGGATGAAACTGAACTTCTACTGTCCCCCTACGAATGAGAGAAACAAGCTGCTCGTTGGTTGGCATAACACCTTCCAAATAAGCCTCTGTCGCAGCTTCATCAACCTCCACAGCCATCTCAATCAATTTCTCGCGATATTCTTCAGCTTTCTCCTTTAAATCAGAGGGAATTTCACTTATCACTGCCGAGGCACCAATAGAACCATCCCACTTTAAAGCCTTCATTTCTACAAGATCAACAACACCTTCAAAGTCATTTTCAGCACCAATCGGCAACTGCAAAACAAGCGCTTTAGCACCTAACCGAGAACCAACCATCTCCACACTACGATAAAAGTCAGCTCCTATTTTGTCCATTTTATTAACAAAAACCATACGAGGCACGCGATACTTCTCAGCTTGCCGCCAAACAGTTTCCGTCTGAGGCTCCACACCAGCATTTGCATCCAACAAGGCTATTGCACCATCAAGAACACGCAAAGAGCGCTCAACTTCAATCGTAAAATCAACGTGCCCTGGCGTATCAATAATATTAAAGCGACGCTTCCGACCGTCTTGCCCTTCCCAAAATGTCGTTGTCGCAGCAGACGTAATCGTAATACCACGCTCCTGCTCCTGCTCCATCCAATCCATTGTAGAAGCACCATCATGGGTCTCGCCAATTTTATGATTCTTACCGGTATAGAACAGAATACGTTCAGTCATCGTAGTCTTACCAGCATCAATATGCGCCATAATACCAAAATTACGATAATCTTCAATTTTATATTCGCGAGCCATTATATTTGCCTTAGTTTAAAACTTCTACCAGCGATAGTGAGAAAAAGCACGATTAGCTTCAGCCATACGATGAACATCTTCACGCTTTTTCACGGCAGAACCACGATTATTAGCCGCATCCATCAATTCACCAGATAAACGCTCAACCATCGTCGTTTCATTCCGACCACGTGCCGCCGCAATCAACCAACGAATAGCAAGAGCCTGACGACGATCAGGACGAACATCAATCGGAACTTGATAAGTAGCGCCACCAACACGGCGTGAACGAACCTCAATGTGAGGAGCAACATTCTCTAAAGCTCGATGAAATAGAGCCACAGGATCTGTTTTTACTCTTTTTTCCACAGAATCGAGCGCACCATAAACAATACGCTCTGCAACTGATTTTTTACCATCAAACATAATGGCATTCATAAATTTCATAATAACCAAATCACCAAATTTTGGATCTGGATTAATCTCACGCTTTTCTGCTCTATGACGACGGGACATTGGCTTTGTCTCTCAATATTATTTTGGACGCTTCGCGCCATACTTTGAACGACGCTGTTTACGATTCTTGACACCCTGCGTATCAAGCAAACCACGAATAATGTGATAACGAACTCCTGGCAAATCTTTCACACGACCACCACGAATCATTACAACAGAGTGCTCTTGAAGATTATGTCCCTCTCCAGGAATATAACCAATCACCTCAAATCCATTCGTCAAGCGAATTTTAGCAACTTTACGAAGAGCAGAATTAGGTTTCTTCGGTGTTGTTGTATAAACACGCGTACAAACACCACGCTTCTGCGGATTCGACTGCAGAGCAGGAACCTTATTACGTTTAACTGGCGCCACGCGCGGCTTGCGAATCAACTGGTTTACGGTAGGCATGCAACCTTCCTCTTTTCGATCTACATTCGTCTCACCCAATCGGGCTTTTCTATTTTTATTTCTATCCACCCCAACAAAATCGGAGCAGATATCTAAGTCTACACACAAAATCGGGCATACCTGTACAAAACAGTTTACCCGACCATAAGCAGAGAAGGCAATAGCCTTTTGCACTAGCATTTGCTTTTAATCTTCTTAACACCTGTGAATAATTTTCCGGCTCATATCCAAAACACCTGATTACATCCACATCGGTTATGTTCATTTCTAATAGCGAGAACACGTACATTCGTCAAGAACTAAACAGCAGAAAGTTTTTAAAAATGAAAATAAATTAAATTTTAAAGCTTTAAATTTGCTTTTACCGCTACTCTTGATAAATTAATTTACCATAGTAATATCCCCTATAAACAAAAAAACAGCGATGTGACTGTAGTAAAACATAGCAGTAAATTGAATTGCATATTTGATATCTAATGATGAGCACCATGAAAATAGCAACGTGGAATATTGCTGGAATAAAAGCGCGACATGAAACATTATGTCAATGGCTGCAGCAAAGCCAACCGGACATAGTCTGTTTACAGGAAATTAAAAGTATTGATGAAAATTTTCCACGCGATACAATTGAAAATTTAGGTTACCATATAGAAACACACGGACAAAAAAGTTTTAATGGCGTTGCGATTCTCTCTAAAAAAACACCAGATGAAGTGATCCGTCGATTACCAGGCAATGATAATGATAAACAAACACGTTACATTGAAGCTGTTTATTCAACAAACAAAGGTGTTGTTCGTGTTGCATCTCTCTATTTGCCAAATGGGAATCCTGTTGAGAGTGAAAAATATTCCTATAAGATAGAATGGATGGAAAGATTATATACACATGCAAAATCATTGCTTGCGTATGAAGAACCTCTTATTCTAGCAGGTGATTATAATGTCATCCCCACTCCATTAGATGCAAAAAAACCTCAAGAATGGTATCAAGATGCCTTATTTCTTCGAGAAACAAGAAAAGCATTCCAACGTATTCTTCATTTAGGTTTTTATGATGCTATCCGGAATGTCACCGATACTCCCTCCTTCAGTTTTTGGGATTTTCAGGCAGGTGCCTGGCCTAAGAATAATGGGATTCGCATTGATCATTTATTATTATCACCAGAAGCTGTTGATCAATTAATTTGCGCTCATAGCCAAACAGAAGTAAGGGGATATCAAAAACCATCCGACCACGTTCCTGTTTGGATTCACCTTAATATCAATTAAGAAAGTAAAATCCTCATTTCATGAGACAACAAAAAAATTCTACTCAAAAATAATAACTATGCTACAGCATATAAACAGTATATCTTAAGCAAATAAAATAAAAATAAATGAATGGAGGACATAAATGAAGAAATCATTATTAATGCTTATTGCAGCAACGGCCATTGGATTCTCAAGTTTCGCGCATGCTGAACATGATACTCTTGAAAAAATAAAACGAACAGGGGAAATTACTTTAGGTGTCCGTGAATCATCTGGTTTAGCCTACGCCCTTGGTAATAATAAATATGTAGGTTTTCATACAGAAATGGCAGAACGGATCATTGATGATATCTCAAAAAAAATTGGTAAACCAATTAAAGTTCATTATCTTCCCATCACTTCTCAAAATAGAATTCCTCTCTTAAAAAATAAAACCTATGATTTTGAGTGCGGCTCAACAACACATGATATTGCCCGCAGTAAAGAAGCAGCATTTGCTTATACGACATACATTGAAGAGGTTCGGATTGCTGTAAAGAAAAACTCTAACATTAAATCTCTTGAGGATTTAAATGGAAAAACAGTTGCAACGACCACCGGTACAACATCTGTTCAACTTATTCGTAAAAATAAACGTGCAAAAAACATTCAGTTTAAAGTTTTAAAGGGGAAAGATCACGGAGATAGTTTTTTATTATTAGAATCTGGTAAGGCAGATGCTTTTGTCATGGACGCTTCAATTCTTGCTGGACATATTGCTAAATCAAAGAATCCATCTGATTATGTCATTCTTGATACTGTACTTTCAGTCGAACCTATTGCCTGTATGCTCAGATTAAATGACAAAAAATTTGAACAAACAATCAACGATAGTATCGTACGTCAGATTAAAGATGAATCACTGGAAAAGCTTTATAATAAGTGGTTTATGAAACCGATCCCACCTGCTAACACTGTTATGAACCTTCCCTTATCAAAACAAACAAGATATGCTTGGGATCACCCAAATAATAAGCCTCGAGAAAGCTACGCAGAAAAAGATTTATAGAGTTTAATAAAGAAGAACCACACTCTTTTGAAATTGAGTGTGGTTTATATTTTAATTCACTTTTTAATAAATCTGGACTATGTAGATGCGCGTGGTTTATTGTCCTATTTGTGAATGACTAATTTGAGGGAATATCAATTAATGGACTTTTCTTTCCTTTGTAGAGATGACCTTACTCAAACATTGGTAACAGGATGCTTGGGAACTCCCGGCGTAAGTCATACCTATTTAGATACACTTCTCGATGGCTTAAAAAATACAATTATATTGTCTATCACTTCACTTATATTAGCTGTATTGTGTGGTGTTATTATAGGAACAATGCGCACTTTACCCAAAACATCCATAATCAATTATATATTTCGCACTATCGGTACTATTTGGGTAGAGATTATGCGTAATATTCCCCTCCTTGTACAAGTGTTTTTGTGGTATTTTGTTGTTCCGAAGATTTATCCACCAGCGATGAAATTTTCCCCCATTCTCTTAATAACATGCGCATTGGGATTCTTTACATCTGCACGCATTGCTGAACAGGTTCGTTCAGGCATTGAAGCGATTCCTTCTGGACAACGCTATGCTGCTATGGCAATGGGATTTACAACTTATCAAAGTTATCGCTATATTATACTACCACGTGCTATACGTGCAATTATGCCACCTCTTACTTCAGAAGCAATGGGGATTGTGAAAAATTCATCTATAGCATTCGCCGTTTCAATAAATGAGCTCATGCAATTTCAATACCAAACAATTGAAGAAGTAAGCCATGTTTACGAAAATTATTTGCTTGTTACGATCCTTTATATTCTAATAGCCTTATTCGTATTCATTGTGATGACAGTCATTGAACAAATACTCAAAATTCCTAATTTTCAAACAAAGGGAAATTGAATATGGTGAATTTCATAAGCTCTCAGTTTGGACTTTATTTTCCTTTCAATTTTTCCGACTTTGATTTTTCCTTTTTTACCTTTGATGTATTTCGTTCTTACATTTTATCAGGTTTACTCTTTAGCGTTTTTCTAACTCTTTTTGCAACGGTATTGGGGTTTGTTTTCGGCACACTTTTAGCAATGATGCGCCTTTCTTCCATAAAACTTCTTTCTTGGTTTGCAATCAGTTACATAACAGCTATGCGTTCAATACCACTTGTGATGGTTATCTTATGGTTTTTCGTGCTTCTGCCTTTTTTAACTGGTATATCCATTGGTGCAAATAAATCAGCACTCATTACCTTTACCGCATTTGAAACGGCTTATTTTGCTGAGATTATGCGTGCTGGAATCAATTCAGTTCCGCAAGGACAAAAATATGCAGGACAAGCTCTTGGAATGACATATTGGCAAAGTATGTACATTGTCATTCTTCCTCAAGCCTTTAGAGATATGCTTCCAGTCTTTTTAACACAAGTTATTATCCTTTTTCAGGATACAACCCTTGTTTATGCCATCAGTGGTCATAGCCTTTTGAATGGTTTTGATATTGCTGCTAATAATTTTGGTGTAAAGCAAGAAGCTTATATCTTAGCAGCTATTTTCTATTTTGTTATCTGTTTTACACTGTCACAAATAGTTTTGTATTTACAAAAAAAAGTATCCATTATTCGCTAACAGGAAAAAAAATGTCTACTCATATGATCGAAATAAAAAATGTTTCTAATTGGTATGGCGAAATTAAAGTCCTTAAAAACTGTACAACCAACATTAATAAAGGAGAAGTCGTTGTCGTTTGTGGTCCATCAGGCTCAGGAAAGTCAACACTCATTAAAACTATTAACGCTCTCGTCCCTTTTCAAAAAGGTGAAATTTGGATTAATGGAATACCAGTTCATTCAAAAAAAACGAATCTGCCTAAATTGCGAAGTCAGGTAGGAATGGTGTTTCAACACTTCGAGCTTTTCCCCCATTTATCTGTCACAGAAAATTTGACAATTGCACAAATCAAAGTCCTAAAACGAAGCAAAAAAGAAGCACTTGAACGTGGATTGTTATATCTTGAACGCGTTGGACTCATTGAACACAAAGATAAATATCCTGGTCAACTTTCTGGAGGGCAACAACAACGTGTTGCTATTGCACGTGCTTTAACTATGGATCCACTTGTCATGCTTTTTGATGAACCAACATCTGCTCTAGATCCTGAAATGGTAGGTGAAGTACTCGATGTCATGATTAGCTTAGCAGAAGAAGGTATGACGATGATTTGTGTAACCCATGAAATGGGATTTGCACAAAAAGTCTCGGAGCGTGTTATTTTCATAGATCAAGGAACAATTCTTGAAGACTGCTCATCTAAAGAGTTCTTTTCTGATCCGCAAGCAAGAAAACCAAGAACGCAAGAATTTTTGTCTAAAATCCTAAGTCATTAGCCGTTAGATTATCAAAAAAAGCTATCTTTACTATGAACTTGTATACAAGAAAACAGAGTTTAATATAAGATGAGAGAATGTAAAAATATTACAATCAGATGTTTAAAAACTGTTATTCTTTAAAATCTCAGCAACCAGTGAAATTGCTGTACGTCTCTCAGATTCATTACAAAGAGCAAAAGCCTCTTCTTGCAAAGGGTGAATCCAATTTTTGTCTTTATACGTTAGCTTTTTTATAGGCAGCAGTTAACATTGCTGCCCCACGGACAATTTTTCTTTCTTTAAGCAGTATATTTCCAAGCATTGCTTGGGCAGAAGGATTTCCTTTTTTTGCTGAAAGTTTAAACCATCGTGCTGCTTGTATAAGATTCTTCTCCCTTCCCTCTCCCTTTAAAAATATTTTTCCTAAATGATACTGAGCTTTAGGATTTCCATAGTTTACCACAGCCTGCATATAAAGATGAGAAGCATAAGAAGGATCAGGTTTCACAGGTGATTGAGGAATACCTTTTTATATATCCGGCAAGTTTAATCAATGCGTCAGAAACATAACTTTCATCCTCTAAACCAAGATCAGCACCTTTTTCAACAATATATGCAAAAAAATTATATGCCTTATAATCATTTTTAGGGACACCATCACCGTTTGCATAGATAGAGCCAAGTTTCCAATTCGCACCAATATAGCCTCTCTTAGCAGCACAACGTAATGCTGCAATAGCCTGAGTTATATGCCCATTTTTATAAACAGACATGCCACGTTTTAAAAAATAAAACGAACCATCATTCGCTTCTTGCAAGCTATTGACATCTATTACATAAACAGTCGAAAAGAATCCCTCTAAAATCACAACAATCGTGACTTTTTTCCATATCTGAAACCTATTAACCATTCCCCCTACCTCAATTTTAATGATTATATCTGTTACAAATTTCTTTGTAGATATTTAAACTCTTTTTCTTAGTAAGAAGCATACGCAATTTTAAAGTAAAAATTTTAAAAGAAAAAACAAATAGATAAAAACCATCCAATAGGATTTATCGATCTTAAAATTTTATACGTATGAGCAAAAATCGTTCAATAGAATAACGTGCATTAAACAGCAACTTGAGAACGAAGAGAATACATGATGAATGGTAAACGTTTGAGTATAAAAAACAATACGAAAGATGGATAAATATAATGATGATAGTTAACTTATAACTTCACGACTGCCTTACCACCTTAAAGATGAAGTTTTTTGCCTCCGTCAATCTATAAACAATACAGCTTTTTGTTTAACGGATTGCACCTAACATCATTTCACATGGGGTTACTTCATACTTTACACACAAGTTCTACCTCAGAATACTCACCACTACATACAAAAATACCACATGTGTAATTTTACATGCCTTATATTGCTACTCTAAATGATGATATTTTACAGAAATAAAACAAGATATTGATTTATAATGATACTTTACCATTTTGCATGTTGAATGAGGACCTCGAATATCGTAAGATTCTCTCATTCCAAACCTGTTCCATGTTAAATCAATCAAAACCATCCGCTTGCACATTACAAGTAGAGAGAGCTATGTGGATAAAAACTCTGTGTAAGAAAGAACTAAAAATGCCTCTTACGAACGGTTTGAGCTAAGGGTTGTCCGGATATTGGACAGAATGGTGCCCCCAGCGCTTGTTACTTCACAAGCATAAAGAAGGGAAGCTCAATGGATTTACCGTTATACCATTCATGATCTACGTCGTGGAATAAGCTTGGATGCCTTAAAAGATGTCTCTTTAATGATAAACATAAAACAATGGATTTCAGTAGAGATTTTATGATCGTTCATGAAAAACTAACAAAAGAAAAAATTTCCTTTTAAAGAAGATCTATACTAGCCCTACTGGTATGCAATTATCTATCAAAAAAAATAAAAAGTTGAAATCAATCTAACCGCTCTAAAGCAACAAATATTTTTTTCTGCGCTGCACGCAGTTCTACAACCCTATTCCGCTCACGCTCAACAATTTCTGCTTTTGCATTTGCTATAAATTGGGGGTTGTTTAACTTAAGCGATATTTTTTCAATATCTTGTTCAATTTTACTGACATCCTTCCTCAAACGAACACGTTCAGCCTCCAAATCAATCAACTGTCCTAATGGTAAACAAAAAACAGCCTCTCCCAAAATCATTTGTGCTGATACTTCCGGAACTTTATCAGAGAAATCAATAACTTCAATACGCGCTAATTTTTTAAGAAGTGCATCATAACGCTTCACACGCTCTCGCGTTATTTCCCCTCCTTCGACAACAACAAGAGGTGCTTGTGTAGCCACTGGAATATTCATTTCAAAACGTACAGAGCGAATCCCTGTGACGACATCAATAAGCCAATTAATATCATCAGCAGCTTCTTCATCTATCAATGTTTCCTCTGGCCATTTTGTCAATGCGAGCATATCCTCACGCTTGATGGCTTGCGTTTCTGTAAGAGACCACAACTCTTCCGTCATATAAGGCATAAAAGGATGAAGAAGTTTATAAACTTCATCTAAAACCCAAGCAGTACAAGCTTGAGCCTCATTTTTAGCATCTTCATTTTCCCCCTGAAAAATAGGTTTGAGAAGCTCCAAATACCAATCACATAATGTATTCCAAATGAAACGGTAAAGAGTGGCAGCAGACTCATTAAATTTATAGTGTTCAATACCAGTCGTAACTGCTGAAATTGTTTTAGATAACTCTGTTAAAATCCAACGATTAAGCGCCAATTTTGCTTGTTCTGGTTTAAAAGCTGGATCATGCTTCACACCATTCATCTGTGCAAATCGGGTAGCATTCCACAATTTCGTAGCAAAATTACGATAACCAGCAATACGGGAAACATCAAGTTTTACATCACGACCTTGTGCTGCCATAATAGCTAAAGTAAACCGAAGTGCATCAGCACTATATTGATCAATAAGCTCTAAGGGATCAATAATATTTCCCTTTGATTTTGACATCTTTGCACCCTTTTGATCCCGTACAAGAGCATGCACATAAACCGTTGGGAAAGGAACGTCACCCATAAAGTGAAGTCCCATCATCATCATACGAGCAACCCAGAAAAAAATAATATCAAATCCTGTCACAGATAAAGATGTTGGGTAAAAAGTAGATAATTCAGTCGTTTTATTTGGCCATCCTAATGTTGAAAAAGGCCAAAGAGCTGATGAAAACCAAGTATCTAAAACATCCGGATCACGGATTAATTCAACAACCTCACCATAATGAGCAAAAGCTGAATCTAAAGCCTCTTTTTCACTTTTTTCAACAAAAACCGTTCCATCAGGACCATACCAAGCAGGAATCTGATGTCCCCACCATAATTGGCGAGAAATGCACCAAGGTTGAATATTTTCCATCCAATTGAAGTACGTCTTTTTCCAGTTATCTGGAACGAACTGCGTTTTGCCTTGTTGAACAGCCTCTATCGCTGGCTTTGCTAATTCAGCAGCATGAACATACCATTGATCTGTCAAAAAAGGCTCAATAGGGACACCACTGCGATCTCCATGAGGAACCATATGGGTATGATCATCAACAGAAGCTAAATATCCCTGTTCTTCCATCAAAGAAACAATCTTCTGGCGAGCAACAAAACGATCAGATTTATCGAGATTTTCTACTAACATTTTTAATTCATCTGATAAAATCAAACCATCGAAAAATGCTTCATTTTCACGAAGAAAAATCTCGGCTTGCTGGGTAAAAATATTGATCAAGCGTAAATGATTACGCTGTCCTACTTCAAAGTCATTAAAGTCATGAGCCGGTGTGATTTTTACAGCACCACTTCCAGCCTCAGGATCAGCATGGCTATCACCAACAATTAATAACCTACGACCAACAAGCGGCAAAAGAGCATTTTTACCGATAAGATTTTTATAACGCTCATCTTCAGGATTAACAGCAATTCCTGTATCACCAAGCATTGTTTCTGGTCGTGTTGTCGCCACTGTTATATAAGTTGTCGCATCATTTGGATCAAAAATTTTACCTTCAAGTGGATATCTAAAGTGCCACAAATGTCCTTGAACTTCTTTTTGCTCAACTTCAAGATCTGAAATAGCTGTCAACAATTTAGGATCCCAATTGACGAGGCGCTTATCCCTATATATCAACCCTTGCTTATAAAGCGTGACAAAGACTTCACGAACCGCCTGCGACAACCCCTCATCCATTGTAAACCGCTCACGCGACCAATCACATGAAACCCCAAGGCGACGCAACTGGTTTGCAATAACGCCTCCAGTTTCATAACGCCATTCCCAAATACGCTCAATAAACTTTTCTCTCCCCATTTCTTGACGCGTTGGCTCTTGACGTTCTGCAAGTTGACGTTCCACAACCATTTGCGTAGCAATCCCAGCATGATCCATACCAGGCTGCCACAACACATTTTTGCCACGCATCCGCTGAAATCTAACTATTATATCTTGAATTGTCGTATTGAGCGCATGCCCCATATGAAGTGAGCCTGTAACATTAGGAGGTGGAAGCATAACGCAAAAAGGTTCTGCATCGCTTTTAGAACCAGCTCCCGCTTTAAAAGCCCCACGAGTCTCCCATCTCTTTGCAACCCGTTGCTCTATAGAGGAAGCATCATAGTTTTTTTCTAACATTCTATCCATCCATAACGCCGCTGAAAAACACAATATACGATCAAAACCTGATCAGAATCTCGTGAATCTCAGCCATTCACTAGAGAGCTCGCAAAATCGCAAACAAAATCCCCATAAAATGAAAAACATAAAAATAATTAAGACGATTTTTTAATCGCCTTCACAATCTCTTCACGCAAAATATCTTCCAGCAAAATAGGCAATTTAGACTGTAACCATTCTGCTATAGCCGGACGCAACACATCCTTTGCAATCTTTTCTGCAGAAGAAATACAATATGCAGACAATTCCACATGACCATCCCTTCCAGCGTCTGACTGTGATTTCCTTATCTCATCTTCATATTCTTTTGCTTTATAAACAGAATTCCGTTCTTCAGAAGAAAGCTTCATCTTTTGCATATCCATACCAACTGTATTATTTTCTGCCTCTATATCCTCTTTCTCTTGCGTTATCTTCCCTCCTTGATTTTCAGAAGAAAGACCAATACGATCAGCTAAAGCTTTCATAGCATCATCAACCGATAAGGTTGTATCATAAATACCCTCGGATGCCACTTCTGAAGCATTCACTGCAACATCTTCATTTAAAAAGTGATCAGATTGAACCGCATTTTCTTCGATTATTTCACGAATAGATGTTAAAATTTCATCCATACTTGGCTCACGTAACACGCTTGAACTCTGTACCATACTTTACAACCTCTCAAAGACGCAACAACAAATAGAATCACATTTTCAGTGTATGCAAAAGAATTATAAGATCAACATGCCTCCTACGATATTTTCAAATATGCTTGTCATAAAGAGGGCGCTACACACAGTTTTCTACACTTAGTAAAAATAATATCTCGCCGCAATATCTTTCAACATATTCAACTGTTGATTTACTAATCTTTTAAAAACTAAAATAATTTAATAAGATTCAAAGAGATACTTTTATGTATTATCGGATATATTTAATTGTTTTTAAACCTAAATAACTTGCAGTCAATTTACCAATAGAAGATTGAACACTATAGCTCGCCACAACAGCATTACGCTCTGCCATTGCAAGCGCAATCTGAGCATTAATCAATAGAGTACGAGAATTTAAAACATCCAGCGTCGTTGCTTGCCCTACGCGATTTTCTTGAACACGACCTTTCAGAGCAATTTCAGCAGCACGAACACTTTCACGGTAAGCAACCACAGATGAGCGTGCGCCCTCCAACTGAAACCAAGCAGAAGTCAGTGCTTGCCTCGTATTACTATGCGCCAAATCGAGTTGAAGCTGCGCCTGTCCAAGCTGTTCCCTTGATTGGCGAATTTGCGCAGATGTACGCCCTCCTTCAAAGATTGGGACACTTACTGACAACCCTACAGATTTAGAAACGCCATCTTCTCCAACCCCGCTGTAGATTCGATTATAAGATGCTGTTGCAGAAAAATCAACTTTAGGGAGCAATGCCCCTTCTTTCGCCTTTACATTATAAGCACTCGCATCAACTAAATATTTAGCATAAAGGATTGCTGGATGCATCACAACGCTCATTTGGTAAGCCATATCAAGGTTGACGGGAAAATCTTTGGCTAGAGGTGGGCGTTTTAACTTTTCAGGATCAGAACCAATAACTTGTCGATACACTGCCTCTGCTGCTTTTACATCAGAACGAGCAAGACTCAGCTCTGAAACCGCCACGGAACGTGCAGCTTGAGCTTGAGCAAGATCAACATGCCCTCCTTCACCCACATCAAATTTTGCTTTATTAGAACGAACTTGTTCCTCAAGAGCTGCCAAATTTTCTCTCCGAAGATCGGCAACACGACGTGCGTGATAGACATTAGCATAAGCGGTCACCGCCTCTAGAAACGTATTTTGTTCAACATTACGAAGATATTCACGCTGAGCCTGCAACTTAACTTGAGCTGAAGAAAAGATATTTTGCGTGATAAAACCATCAAATAATCTTTGATTTAATCTCACTCCTATAGATCCAGAAGTGACATAAGGACCTGTAAAAGACTTATTGCGCCCATAGTTCCCAACCCCCTCAACTTGTGGCAATAGCCCCGATCGCGCAATGACAACATCATCACTGGATATACGCACAGCTGCACGTTCACTATTCAACTTAGCATTATATTTATAAGCCTTAGAAAAGGCATCCATCAATGTTTCAGCACAAACAGTCTCTGATAGTAAAACACTCAACACCAGCAATAAACACGCCTGAAACTTCTTGTTTACTCTAAACATAATACACACAATAACAAACCCCAAATAAATTACAAAATTATCTTTTATTCACAAAACAAACAAGCACTAAAACACAAAACCAAGTGTTTTGAAAAAACAAGGAAGAGGCTTTACAGCGAGATTAAAAGCACGACGAGCCGAGATGATCCCATCTTCTTTTATATAGATTTGTGCAACAGCAGCATTTCCATACCCTTCAACCACCACAAGACGTCCACAGTCTTTCATTTGATCAAAGATACCTTGAGGAATAAAATCAACAGATCCCTCAATGAAAATCACGTCATAAGGTCCCTCAACAGCATATCCTTGCTCTAATGGACCATGAACGACAACCACATTATCACATTGATTACGTTCTAAAGCTTCAAGAGCACATTCAAAGAGAGATTTATTACTTTCCAGCGCAATCACAGACCCTGCAAGTTTTGCAAGCAACGCTGCACAATAACCACTATTTGCACCAATATCTAAAACAACATCTGATGATTTTAAAGCGGCAAGCTGTAGTAATTTCGCTAGAGATGCAGGTTTCATCAAATAGCGTGCAGGAATCCCATCTTGCTCTGGACATAGAACAATATCGGTATCAAGATAACTTAACACTTTCATATCTTCCGATACAAAATCTTCACGAGACACCGTTAAAAAGGCTTCAAGAACTGATAAATCCGTTACATCGACTGTACGAATTTGATTGTCAACCATTTTGCGACGAAGCTCAGCAAAATCTGCAACCATAACGAATATTTTCTCCTAACCTACAAAAAACAAACAAAACAGCGACAATAAGGGATAAAGATCTCTTAAACTATGGGCGTTACAAAAAAGGATGCTACAGTCAACAATTAGATTTTAACTGTATAATCTCTCATACAAAAGTGTCTTCACAAGAATAGAGGGAAATAATCTATTTTCCTATACCTCATCTCCCTTAAAAGCCGTTTCGTTTAAAATCGGCTGGAGGCCTCGCCCGGAATCGAACCGGGATACAAGGATTTGCAGTCCTCTGCGTAACCATTCCGCCACGAGGCCTCGTCAACAAACATAAAGGTCTCAATAAGGGAAGGCAACGCATCCGTCAAGGTGTAGAAATCTTCTCTCGCCTTTTTTCCTCTTATTACACAATTTATCATATTTTTTTAAAAAAAGTAATTTTATCCTTTGCAAATCAGTATTGCTTTGCTATAGCCTTTTCAACGAGATGATTGGGCACCGTTCCCCGGTAGCTCAGCGGTAGAGCAACCGGCTGTTAACCGGTTGGTCGCTGGTTCGAATCCGGCCCGGGGAGCCACTTTTCTTTTATTCCACGTAGTTTATTTGTAGCTTGCCAGCAGGTTTTGTATAATTTGCCACTAGGTTTTGTACCAATTTATTTTTTTTCTAAAGTTTTTAGACATGAGGGATTCGTTAATAAAAGTAATGGAATAGGATTTTTGCAATAAAGTAGAAACGCAATATCCTACGGGATGTGTTTTTTGCAATGAACGCAAAAAGCGATTGATTCATTTTAAATACTTTTTTCAAACTACCGCGCCTTTATAAGAGGACACTGCAATTATTTGCACATTATAAATTACGATTTCTTTCATCAGAGATGAATTATTAAGCTCCATCAGCAATGAATCGGTCTCATATATTTTTTCCCAAAGAAAGAATGATTTGTACTCAATAAAGGAATTAAACTTAAAAACCTGCTCATGAAGCAATCATTTTGAAAAATGAAAGAAACAACAATCAAGGTCATATATTATCTCCATACACCCCACATAACCTCCTCCCCATCCTAAAAGCAAAAAAACATAAAACAAGTCTGTAAACACTCCGAGGTCTTATCTAACAGGTTATTTCTCCTGCTAACCACTTCAACGCTTTACAAACAACCTTGCCTTGTTCACCACACTGTCATAAAACATTTAATACATAAAATCTTATAGGCTTTATATCCCCCAAATAATAGTTTTACAGTAAAAACCAAGATAACGAGCTAAATTGTTAAGAATCCTGGGAAAGCCTTCAGAAATCATGACATTCTCGCTATTGTATTATGCAGTCACATGCTTTTTTAAAGAGATATCTCTTAAATCCGCCAGGACTCTTTCACAATGACACCCCCGTAAATGGTATAAAATGAAATCGATTGATCAGCCCCATCTTTATTTATAATAAAAGCCATACCATCGTACTATTTTCCAACTCTCAATCTCAGCAATCCCCATTGCCTTGGAAAGAGTTTATAAAAATTATTTTATTTATTTTTCAAATGATTATCTATATGACAACTTCACACATAACGTGCAAGCGAATACTTTTGATTGATCCGCATAAATAACTTCAAAATGAAAAAAATACGATATAATGAATTATTCAATATATAAAACAATGAGTTATTATTAGACATCAATTTTAAAAATTAAAAGTTATCATTAAAGATAAAACACATCCTTTATAAAAATAGTTTTATATAAATAAAATCTACTTTTATTCCCATTTAAAAAAATAGGAATAAAGCAAATAAATAATTGCCTCTACAATAAAGATTTTTAATAAATCCAAAAAGTTAGAAGTTTTCATTTCTAAAAAATGAAAACCTCTAAAGGATCTTCTTACTTTGACAAGAGTATTTTATAGCTCTTTTCAATTGAGAATAAATCAACAAAAGTAAAAAATCTCCAGTACATGATCTTTTTTCAAGACTTTATCTAAGCAGCCCTCTTAACTGATTTTCGAAAACGAAGAGGCTTTGCACGCTTTACTACTGTTTTTGCTTTTTTATACCTCTCATTTTGAGGTGAAGAATTCTTCCGCTGCAACTGTGCGGTATCATCTTTTCGACCTAAAAACTGTTTTTGGCGTTTAGATTTTTTAAAACGGCGTTCCTTATCGTTTTCTTTTTCTTTACTTTCTCGTACAATTGGCTTTTCTGGAAACGCTGCAAATTGTTCTGGAACAGCCTCAGCCACCAATTTCATACGAATCAAGCGCTCTATAGCACACAGGCGGGACCTTTCTACCTTCTCATCAAAAAGCGTAAGTGCTACACCAGATGCGCCATTACGTCCTGTACGACCAATACGATGTACATAACTTTCAGCTTCATCTGGTAAGTCGTAATTAATAACGTGGCTTATCCCTGGTATATCAATACCGCGTGCAGCAATATCTGTTGCCACTAGGATCTGCACAGATCTTTCACGAAAAGCTTTTAAAGCAGACTGGCGAGCACCTTGTGATTTATTTCCATGAATTGTTGCGACTAAATATCCTACCTTTTCTAAACTACGTGTGACAGCATCTGCCCCATGTTTAGTTCGAGTAAAAACAATAACCGAATCAAAAGCTGGATTTGTCAAAAGTTTACTTAAAACATTCTTTTTTTCATTCGTAGGAACACAATATAATTTTTGGCAAATCTCTACAGCCGTAGTACCTTGAGGAACAACTTCAATTTTAACCGGATCATTGAGTAAACATTTTGCAAGCACAGCAATTTCCCTCGGCATTGTTGCAGAAAAGAGTGCTGTCTGACGCTCTTGATGCAAAAGCTTTGCAATTTGCTTAACATCATGAATAAAACCCATATCCAACATACGATCTGCTTCATCCAAAATCAAAAAACGAGATTGGGAAAGATCAACACACTTTTCACGAACAAGATCTCTCAAACGCCCTGGAGTCGCTATCAAAACATCCACACCTGCTTCCATACGTTTAATTTGTTTTAAACGTGATACGCCCCCAAAAATAAGACATGTTGAAAGATGTGCTCCTTTCGCCGTAGTGCGAATCGTTTCATCAATCTGCACAGCAAGTTCACGCGTTGGAGCTAAAATCAAAGCGCGTGCAGTTTTAGGGCAGCGTTTATCACCTAAAGCCAAAATCTGACTTAAAATAGGCAAACTAAATGCCAAGGTTTTTCCAGAACCTGTCTGAGCAACACCTAAAATATCGTGTCCTTTCAACATAACTGGAATAGCTTGTTCTTGTATAGGTTTAGGTTTACTCATCCCAGCAATGAGTAAATTTTTAATCAAAAGAGTAGGCAAACCTAACTTTGTAAAAACATTTTCTTCTTTTATAGGCAAAATAAAATCTTTCCTTAGCTGAAGAACTCAAAAGAAGTAACCATCTGAACTCTCCACTCAAGAATCCGCGCAAGAGAAATCCCTGACATTTTAAATGAAGCAACGCCTAAAAAGCGGCTTGCGCAACTCATGAACACCTTGAAATCAAGATAAAGGCGTATAAACTTCACTTTACAAAAAGCCAACAAACCAGCCTAAATGCCTTCATCTCTATTATCTTTGGATTATGATAAAAAAGCAAGAACTTTACGAAATACATTTATCATGAATAAAAACAATATTTAAATCGTTTACTTTTTGATGATTGTGTCCATCGGTAAATGTACCTTGATAAAATCAGGATAAATCTCGAGAAAAACTGGATTTTGTAAAGTTTTTTGACCGCCATAAATTAAATACCATTGTGTTTTATCAAAAATCGCCAAAGTTTTATATTGAATGATGCGATCTTTCATCTCAAGAACTGTTGGAATTAAAGCATACAAAGTACCGTTATCAGTTTGTAAATACTCTATATTTTCTTTATCTAAATAATAAGCACCAGAAGGCACCCCCTCAAATTTCTTATGCAACTGTTGAAGAAAATCACTACGTAAAGCACTCTCTGTTGTATTCAATCGATGTGCCATCTCTTTATAAAGCCGCTCAGGCATATAACGAGAAATGGGCATAAAATCCCCATTTTTTATAGCATTATTGACATCAACAACGACTCTTGAAAGTTCATCTTTTTGTACTATTGTTGGCTGAGATGCTAAACTCTGTTGATTAACAATCAAAAAGAAAAATAGACTCAGCACCGAATAAAAAATAGGTCTCATCATTATACTTCTTGTTTTAGTAAAATTTTAGTTTCTCAAATAACAAAATCAAATAACGTTTGATCATCAGTAATATCACGATAACGCCAACCTAACGCTTGAAATTTTTCCTCTAAAAGACAAAAATTACCGTATTTTTTTGTTTCAATCGCAACCAATACAGAACCAAAGTTTCTCGCTGACTTTTTAAGATATTCAAAACGTACGATATCATCATCTGGTGATAATGTGGAAAGAAAATGACGCAATGCACCAGGATGTTGCGGAAAACTAAAAATAAAATATTTTCTCAACCCTTGGAAACGTAAAGAACGCTCTTTAATTTCTGGCAAACGCTCAAAATCAAAATTACCTCCTGAAATAACGAGAAGAATTTTTTTCCCCTTTAACTCTTGAGGAGGAATACTGTTAAGCGCATCAATCGATAAAGCACCAGCCGGTTCAAGAACCACACCTTCAACATTAAGCATTTCAACCATCGTAGAACAAACGCGGTTTTCAGGAACCGTAATGACAGAATCAGGGGGAAATTGCTTTAGAATTGTATAGTTTAGAGCACCAATTTCAGCCACAGCAGCACCATCTACAAAAGTGTCAATGCTTTCAAGCTTGACGCGTTTTCCACTCTCCAAACAAGCAAGCAAACTTGCAGCTCTTTGCGGCTCAACAAAACGAAGCTTTGTTTTCCAACCATATTCATGTAAAAACTTGCTCACTCCACTTGCCAAACCACCACCCCCTACCGGCACAATCATCAAATCTGGCTCACTTTCTCCATTGAGTTTTTTCCATTGTAAAGCTGCTTCACAAAGCACTGTTGCCTGCCCTGTAATAATGCGAATATCATCGAAAGGTGGAGCCATTACACCACCGCTCTCTACGACAAAGGATTGCGCAGCTTCATAACATTGATCAAATGTTTCACCAACCAAACGAATATCAATGAATTCTTTACCAAAAATACGTGTTTTTTCAATTTTTTGTTGTGGCGTTGTCATAGGCATGAAAATCACGCCTTTACGTTTAAAATAACGACAAACAAAAGAAACCCCTTGCGCGTGATTCCCCGCTGAAGCACAAACAAATGCAGAATCTGGTGATATACAGCTAAGCATTTCTGAAACAAAATTGAAAGCACCACGAATCTTATAAGACCGCACCGGTGTTAAATCTTCACGCTTTAAATAAATTTCTGCATCATACTTTTGACTAAGAAAATCATTTCTTTGAAGTGGTGTTTCAGCAAACACGTGATGCAATCCCACCATAGCTTTTGTGACGTCTTGAATAAATTGACTCATAACACTAATCATTTCATACTTTATTTACATTATAAAAGCTTTTTCTATCGATAAAGGAAACTATTGTCAGTCAAAATTTCACTAAAAAATGAAAAATGTTTCTTTTGTCATTAATTCTTGATTCAATAAAAGATATAGCTTATGAGAGAAATCACATCGCGGACGTGATGAAAACGGTAAACATAGCAGACTTAAAATCTGCCGGTCGAAGACCTTGCGGGTTCAAGTCCCGCCGTCCGCACCAGATTATCTTAATCTCTCTTATTTTCCAATGATTTATTAAAAATCAAAAAAAATTAAAGCACCTTCTAAACCACCTTTCGTAACTTTATTATAACGCTATAAGACGGCACCGCGGTGGTACTAAAATACGAATCATTGCTGCTTTTTGAGGTACCTTTTTAGCACTTTGACCTCCTCCTCGTCTTTATAGGATGGAGAGGCAATCAATATTGCTAATTTGGGATTGGCTTATACCCTTCATGACTCTTGTAAAACGACGCAAAAGCTCAGAAAAGAGATAGATGCAAAAGACAAAATAATAGATAAAGAAGCTGAAATAATACGTGCACAAAAAGATGTGATTCAAAAACAAGAAGAGTTAATTCGAAAATCAACTGCTTCTAAGATTATTTTTCCTCGAATGGCAGTAAAAAATTGGCCCAAAAGTAGTTTCAAGTACTTTCTCACGACCATTTTTTCAAGACAGGCAATCACAACACGCTCTGTCATAGCGCACATATAAATACGCAACAGCCTTCATGGGGGAAGATGATCATCAATACACAAACCGTTCTCTGCCTTGATCTAGATCTAAGACAGGCTGGGCGATTTCTCGTGTAGACAGCAGTATAACAAGTGGCACTTGTCAATTTTGAATTTTTTCGTTTTCAAGGCGATAGTAGGCGCTATTTGCGTTTTCAGCAATGGCTTACAAAAATGAAGATCACAACAGATAAAGTCAATGCCTCACAAGAAAAGATGATTAAGACGGTGTGTGCAAAAGAATACAATCCAAAAGATGACAACGAAGCAAATGCTTTAGCAATTTTATATTTAGTTAAAGAAGGGAATGCGCATGTCTAATGCAATACCATGGATAAGATTCCTTTTGAATGACTGGAACAGTGAGATAGATGGAATGACATGAGAACAAAGGGGCATTTATATAACGCTTTTCATTCGCATATATGACAAAAAAGCACCAATTAAAACAGATTTTGAAATGCTTGCCCGCGCTTACAATTGCTCGCAAAAAAGTTTGCAACTATTGTCGAATATCTCATAAAGAATGGTAAATTTCTTGAGAAAGATAATGGTTTGTCGAATACGCGCATTGAAGAAGAGCTAAAAGATTTTACTGATAAAAAAGCGCCCATATCGCAAATTCATAGTGAGGCTTGAAAAAAGGTGTACAATAAAAAACGCTATAAAAAACATTTTAATGATTTTGCTGAAGCAAACGCTAAGCAAAATCAAGCTATAAAGAACCAGAATAAGAATATATATAAACTAAAACTATCATTTTAGCAAAAAAACTGCTTCTGAAAATTTAGAAACAAACGAACAGGTTGACGAACCAACATAGGTTGCTGCTGTTGAGACCACATCAGAGCAAATCGAAACGGGTGTAGAAAACCAACCTTTCATTCACGAGCAAGAGAACATTACGAAAAAAGCTAAACGGGTTAGAAATGACAGTGGCTGTCGTACCCCTGATGATTTCGAACCTGTTTATGATTTCGCAATCGAAGAGGGATTTCCTCCAGAGCGTATCAAAGCCGAAATGGCAAAATTTCGAGATTTTTGGAAAGCTAGAACAGGCAAAGATGCACGCAAAACGGATTGGAAAGCAATGTGGCGCAACTGGGTGCAAAAAGCTATCGAGGATTTAGAGAACGGAAAAAACTATGGAAATCACTCTCAAAGGCAAAAAAGTGTAGATGAACGCATCTCAGACAGTATCCTTGATATCGAGCCTCGAGGTCACTTTGAAACACATTCACGAGATGATAACTCTGGAGTTTCCTTTAGTTTTGAAAAGTGGCAAGCATTGACACAACAGCAGGAAGCGATTGCCTTAGAAGCGTGTGATCAACTTCACGAATTGTTTTCAATAAAAGTGAGTAAAGAGGACATAACCAAGGCAATTCGGATGCTTTCGGTGTGGTTTAAAAATTTCGCAACAGACAGATCATGAAGGTATGGCGCTTACCTATGGAATGGTTTTGGAAAGTGTTTCTGCGTGGTCACTCATAAAAACGGTTAAACGGATTTTATGCGATGAGTTAGAAGGTTTATCGGATACGTTTTTTCCAAGCACTCGTGAGTTAGTAAGATTATGTCGTGATTTGGAAAATAGTCTTTTGACGAAAGCCAATCTTGTACACCAGGCTGTTTTGAACACCCGTGAAAAAAGGCTGAAAGAAAAGGCAATGAGAGAGAATTCAAGACCACTCACGTTGGTTGAAAAGCAAGTGAAAAACATTGCAGGTTAGCAAACTAGTGAAAATTGCTGATCGTTTTGTGATTGGATGTGCATTTAAATCGACAAAATGGCACCGTACAGAGTGATTTAAAGATTTTATGATAAAAAACCTATCATATAAAACGCTCTGTACGGTCAAATTTGAGGCAAATAGACAAATTTGTAAAATTAGGATTAAAGCATGTTCATTTTAAAACATCTATTCTTAAAAAACCGTAAACAACCCATGCGAAAGAGGTTTGTTGCAACGGCAGTGGGTATGTCCCATGGGGGATGGGATAGAGGAGTATTTTTACAACCTCTACGAATACGAAGACGGTACAAAAGAGTGTGAAAAGTTTGATGGTGATCAGTATTACAAAACACCTAAAAATGCGGATTTTAGTACCAAAGCGCAAGTAAAAGCATGGGTTTACGGTGGTGATATTCCGAAAAGCATTCTCAATTACGAACCTCTTATAGACGAAGATCAACAGAGAGATAAAAAATATTGACTTTATTCAGAGTATATTGCGTATTGCTCTAAATGCGCTTCATAAGCATTTTAGCCGTTAAAAAAGAATTGACATCAGATGAAAAATCATTAAAATGTGTATATATTTACACATTATGAGTTTAGGGAATGGAACAAGATAGCCGAAAAATCATTGCAAAATTAAAGCGTGATGGCTTTGAACTTGTCAAAGTAAAAGGTTCTCATCATAAATTAAAAAAAGATGGTAAGGTTGTTATCGTTCCACATCCTAAAAAAAATCTTCCGATTGGTACAGCACGTTCTATCGCACAACAAGCAGGTTGGTTAAAAAAAGGAGAAGAAAAATGAAAAGATTTTTTGCTCTTGTTCATAAAGATGAAGATTCTGCTTTTGGTGTTCAGTTTCCTGATTTTGAGGGACTTTTTTCTGCTGCTGATGAGGAAGAAAATTTAATCGCAAA
>NZ_JBHIRO010000017.1:0-31091 GCF_042197165.1 Bartonella sp. AA23NXGY | reverse complement strand
TTTTACCAGCGTCTTTTAACCGCAACTATCACGGATCATGCCGGGAATGAAGCCGATACATTTGAAGCAGAGTTTGACGATAGTGGCAATGATTTAGAGGTTCCCTCAAGCAACAGTGCGCTACAGGTGATCTTTGGTTATGAGAACAGCATCAGTGCCTTTATGGGGTGTTTTGTTGTCGAATCGGTTGTAAGTTGTGGTGGCAGTGATGGAGAAATCTTGCGCCTTTGTGGCAAAAGCGCCTCGATGCGCAAAGAGCTCAAAGAACAGGTGAGTGAGCATTTTGATCACAAAACTGTTGGGGAGATTGTTGAGACACTTGCCAAACGCCATGGCTATCAAGCAAAGGTCAGTCCCCAGTTCACTCAACAAACTTTGCCTTATGTGATTCGTACAGATCAATCGGCGGTTGATTTTTTAACCCGTCTTGCGGACCGCATGCGGGCGCGTTTTTTGATCAAGGACAATAAGTTTTTGTTTTTAAGCGGAGATAATTTACCAGCACTCGACATCCATAAGCATGACTGTTCCAACTGGGAATTCACATTAGAACCACGCACGCAATATGGCACCATTGAAGCTTCTTATTTTGATCGCTCAAAAGGGCAGCAATGCCAAGTCAAACATCAGACAGGGTTTAGCGGTCCCGTGCGGCGTCTTCGCAGTTGTTATCCATGTCAAGAGGAAGCACGAGCTGCTGCTGCTTCCGAGTCGGACAGGTTGTGTCGTACTGTGGGCAGTGGTTCTTTGACCCTTGAGGGGCGTCCCGAAATCATGGCGGATCAACCTCTCATCCTTCAAGGGTTTCGTGGGCAAATCAATGGTCCATGGAAAGCCGCGACCGTCACCCACCGCTATGAAAAACAAAGCGGATACACCACAGAAATCACACTCGAGGTACCAAACAAGGGAAAAGAGGCAGGAGAAAAGGAAACCTCTGAGTGACAGAAAATCAAAGGGACAACTTGACCCTTTGATCGGTCGTGATGAGGAATAGGTGCAACTTGCACCAATTGCATGAGTACAGCAATAGGGTATTGTTTACCCAATTCCTCAAAGGAGCAATGGTGCAAACATTGCACAATTGCATACTGAAGAGCAATTTGGTCAAGTTGACCGAATTCCTTAAACGCTTCTCTTATTTAATAATGTCCTGAATAATGTGCTTAGGATACAGAAAAATCATCAGTCAATTTATGCTAAAAGAAGTCATACCATCTTATATACGCTGCTTCTCAAATAATACGATTCCAACTCAATGATTGATCATCAAAAATTGCGATTTTGAGCAGAAAAGAAAAAGAGGCTTTAAATGATCTTTGAAAGGTCTTTGAAGACCCTTTGAGAACCCCTTAAAAACTCTTTGAAAAAAAATAAATTGGTACAAAACCTAGTGGCAAATTATACAAAACCTGCTGGCAAGCTACAGGCAAGCTACACTGCTGGCAAGCTACAGCTACACTGGCTGGGGAACTTGGATTCGAACCAAGATTGACGGAGTCAGAGTCCGCTGTTCTACCATTAAACTATTCCCCAATAAGCCAATTTTACCATTTCTAGCAGATTCTATAGTGTAGGCAAGTGCAAAAAATCTTTAGATTATCGATAATAAAGAGCGATAGGGATATCATTATAATCCCAGTAGTGGCGGTCTCAATATTTTAGCATATAGCAATAAGCGAATAAAAACATATAAATAGAGCACACCGCGAACGGAGGCATCACAAACTCTTGTTGAAATATTCTCTAATAGGTATATGCCTGTCAGGCAACAGCTACTAAATCATGGAGAATTTATGAGTAATATCCCTACTTATCCTGTTACCCCAAACCTACAGTTGGTATACGTCTCAAACATAGAGTATTCTACGGCTTTTTACAAATTCATCTTCAAGAAAGAACCTGTGTTTACCTCGCCACGCTATGTTGCATTTGCTTCTTCGGGGGATGCTCTCTTTGCTCTCTGGTCTGGGGGCGATACGCCTGAGGAAAATGCACCTCGTTTTTCAGAAATCGGCATTATGTTGCCTACTGGAGAGGACGTAGATAAGCTCTATGCGGAATGGAAAGAGCAAACCACTGTTGAGATAAATGTTTTGAAGGAACCGTATACTGATGTATTTGGACGTACCTTCCTAATCAAAGATCCAGACGGACATATTATTCGTGTTTGTCCACTGGATTAAAAAGCTTGAGATCTGATCTTTAATTGTCTGAATTATAATACCTGAATTATAATAATTGTCTGTTTCCAAAACCTATAAGCTATGCAAGCTAAGAGGCTTACTTACGACGCGTGGCTTATCCGTTCGGTGCTGTTCCACTATATTCAGCCCCACAACCTGCCTGTTTCCACAGGCGGTCTAATTGGCTTGGACATCAGTCGGCGTTATTGCATGGCCAGCGATCAGTACTTGTAAAATCATAGAAGCTATCCCTTATCGCCTTATGTGGAGTCTTTTGTTGGAATGGGAGGAATATTTTTTACAAGGAAATTGATATCTTTATGAAGTTAAAAAGGTTTTGTACATAAAAACTAATAAAATCAATATATTAAGTGCAGTTATTTTGTATGAATCCACTTAAGAATCCCTACTTTTATGCATGTTTGAATTGATCATTTTTTATATAAGATTGCCATGGATGTATAGACTATAAAAAGCAAATCATGATGCAAATACTATAACGCATGGGTGCATTCAAATGAAATGAAAAGCGGTTATCATTCATAACGTATCATAAATTTTATGATACGTTTTTATCACAGCACAAATCACATTGTTTTAAATTTCAGTTGTTTGGAATTATCGATAACATAAATTGCATACGTTTAAGAATGGGATGTGTTTTGCTCTTTATTTGAGTGCAACCTTAAAAGGAATAATCGTTTGAAACGATCATAAGCTTATAGATTGAGTTCATAAAGATTGCATAAAAGAATTTAAAGACAAGATCATTTTTAAAAACACTTACTAAAAAGTTAGTAAATGATAGGCAGGCATTATATAGATACTATCATCACAATATAGAATGAAAATCACAATGTTATGTCTTATGAAATTGAAAGCCTTTTAATGATATAACGCAAGCAAGTGAGAAAAAACGTTTAAAAGTTACAGTTTAAAAATATGAAACCAAATGAGTGCTCCCCAAATTTTGGAGGCACCTATTGAAAAAAATGAGGCAGCAAAATTCAAAACCATTGTAACATCTAAGGTATGGGATTTTATTCAATTTTGAGTCAAAAGCTATAATGTTTAAAGATGGCTATTCTAAAGATAACGCCTCCAAAATTGGAGTGGTTAATTTTGCCAACTCAAATTTGAGCTGGTTAATTTGCAAAGAAGTTACATTTGAGTGCAAAATGAAAAGATACTTATGAAAGCCTTATTGAGAAGACATTCATTTAAGATGCATTTTCTTTTGATTGGATTGATAAAGTTACCAAGCGTTTATAGATTCTATAATGCTAATGAATGATATCAAAATCATAGCTATCATTTACGTTTCTTTTGATAAGTTTTCATATTTCTAAATAGAGCACTTGCAATATGATACGTTTTGTATATATGAATTTATTACTCCATTGTGGATGATTCATTTGAATCTTATAATCAATATCTGAAAGCCGCGTCATATCATTTGGCTCGGCTTTCTTTTTTGAATTCTCTCTTTAGATAGGTTTATAGCTATTAGATAAGGCTTTCCCATAAACAGAGCCAGATATACGTGTATTACTATGGAAAGGATTTATTTGCGAGAGGATTACCAGACAATGTTTGCTTTGCTTGCGCAAGAGAAAAATTCTTCTCTCTCAATGATGTGTCTCAGATCCGAAAAATATTTAGCCAATTTAATATAAAAGGGGTTGCCACATCTTATACATGTGGTTCAAAGAATCCGCACCGGCTCAAGAGCTTATCATCTCAAATTGCAATTTTTAGAGGAAGAGAAAATATGCATTAAAGGGATTTTAAATAACCCTTGAAAGTTTTGCAGATCCTTTGAAAAAAATAAATTGATGCAAAACCTGCTTTCAAATTATACAAAACCCGATGACAAGCTACAATCATTAAATACTGGCTGGCATTAAATACTGGCTGGGGAACTTGGATTCGAACCAAGATTGACGAAGTCAAAGTCCGCTGTTCTACCATTAAACTATTCCCCAATAAGCCAATTTTACTATCCCTAGCAGATTCTATAGTGCATGCAAGCGCAAAAAATCTTTATGATTATCGATAATAAAGAGCGATAGGGATGTCATTAATTGTTTTGATTTGAATATCGACATCATAAATGTCTTTAAGAATTTCTGGTTGCATAATTTCTTTTGGAGTCCCACAATAGGCCGCTTTCCCATTTTTCAATGCAACAATCATATCTGAGTAAGATGAGGCAAAATTAATATCGTGCATAACAATAAGAATGGTTTTTTTCAGTTCATCAGCTGTGCGGCGTAACTGCTTCATCATAGAAACTGCATGTTTCATATCCAGATTGTTTAATGGTTCATCTAAAAGAAGATAATCAGTGTCTTGGCAGATAACCATGGCTATAAAAGCGCGTTGACGCTGACCGCCAGAAAGTTCATCTAAAAAACGGTCTTTTAAATCTTGTAAGCCGAGATAGCGTAGCGCACTGTCGATAAATTGTTTATCTTCATGTGTATACCAGCCTTTTGAATAAGGATAGCGTCCGAAACTTACTAAATCGTACACGGTTAAGCGAAAAGACAAAGGATTTTCTTGACGCAGAATTGAGAGTTTTTGAGCCAAAATATCGTGGGGCATTTTATCAATATCAAAGCCGTCGATATGAATTGTACCATTATGGTGTGGCAAAAGACGTCTTATCAGCATTAAAAGAGTTGACTTTCCCGAACCATTGGGCCCAATGAGAGAAATAATCCCCCCTTTTGGAAGATGAAGGCATAAATTATCGATAATCAATCGTGCTCCGTAAGCCTTGGAAAGATGATTGATCTCAATCATTTTAGTTTTCCCTTCATCAGTAACATTAAGAAAACAATACCCCCACAAAACTCAATGATAAAACTTAAACGCCCTGCCATATGAAAAATTTGTTCTAAAATAAATTGTCCCCCCACCAAACAAATAATCGCTAACAATATTGCAATCGGCACAACAACACTGTGTTTTGCTTGAGGAGAAAGTTCATAGGAAAGGTTGGCAACTAACAGTCCAAAAAAGGTGACGGGGCCTACTAATGCGGTGGAAATGGATACGAGAATGGAAATAAAAATAAGGACAGCTGTTGCACTTTTGTGGTAATTAACGCCAAGATTGAGGGTATTTTCACGTCCTAAAGCCAAGATATCAAGAAGATGACGGGAATGCCATCCAATCAGACTCACAATGAAGACAATGATTGTGGCAAAGCCTATTAACGGTGTATTAAATTTATTAAAATTTGCAAACATAATATCGGTTAAATTCATCATTTGGTCTGGATTTAGTTGCAATTGCATAAACATCCGTAAACTGAAAAAAAATCCGCCTAAAACAACACCGATTAAAAGCGTCAAATGAAGTCCTTTTAGGCTTCCTGAAAAGAGCCAGCGAAAAAGGCTTATTGAAAAAAGGATAAGAATGAGGGCTTCAAGAACAAGCTGTCCTTCTTCATTCAAAAAGGGCAAAGAAAGAGAGCCTACAAAATACATTAGGGCAGTCTTTATTAAAATATAAAGCTGATCAAATCCCATAATTGAAGGAGTAAGAAGACGGTTATTAACGATTGTTTGAAATAAAACCGTGGAAACGCTTATTGCATAGGCAATAAGAAGTAGAGAGGAAAGTTTTGTAAGACGAAATTTCCATGTATAAACATTGATATTCCACGTCATGTAAAGACTAATGACAGTGCATGCTATGATGATAAGTGTTGTTAGTACACATATTGTTTTTCTTCTTCTATCCAAGACGCTTTCTCCAGCGTAAAAGCAGTATCATAAAAATAAAACTACCGATTACACCCATTATGGTGCTGATGGGAATTTCAAGAGAGGGATGAATTATTCGTCCTAAAAGATCACAAATCAAGACCAATCCTGCACCGCTGATGGCCACCCAAGGAGCGGTATAGCGCATATTATCTCCCATGAAACTTGAAACAATATTTGGAATAATCAACCCAACAAAAGGGATACGGCCAATGGTACAGACGACAACAGCGGTAATTGAGGCGACAATAAAAAGACCAAAAAACATGACAACACGATAATTCAATCCAAGGTTATTGGTTAAATCTTCTCCCAAACTTGCAACCGTAAAGCGATCAGCAGTACAATAGGCCAGAATACAAAGGGGAAGGGATAGCCATAAGAGTTCATATTTTCCTTCAAGAACCATCGAAAAACTGCCAAATAAGTAAGCTTGAAGAGAAGGAAGTAACATTTCATAATCTGCAATGGCATTGGTTAAAGAGCCAATAATATAGCTTAGCATAATCCCTGTAAGGGGGACAATGAGAGCAGATTTTAGAGGAATGCGTCGCAATAAAAACATAAAAAGTAAAGTGCCTGCCATGGCAAAGATTGTCGCAACGACCATTTTTCCTAAAACAGGAACATCGGGCAAAAAAATCATAATAAAAAGAATGCCAAGGGAAGCAGATTCAATGGTTCCAGTGGTTGATGGCTCGACAAAGCGATTGCGTGTCAATAGTTGCATGATCATACCTGAAAGTGCAAGTGCTGCGCCTACTAAAAGGATTGCAATGGTACGAGGAAGACGTGTTTGCCAAAAAATAAGCCACGCATGGGGATCGGCTGCGAATAGGTCAGAAGGTGTGACATCAGAATAACCAACAAAAATGCTGAGGATCGACAGGAAAATTAGAAGTGTTATGGTTATCCAGTAATTCTTCACGTTAAATCATTTTCTAACAAAATCTAAAAAAAGCAAAGACTGCTTAATAAACAACCTCTGCTTTTAAATTTTATTTATATAGCAAGCAAGCTCTTTTGTACGCTTATTTGCTCTTTGTAAAGGCTTCATTGATCTGCTGTGCGGTTTCAATGAGCGCCGTTAAACCACCATTTGCACGATACCAGCTCCAAGAGTCCAAATAAATAATTTGGTTTTGTTTGCTTGCTGTTGTGCGGTGAACAAGCTCATTGTTGAGCAATTGTGCTGCGGATTGTCCTTCCCGTCCAATGGCTGCATCGCGATCAATCACTAACAACCAATCAGGATTGGTTTCAAGAATGAATTCAGGAGAAATGAGTTGTCCATGTTTTTGCACGGTAAGTTTATCGGTTGCAGGGGCAATTCCAAAAGCGGAGTGAAAAATATCGAAACGTGATTTTGGTCCGAAAGCACTGATTTTTCCACCAGAGGTCATGAGTATGAGCCCGGTGCCTTTTCCTTGGGTATTTTTACGGACTTCAGCAAAAGCTTCATTGATTTTTGCAATTTCCTTTTCTGCTTCTTGTGTTTTACCAAAAATTTTTCCAAGGATAGACACATTTCGTTTTATATCTTCAAGAGAATTTTCGTTTTCTACGGTTAGATCAATTGTTGGGGCTATTTTGGATAAGTCTTTATATTTTGCTTGAGTTCTGGAGGAAATAATAATCAAATCGGGTTGAAGAGTGGCAATTTTTTCATAATCTGGCTCAAAAACGGTTCCAATTCTTTCATATTTTGCATCGTCAAATTGTTGCAGATAGGAAGGTTTTTTTCCTTCAGGAAGGCCGATAACTGCTTGGATACCAAGGCGATTCATATTATCTAGCGAGGCAAGATCAAACACAACAACCTTTTGCGGAGAAGTGGGAACAGAAGTCGTGCCTGAAACATGATCAATTGTTATATTTGTCTGGGTACTCGTATTTGCAATACTCGTATGCGTCCACAAAATCGTTGCAAAACTAATTGCAACCAGTAAAACAGAAGTCATCCATTTCATATATTTTATCATCGTGATTTTATCCTTTTATCTAATATTACAAAGGTTTGCGCACTTAAAAACTTAACTTTGGTATTTTTATGCACAAAATGAAGCGTAAATAAATAACACTATGTTGTAAAGTTGACTGACATATGTTACAAACCGTTCACTTACCTCATTTTCACTTAATTCTAGTGTTTTTGCAACATTATTTAGAAAGTTTGACATATGATCAATGTATTTAAAAAGCGTACACGTTTGTACGCACTGACAACAAGTGCTTTCTTCTTTTTACAAGGTGTAGATGTTTCTATGGGGAGTGGTTGGTTCTCATCATACTTTCCTTCAGTTTCATTGCCATCATTATCATCATTTACCTCTTTAATTGGAGGGTCGAGCACAGGGGCTATAACACCACCCGGAGGAGTGGAGGTTTCTGGAAGAGCAGAACCTAGAGTCGGTAATCCTGTTGGTAGTGGTTCTGCTCAGCCTCAGCCTCAGCCTCAGCCTCAGGCTCAGGCTCAGATTGTGCCTGTTTTAAATCACATTCGACCTATTAGTGCTTGTCATTCTAGAAAGAATAATATTTTTGTTCCTGGCATGATACGGAATGTTGCAGATAGTAGTGTTCGTGTTGCGAGTGGTGCAGGTGCAGTACCTGGTGTTGCGAGTGGTGCAGGTGCAGTACCTGGTGTTGCGAGTGGTGCAGGTGCAGTACCTGGTGTTGCGAGTGGTACAGGTGCTGTGCCAGGGGTCCCAGGTTCAGGTGTCCTATCTACTCCTAGTTCAGGCGTCTTATCTACTAGGATGGAAACAGTAGTAAATGTGCCGCAAGCAGGTGTACCAGCTGGCTTTGATGGCTCATTAGCTCTTGTACAAGATACTTTATTATCAGGTAATATAGCAGGAGGAGGATTAAACACTGTAAGTCAACAAAGACCAAAGGCTATATCAGGTGTTGCGAGTGGGGCAGATACAACGAATCTGCCTGCTATTCCAGGTGTTGGTCCAGGTACTATATCAAATGGTGCTTTGAATAGTATGCCAGGTGTTCCAGGTACAGGCGGTGTATCTACTAGGAAGGCAAGAGCAACAAGAGCAGAAAATGTGGAGGCAAAAGAAGCAAAAACAGCAATAGCAAGTGGGAAGAGAGCACGTGATGGGCATGCAGGTGTGCCAAGTGGAGTAGGTGGAGAGTTAGTTAGATTACTAGATGTTCCAAGAAATGTAGATACTTGGACATTATTTAATATTCCGAAAAAAGATAGTTTAGCTGAAACATATTTTCCAGTGGGGGAAGAGGCGCTAAGAGTACAAAAAGCGAGTGCAGATGGTCTTATTGGTATGCCAGGTATATCAAGTTTTGTATTGAATTCTTTAACACCTGATAGAGCAGGTTTTTTTGTGCCTGGTGTGAGTGTATCTACACCGGTTGGTGATGGTGTTGGGGCTCTAGAATTTATAGATTCTGTGGAGGCAGGTAAAGGATTGGCTGATTTACTCAATGGTGATCAGCGAATATATGGATCTATTTCCTGTGATCAGTCGGGAGTATATGCTCTAATAGGGGGGACTATTATAGCGGATCAAGGTGAGAGCGCTGTAAATGTGGAATCTCCCCTTGATGATGGGAAAGTAGTTGTTAATTTGGACGAAGTATCCATTGAAAGTATGAATATTGGGAAAGAACTTTCTGAAAGTTTATCTGCAGTAGGTATACAGGATTATAAAGTAGGTATAGAGAACATAGGTAGTTTATATATTCATGATCCGCTTTATGTTGGTGTATATGTCGGAGATTCTGCTTCAAATATGGGTGCGGAGGTTAAATTGAAAAACTCAAATATTCAGGGTTTTTTTATTGGGCTTCGGGCTGAAGAGACTGGAAAGATCACAATGGTGGGGGGAGGAATCAGAGATGCGTATATAGGTGCTCTTGCTAGTGATAATGGGTGGATTGTTTTAGAGAATGTAGATATTAATGTTAAAAGAATCGGTTTAGTTAGTTTGGGTCCATCCGTTATCGAGATGAGGTCTGGAGCAATTACCGTGAAAGAGGGTGGAATAGGAGTTATCTCTACAAAAGAGGGGACTGTTCTACTAGACGGGACGGTTATCAATGTTGCTGAGGAACCAAAAACTACAGAAGTTGGTACTTCGGAGACGAATATAGGTTTATTGTCACTTGGAGGTACTATTTCCTTTAAAAATGGAAAACTTAGAGCTCCTAATACTATTGCATTTTTGGTAAGTGATAGCTTTAAGAATAATATCTCTGGAGCTTCTAATAGAGTAGAAGCGGAGAGTGAGGGTGGCAATGATACGCAACAGGATTCTGACGCTAATAGTGATTCTTTCGTTGGTGAGGTCATCTCTATTGAATCTAGAGATGGCGCTGTCCTTAATAATATTGGTTCCGCGTATTTTGAGGCTTTATTCCCTATAGAGAATTTTTTAGGAAGCGGTGCAGATTCTGGAAGTACTAGTGCACCATCTGGAGCTGGCGCTGGAGATTCTGCAGTGGTGGCGTCTGAGCCAGATGCAAACTCTAGAGTTGTCAACTTAATAGTTTCTGATATTCAAAATTCAACCGTTAAAGTTGAAGGTAAGTCTTATGGTGTATTTTTTGGTGATATACCTTCGAATGTGAGGAGAAAAAATGATCAAACGAGTGTGAGACAAGAAAGTGGTCAAAATGTAGGTCAAAATCTGAGAGAGGGTGGAATAAAAGATGATGGAGATAGTTTGCATGCAGTTCTTTTGAAAAATACGGTTTTCAGAGTTCCTAATGGTGTGGTCATTTATGGTAACAGTTTGGATGGGTACGTCGTTGTAAAAGATGACTCAACTCTTTCGGGTGATTTAGTGTTGAAAGCTGAAGAGGGGTCGCATTTGTCGGTTTTTGTTGAAGACTCTGTCGTCATGGGGGGAGCTCACGTTGATAAAAAATCTCAAGCTAGGCTTTTTCTATCTGGGGGATCAGAGTGGTATTTAACAAAGAATCTGCATAATAGTTTGGAAAATTCAAATACGGGTTGTGTAGATTCATGTCTTTCGTCTATGAATCTTGTAGATAGTAATGTTAGATTTTTTACTTCTTTGAAAAATGAAAATACATCTAATAAAGATATTGAGTATCGAACCCTTCGCATAGGAGATGGGGATGGAACAGTTTATAGTGCTGCTTCTGCCGCTTCTGGTGCTACAATTTACTTCAATGCAAATTTGATGCCTAGCAATACAGAAAATTCTCAAATATCTGACAGATTGTTGATTCATGGTGATGTTTCTGGAAAAACAATGGTAGTTGTGAATGATACTTCTGATGGTATATCACAAAGTCAGGATACACCTCATAGCATTTCAATTATTCAGGTTTTTGGAAATGCAGAGAGGGATTCTTTTAAGCTGAAAGGTGATTATATTACACGAGAAGGGTTACCTTATAAGTATGTTCTTCGTGCTTATGGTCCAACTACTCCTCCGAAAATGCAGTATTTTGATAAGACATTACTTAAAAATAGTAGAAGTGTTTGGGATTTTCGTTTAGAAAATGAATATTTTATACCTCTCGTTTCTGCTTATACTGCTACTGCTAATTTTCAACCTATTTTTAAGGCTAAGCCACTTGTTGCAGTTGATTCTACTGATGCTTCTACTGAAACTGCAATAAATACTAATGCTGACACTGGTGCTGGTGAAGTAAATAGTGAATCCATAACTCCTCCTGTATCTGGGGAATCTGCATCTGTAGTCTCTGTTCAAGGCAATTCACTTTTGAGATCTGAAACATCTGACGAATTTTATGAAGATGATGATGACGAAGATTTTACGGAATCTGAAACATCTGAGGTTGTAGTGCATACCTTTTTACCTGTTACTCCATCTCCATCATCTGTTACTCCTTCTTTATCCAGAAATTTGGCACCTTTAGTACCTCCAAGAGTTAATTTAAGTGGGAGATCTGATACAGGTAGAGGACCTGTAATATCTGCCGATGAAATTTTTGTAACACCTGGGGATCATATTGTATCTAAGAGGCCATCACCTATAAAATCAGCTGCTGCTATGAAGGCTGCTATGAATGCTTCTGTTCCTGTTGTTTCTGAGGTAGCTGTTATATCTTCTAATGGAGTTTCTGCTATGAAGCCTTCTACTTCTGAGATATCTGCTATATCTAATGGAGCTTCTGCTGTGCAGCCTTCTACTTCTGAGATATCTGCTATATCTTCTAATGGAGTTTCTGCTATGAAGCCTTCTGCTCCTGAGATACCTGCTATATCTAATGGAGCTTCTGCTATGCAGCCTTCTACTTCTGTGGTTTCTGAGATAGCTGTTATATCTTCTAATGGGGCTTCTGCGAATGCTTCTTCTCCTGTGGTTTCTGAGACATCTGCTGTATCTTCTAGAGCTGTTGGGCGTGTTCTTATGCTTAGTCGTACTGGTAATGGAGATGTTTCTTCTAAGGAAACGGTTTCTTCTACATGTGATGATATGAATAATGGTGAGAAGGGATCACAGACTACTTATTTGTGTAGAGATGGTAAATCGCGGACAATAACAGGGAAGACACTGAAGGTAAGTGATAAAACTCAGCATCCTATGCATGCAAAAAATCAGGATACGGTTATTAAGTTAGAGGGAGCCACAATTAGTGGTGCGGATTTTTCTGATAGCAAAAATAATGTTGATTTTAATGAAATATATGCCGTGAGTGCTGTGCTTGCAGAAGAGGGGGCAGAAGTTGTTTTGGATAATAAATCAACAATTACCTCTTCTGTGATTGGGCTTGAAGCGCAAAGTGGCGGGAAGGTTACAATGCATGCTGGAACAGTCAATGCGCGTTATGTAGGCGCTTTGGCGGGTTCTGGATCATCTGTTAATTTAAAGGATACGAAAATTAACGTAACGGGGGATTTAGCTGTGGCTGGTTTGGCGAGTCAGGCTGGTGAGGTAACTATGGACTCTGGAACGGTTATGCTGACAAATGGAGTGGCTGTGAGATCAGAAGCACGGGGACGTGTAAGATTAAACAAAGTTAATATTACTGCGAAAAAGGAAGCAGGAAAGTCGAATTCTACAGAGAAATTTGGACGTGCAGCTTTTTTGGTGAGTGATAATGCTTCTGTTGATTTTAAGAATGGAAATGTTGTTACTGATGCTCATGGTTTGTGGATTATAAAGTCTGATGATAATGTGGTTGAGACCGGCTCTTCCAGGAGAAGGAGATCTTCTGACGTTCGTCCTACTATGAATCACGTAAATATCGAGTCTTCTACTGTTAAAGTGGAAGGTGACGGAGTCTACGGCATATATTTTGATGGGGGAACACAGAAGGAAGCGAGTCAACAAAATCGAAGTCAGGATTTAACAACTGAGAAAACAAATGTTGTTAAGCGGAGTACTGTGTCCAAACAGGAAAAAACGCCTATAGGCATAACAGGGACAGTTTCGTTGAAAAAAACTGATTTTGAAGTTGCAAATGGTATAGCTATCTATGGTAATAATTCTGGTGGTCATGTTTCATTAGAAAATAAAACAACTCTTGCTGGTGACTTGTTATTAAAAGCCGAGAATGATTCGAACATATTGGTTTCAGTTGATAATTCTATTGTTACAGGCGGTGTTCGCGTTGATAAAAATTCTTATGCAAAATTAGACTTGGCTAATAATTCACAGTGGATTCTAAAAAGAAGTGCACAGAGGAATTTGGGGACTCTAGATTCAGGATGTGTGGATTCATGCATTTCTTCTGTAAGTCTTGTAAATAGTGCTATTGATTTTGCACCTTCGGAATCTGAAGGAAAATATCAGACTCTCCATATTGGAAATGGGAAAGGAACTGTTTATGCGGCACAGGGTAATGCTGTAATTCATCTCAATGCACGTTTAAATCCTCGTGATCGGAGTGATCAGCAAGTCACTGATCGGCTTGTCATTCATGGTGATGTTTCTGGAAAAACAAAAATACATGTACGAGGTGATGCGGGCAATGTAGGAGATGGTAAAGCGAATGCCAAGATTGCTCATACTGTTTCAATTATTCAGGTCTATGGTCAAGCGAAGAAAGACTCTTTCCAACTCGATGGCAATTATGTTGCACTGAGAAACTCACCTTACAAATACACCCTTCGTGCTTATGCTCCAGAAGCGACTTCGAAACAGGAGCATGTTCAGCAGAAATTTGTTAAGGATGGTGGAGAATTTTGGAATTTCCGTTTAGAAAATCAGTATGTTAAGTCTGTTGGATCTGCTGCCCTTCCTGAACAATTTGTAAGGTCTGTTGTTCCACAGGTTCCAACTTATCTCAGCTTGCCTAATAGTGTATTCCACGCTGGTTTAATGGATATTAGCAATCAAAATAAGCAATTGGAGACGTTGCGGATGACTTCTACAGGAATGGTAGAGGTTCGTGAAAATCCCGCTTTATACTTGCGCGGCTATGGTGGAAGTTACCGTTATGCTTCAGATCTTTCCGCACTTGAATATGGTTACGGAGGTGATCTTAGTTATAATGGTGTAGAGGCAGGTGTTTTGCTGCAAACTATTGAAAATGCTGACAGTGCTATATCCTTTGGCGTTATGGGAACTTATGGAAAACTTTCTCTGCAGCCTGTGAATGTTGAGTACAGTCAGAAGAGTGCATTTGATAAATGGACTGCTACGGTATATGGTAGCATGCAGCATAATGTTGGCTTCTATGTCGATGGTCTTTTATCCTATGGTCTGTTCAAAGGTGATGTTCTCACCCTTGCACGGGGTAAAACAGCAACATTAAAAGGTAATCCTTTGAGTGTTTCTTTAGCTGGTGGTCAGACAATTATGACAGGATATAAGGGCTTTGTCTTTGATCCGCAGGTTCAGGTTGTGTATCAACATCTCCGGTTTGATAAGGCCCGTGATATCGACAATTTTAATATTGAAATGGGTAACCTTAATCAGTGGGTAGCACGTGTTGGTGGACGTTTAACCAAGATTCCTACAGGTTCTGAAGGCGTGGATGCTGTTGCTTTCTATGGTAAGCTTTATCTTGCTCATGGTTTTGAAGGAAAACAGTCTGTGCATTTCAATGATGCTTTCAAGTTAGGAGCTTTTGGTTCTTCTCTAGAGGCTGGATTAGGTTTTAATGCCAAATTGTTGCCACAGTTCTCTCTGCATGCTGATATTCTCTATCAACATAAGCTTAATAAGGCTGGTTTTTCGGGAACAAGTTTTTCCGGAGGAATACGTTATCAGTTTTAATATAAGGTACACTATGTACCTTTTTAGAAAAGGCAGCACATTGTGCTGCCTTTTTTCTTTGTAACAACTTGTGTTGTCTTTAAAAGATTTTCGTCTTCTTGATTGAGCAAAAAAAACATAGTTTTTTGTGTATGAGAGCACTTTTCTCCGCTAAAGCGAATTTTCTTAAAATTTATGCTGCTACTGATGCGATAGAGTGCTTCGCTTTTATCGGCTTTTTAAGCGTTCAGCAGACAGGTATGCGTTACGTTATCCTTTTTAGTACTGTATTGATATTATCTAATATAATATTTGATGTTTTCTAAAGCTCGTTTTTGAGAGTTTGTTTTTTACGGATTTAAATCATTGTTTCATTCATCTCCTTGTGGATTAATTTTTAAAGTTCACAAGGCTAGATTGTGTTTTTAATTAATTGCACGCACTGGTTTCATTTTTTCTTTACACGAAATACAGAATGCATTATACACTTATAAATTGTGTTTTGTTGTTATTCTCTTATAGATGGTTTTTAGCGTAGAGCTTTTGCCAAATTTATTGGGATAATTCATTGCACAGTTCAAATAAGCATGAGGCATGTTCTTTTGTTACACTTTTCGTATTTTTGAGGTGTGCAAGGGGGTGTTTTGTAAGTGCTTTTGTTTTTAATGAGAGGGGAAGGAAAGTTTCGAGGGAACTATGATTAAAGTTTTTAGAAATCATGTATGTTTATGTGCTTGTACAACAGCTATCCTCTCTTTGCTTCAAAATGGAAGAGAAGTGTATGCGGCTGCAGAGGGGAACGGTAAACCTTATGTTATAACTGTTACTCCGATTAACGGTATTAGTGTTACTTCTGGTTCTCATCTTAGTGGGAATAATGTGCATAAGTCTCCTCTTAGTGGAGAGAGTGGGCAGAATAATCATTATATTTTTTATCAGATTCCTGTTGGCAATAACGATGAGGGTATTCGTGGGGGAAGTGATTATCGTGGGTTGAGTGGAATGGAGGGATCGAATAATGGTCATATAGATAACTCTGTTAAAGATGCAGGCTTTGATGAAAGAGGTATAAAGCGTGGGTTTTATTACTATAATGGGTTGTATTATATATGCGATAATTGCGGGGAGTCTAAAGGGAAGCCTAAAATTGATAATAAATCTTATAAGATTACGAATGAAAACGTTTCCAATTATCCTGAAAATCCTACTGCTATAACGGTGAAAGGAATAGGTACAGAAGTTCGCGGGAAGGGTGTAACGGTTAGTAGTCAAGTTGCTGATAAAACTTTTCTAGTAGGGGTGCATGTATTAGAGAACGGTAAGATTGTTTTGGAAGATCCGATTATCAAAGGCACAGTTATAGCCCTTCGTGCGAGTGATGGCGTGATTGAGATAAAAAATGGAAAGATTGAGGGAAGCCATGAGGGTGTTGATGCAGCAGAGAAATCGTTTGTTCTTTTAGAAGATACAGAAATTAAGACAGCTAATGGGAATGCAAGTCTTTTAAGTTATGATCATTCAGAAATTTGGATGTCAGGTGGATCAGTTGATTTTATGAACAGCCATGGGATTTCTTCGATGTTAGGTGGAAAAGTAAATCTCGAGAATGTTAAAATTACTGGGAAGGGTGATAAAGGTAAGGATCGTGCGGTTGTGCATATGGATTTAGGGGGGGCTGTTAATTTAGAGGGTAATATTGTTAGTACTGGTGGGGGTATCCATGGCATATTATTAGAAAATATAGTCAATTCTATTCCTCTTCAGGAAGTTAAAGATTTATCAAATGAGGATTCTGATTCAAAGATTCCTGTGACTGAAGTTAATATGAAATCCTCTTCTGTTACCGTAAATGGTAAGGGATCTTATGGTATCTATTTTCGGGGAGAGAAGCCATGGAGTGAAGGTGGGGATAAAAAAGAAGAAATTTCATCAGAGGAAGAAAAAGTTCCACCACGATTAGAAGTTGTTAATTTGGATAAAACAGAGTTTTCTGTTTTAGACGATGCGGCTCTTTATGGTAAAAACATGATTTCTGGTGCGGTGGGGTTGGTACACAGCACTCTTCGTTCAGGGAATTTTTTATTAAAAGCTGAGGAAGGTGCTTCTATAACAGTTTTGGCGGATGCTTCTACTCTTGAGGGTCGCACACACGTTGATAAAGACTCTAATGCTGAGCTTTATTTGGGAGGCCGTTCTAAATGGATTTTACAACAACCGTTGCAAAAAGATCAACACGAGGCTGCACATGATTCTTCTATTTCACTCGTGAGTCTTATGGATGAGAGCTCTATTAATTTTAAAAGACACGAATCTTCTTCTGTTGATGATTATCAAACCCTTCGTATTGGAAAGGGAAAGGGTGAAGTTTATAGAGTACGGGATGGTGCCTCTATTTCCCTTAATACATATCTGAATAGTGGTGGTGCTCTTAATCATCAAAAGACGGATCGTGTTTTAATTCATGGTGATGTTTCGGGAAAAACAAAGCTCCAAGTGCATGGAGTTGCAGGAAGTCCAGGAGGATATACGGGAAAGGGGGGGAATGCTGAAGGTATTTCAGTCATTCAGGTTTCTGGACAAGCAAAGCAAGATTCTTTTCAGTTGGAAGGTGGTTATGTAGCCTTAAACGAATTACCTTATCAGTATAAGCTTTATAGTTATGGTCCAGAATCTGAGTTTGGAAAAGCAAGTATGGATCAGAGATTAGTTGAAGGTAACGGGGAATTTTGGGATTTTCGCCTTGAAAGTAGGTCTATAGATTCTGATGTTCAACCTAAACCAGATCCTTCTCCTAAGCCAATTCCGGGACCAGAACCTTCTCCAGAACCAGCTCCGGAGCCTCATCCTCGTCCTAAGCCGGGCGTTAAGGCTGTTGTTCCGCAGGTTCCGACTTATCTCCTTTTGCCTAATGCCTTACGTCATATTGGTTTGATGAATGTTAACAATCAAAATAAGCGGTTAGAAGCTTTGCGAATTACTTCTGGGGGCTTATTAGAAAGTCGTGAAAATCCTCTCTTTTTTGTGAGCGGTTATGGCGGCAATCATCGTTATACTTCAAATCTTTCCACGCTTGAATATGGTTATGGCGGCGAGTTTGATTATAATGCACTAGAGGCAGGTGTTTTGCTGAAAGCAATCGAAAATATGTATGGTTCCACTTCTTTTGGAGTTATCGGGGCTTACGAGAGATTTTCTTTGCAACCTTTGAATGTTGAGCAGAGTCAAAAAAGTACATTTGATAAATGGTCAGTTACGGCATATGGTGGTATGCAGCATGATGCAGGTTTTTACGTTGATGGTCTTGTGTCTTACGGCTTGTTTAAAGGTGATGTTCTAACAACTGCACGTGGCAAGACGGCAACATTAAAGGGTTTCCCTTTAAGTGCTTCATTGACTGCTGGTAAAACGTTTATGGTGGGGGAGGACGGTTTTGTTTTTGATCCGCAAGTTCAGGTTGTTTATCAATATCTTCAATTTAATAAGGTGCGTGATGTGGATGGCTTTGATATTGATTTAGGAAAGCTTCATCAATGGATAGGGCGTGTTGGGGGGCGTTTAACAAAGAGGCTGGTCGTTACTGATGAGGCTCAAGTTATTTCTTTCTATGGCAAGCTTCATCTTGCTCATGGTTTTGAAGGAAAACAATTTGTGCATTTTAAAGATGCTTTCCAGCTAGGTGCTTTTGGTTCTTCATTAGAAACAGGATTAGGTTTTAATGCCCAATTGTCTCAAAAATTTGCGCTTTACGGCGATTTGGTTTATCAGCACAAACTAACGAAAGCTGGTTTTTCTGGAACGAGTTTTTCAGGTGGATTGCGTTATCATTTCTAGTGTTGTTCCTGTTTTTGATTAATCTTTCAAAAAAGCTACAAGTTATACTTGTGGCTTTTTTTTCATTATCTATTCATTTTGTGTTATAGCATTTTTACGAGAGTGTGACTTTGCATATCTTTAACATGCTTTTAGGTTGGACTTCTTTCGTTTTTTTGAAAAGTCTGAAGAGTTTGTACGTTATTGTTTCAAAATGCGTATTTCAGAGTGATTATTATACTATTTATAATATTTTGATTTATAAAGATATTTTTTAATTTAGGGCGCTGAAATATTTTCAATGCTCTTATGATGAATCCATAAAAAGCATTCCTTTGTCTATTATATGTAAGATTAGCAAGTGGATAATCGTTTAAGAAAGGAGTCAATATAATTTGGGGGATTATGTTAAGAGGAGAGGATTTACAATATTAGAAATTGGCAAAGACAAAGATGCTACTCAGGCGCAATGAGGGCTGTATCCGATAAACTTGATATTATATCTGCTGTCGTTATGAAATGGAGATGGAAATATGAGATATATCTGAGAAAATTGGTGGATTAGAAACATAAATAACGTATTATTTTTTGAAAATGCGTTTTCTTTAAAGAATGTGATAAATAAAAAGATAAAATTATATGTCATTTTCACCTTTTAGATACGGCTCTGAATATTTTAAAATGTTGAAAAGAGATGGTAAAAATCGGAACAGATTTTAATTTTTACACTTTCCTCCTCTTTCTAAATTAGTTCGTATTTCCATAAATACTGCCTAAAACAGCTGTATGTGATAGCTTTGCTTCCCAATTTTGGCATATATTCAGTTTTGTCTGCTTACGAGTGCCCATTGTTTCAATATAATATTTATCTCGAATATTAATTATACACGCTTTGGGTATTGATTAAACAACAGTTAAAATAGGCATTCTTAATGTACAAAAATTCCTTAAAGCTGCTTTTAAATAACAACTTTAAAGATGATTTTCCTCTAATTTTTCAGTTATATTTTTGCAAATCCCTTATAAAAAAATAGATTTAGACTGTATTTTTAGTAACTTTTAAATTCCATATTTACATAAAACACAAAAAGCATTAATAAGATCTGCGCAGTTAATCCAAAACGTATTAATTTTTTCTCTTTGTTAAGTTTTTTGATACATTACGTATTACTTTTATGGGCAAAATTATGGTGTAATTATGGTCAATCTATTTAAAAATCGTTTTTCCTTATGTACTTTTACAACAGCATTTCTTTTTTGTGCACACAATGTTGATGCTACGGTTCAAGGTGGTGCTGTTGTTAATACTGGGGTACAAGATCGTTCTGGCGTTAATGGTAAGACACAAAATAATCAGGATCAATTTTCATGTAGTATGAATAGTGAATTTTATCGGTGTAATGATGGTAAAAAACACTACTTTTACAATAAAAATTATCAAAAAACTGATGAAAATACGAATGAAACTGTTGCTATACAAGCATCTGGAAGAAAAACGCTTCTCTTAGGGAAAAATATAACTGTTAAGGATGCTTCAAGTGCTGTTATTTCAAAAGAAAGTTTTTGGAAGTATGGGGTCGTGGCGAGTGAATATGGACAAGTGATTATAGAAAGAGGAGAGATTAACTTTACAAAGGGTATCGGAGTTAAAATAAAAAATTGGGGACAGGTCGATTTAAGGAGTAGTTCTATTACCGAACAAGGTAGTCAGGGGATGGGTATAGATGACCATAATGAAAATTCAGCTTTTCATGCGTCTAATGGGTTTATCCATTTTGAGAAAGGTAAAGTTAATCTAGCCAATGCTCATGGTTTTTCAATGCATGGGAATAATATCGATGGGAAGGGTGTCTTTATAACTATCGTGGATTCTACGGTTTTGGTAGAAAGTAATACGTCTTATGGGTTGCGTTTTTGGGAGGGACTAGGAGACAGAAATGAGGAAATGAAAGATCACGAGTATCCCTATTCTTTTTATATTTTTGCGGGTGAGGAAGAGATGTTCGGAAGTCTTCCAAAAACGAACTTACCCGTACGAGGGATTGTTGACTTGACAAGAACCTCTTTTACAGTTCCAAAGAGTGCGGCTATTTATAGCAGAGGATCTGGTGGTGTTGTTAGGCTGTTGGATAATTCCAAACTTTCTGGAGATTTATTACTGAAGGTTGAGGATGGCTCTTTTGTGAAGGTTTCAGTGGATGCTTCTACACTTGTAGGGGGGACACATGTTGATGAAAGTTCTTCTGCTGAATTTCGGTTGAGAGGTGATTCAAAATGGATTTTATCACGACCGAAAAATAAAAATTTGCAAGTTCCTAGTTCTATAGGTGTTTCATCAATTTCATTAATACATCTTATTGATAGTTCTATTATTTTTGAACAACCAGAAACTAACATAGTTGATGGCTATCAAACCCTTCGTGTTGGGAGAGGAACAGGTGAAGTTTATAAAGCACAGGGTAATGCACATCTTTATCTCAACACTTATTTGAATAAGGGGGGGGCTCTTCAGAATCAAAAAACGGATCGTTTTTTAATCCATGGTGATATTGAAGGAAAAACGATAGTACATGTGCATGGTGTTTCAGGAAGTCCTGGAGGTGGTACGGAGCGTTATGGAAATGACAAAGGTATCTCGATTATTCAGGTTTCTGGAATAGCGGAGAAAGATTCTTTCTTGTTGGATGGTGATTATATTGCATTGGACGGTCTACCTTACCAATATAGGCTTCATGCTTATGGCCCAAACTCTGAATTAGGAAGAGCGAGTGCGTCTCAAAGATTAGTCGAAGGTGAAGGAGATTTTTGGGATTTCCGCCTCGAAAATGGATTTATTGATTCTGATACTACATTTAGATTAACTCAGAGTTCTAAACTTGGTTTAGGTGGTGAGCATCATTCTAGGCAAGGCGTTAAGGTTGTTGTGCCTCAGGTTCCAACTTATCTGCTTTTGCCAAATAGTTTATTCCATGCTGGTTTAATGGATATCAGCAATCAAAACAAGCAGTTAGAGACAGTACGGACTAATCCTAGTGGAATGTTGGAAATTCGTGAAAATCCTGCTTCATTTTTGCGTGGCTATGGTGGAAGTTATCGTTATGCCTCAGATTTATCTGCGCTTGAATATGGTTATGGGGGAGATCTAGGGTACTATGCACTAGAGACAGGTGTTTTGCTACAAACTGTTGAAAATGTTGACAGTGTTATATCCTTTGGGGTGATGGGGTCTTATGGAAAGCTTTCTCTACAACCTCGAGATGTTGCACAAAGCCAAAAAAGTACATTTGATAAATGGACTGCTACAGTTTATGGCAGTATGCAGCATGATGTAGGATTCTATGTTGATGGTTTGTTATCTTATGGTCTGTTTAAGGGAGATGTTCTGACAACTGCGCGGGGTAAAACGGCAACATTGAAGGGTAACCCTTTAAGTGTTTCCTTGATGAGTGGTCAGAAAATTGCCACAGGATATGAAGGTGTTGTTTTGGATCCACAGGTTCAGGTTGTTTATCAGCATCTTCAATTTAATGAGGCCCGCGATATTGATAATTTTAATATTGAGATGGATAAACTTGATCAATTGATGGTGCGTATGGGTGGTCGCTTGATAAAGACTCTTACTGCGTCTGAAAAAGATCGTGATGTTTCTTTTTATGGAAAGATTCATTTTGCCCATGATTTTGGAAAAGAAAGGTCTGTGCGCTTTAAAGATTCTTTCCAGTTAGGGGCTTTTGGTTCTTCTCTAGAGGCTGGATTAGGTCTTAATGCTCGCTTGTCTCAAAAATTTGCGCTTCATGGTGATTTGGTTTATCAGCATAAGTTGAGTAAAGGTGGTTTTTCTGGAATCAGTTTTTCTGGTGGATTGCGCTATCGTTTTTAGGATGATCACCTTGAGGTAAGTTGTTTAAAAAACCACAAGCATAGCTTGTGGTTTTTTATTATTTGTTTGCAACTTTTTAAATAAGTTTTTTAAAAAAATGTTTTTTTGCATGAGCAAGTTTGTTTCTTTTTAGAAACGAGATAAGGCTTTCTGGTTTGCAGTTTTTGCTTCTTATGCTGTTTTTCTTCTTTGAGTTTATTTTTATTAAATTCTCTTGAAATCACTGCTTTGGGGTGGAATTTTTATTTCTATCTATATTTTTACGCGTTTTTATAAATAATACAATTTTAAATTGTGATATTTTGGGATTCTGGCTTTACATAAAATATAGGGTGGATATATAAAATACAAAACGTATTTTAATTATCACGCGTAACCAAAGTTATTAAACAGAACGCGTGTTTTTTGTTTTTAGAGAAGGGGAAGAAAGTTTGTAGAAAATTATGTTTAAAAATCATCTCTCTTTATATCATTTTACAACGGTTATTTTTTTCTTTGTATACAATACTGATGCAGGTGAGATTTCTTCTGAGAAGAAGCCATATTCATGTAACGAAAGTGCCTCATTTTATCGCTGTAATGATGGTAAAACGCATGAAATTACCAAGAAAACTTATCAACTTACGGGTGAAAGTTCTTATGCTGCCATAGAGGCATCAGGGAAAAATACAGTCATTGAGGGAGAGGCTATAATCATTAACGGTGTTTCGAATGCACATGGACATTCAGAAACAAACGCTTGGACAACAGCTGTAAAGTCCTCAAATGGGGGAGGCGTTGCTCTATTTGATTCCATGTTAAATAACGTGTCGATAGGGGCCGATGTCAATGAGGAGGGAGCTTTTGAAATGCAGGATGGGGTGATTAAAGCAACCAGAATGGGGATCAGTGTTGGGGGTAAAGGGTCGTTTGTTTCTTTGACCAAGACAGAGATTAAGACATCTTCTGATGCGATAGGTCTTTTGAGTCATAATGGTGCAAAAATTTATATGAAAGGAGGAAAAATTGATTTTGCTGATGGTATTGGTGTTCAAACAGGAGGAGATGGAGAAATTAATTTAGAGGGCGTTTCTATTACTGGGAGGGGGAAACAGGAAACAAATACAGATAATCATCGTGAAGGTTCTGCTTTTAGTATGCTTCAGGGGAAAGGCTCTCTTAATTTCCAGAAGGGAAACGTTAATGTCGACAATGTTCATGGCATTGTAGTGCAGGGGAATAACCATAATGCTGCTCATATAAAATATTCCAATGTTTTTGTGAGAGGGAATGGATTTAATGGCATGCACTTTTTTTGGGAAGCTGTCTTAAATGATAAAAAAACAATTATACCTGGAAAAGGGACTGTCGATTTGACAAAGACAACTTTTATGGCTCCAGAAAGTACGGCTATTTATAGTCGTGAATTCGAAAGTTCTGTTAAACTCTTACAAAATTCAAAAATTTCTGGAGATTCACTCCTGAAAGCTGTTGAGCGTTCTAATGTAAAGATTGAGGCTGATGCTTCTACCCTTGTAGGAGGCGCACATGTTGATGAAAGTTCTACAGCTAAGATAGATTTAAAAAATGGTTCAAAGTGGATTTTATCGCGACCAAAATATGACAAATTGCAAAATTCTGATGCTTCTGGTTCTAGGTTAAAAGATTATTCTTCTATTTCTTCGGTTAATCTTACGGATAGTTCTCTTGTTTTTGAAGAATTAAAATCTAAAAAAACAAATGGTTATCAGACACTTCTCATTGGAAAAGGATTTGGGACTGTCTATAAAGCGCACGGTGATGTGAATCTTTATCTTAATGCATATTTGGATAAAGGCGGAGCTCTGCAAGAGCAAAAAACTGACCGGCTTTTAATCAATGGTGATCTTGAAGGAAAAACAACAGTTCATGTTTATAAGATTCCTGGAAGTCTAGGGGCATTGACGGGAGATGGTGGTAATAATCAGGGGATTTCCATTATTCAGGTTTATGGAAAAGCCATGGAAGATTCTTTTCAGTTAAAGGGGGGGTATGTCACACTTGAAGCCTCCCCCTATCAGTATCATCTTAAGAGTTATGGTCCAGGCTCTGCTTTAGGGGCGGCAGATTCCAATCAAAGAGTGCTTAAAAACTCTGGAACATTTTGGGATTTCCGACTTGAAAGTCAATTTGTTGATTCCACTAAAGTTTTTCCTGTTCTTGATTTGGTTGTCCCCCCTTCTTCTGATGATATTCCTTCTTTTTCTAAAATTCATCCTAATATTACTGGAGGTGAGGATGGTTCTATTGATTCTAACTCTCAGCAAAAGTCTCAGGAGCCAAGTCTTTCTTCTCCTGTAGATTCTCCTGATAGGGATTCCCATCTTACGACCACACCTAATGTATCTGATGTTTTTGTACTTGAGATCCCCAATCCTCTTTCCTCTCTTGCACCTGTTGTTCCCGCTATTGCTGAATCTAATCCAGTTTCTCCACCTGCATCTGGTTCACCTGTTCCGCCGCATGTTTCACCCACTCCTTCTGTTGTTTCCCCAGTTGCATCTGGTTCACCTGTTCCGTCATCTGTTTCATCCACTCCTTCTGTTGTTTCCCCAGTTGCATCTGGTTCACCTGTTCCGTCATCTGTTTCACCCACTCCTTCTGTTGTTTCCCCAGTTGCATCTGGTTCTTCTGTTCCGCCATCTGTTTCACCCACTCCTTCTGTTGTTTCCCCAGTTGCATCTGGTTCACCTGTTCCGCCGCATGTTTCACCCACTCCTTCTGTTGTTTCCCCAGTTGCATCTGGTTCACCTGTTCCGTCATCTGTTTCATCCACTCCTTCTGTTGTTTCCCCAGTTGCATCTGGTTCACCTGTTCCGTCATCTGTTTCACCCACTCCTTCTGTTGTTTCCCCAGTTGCATCTGGTTCTTCTGTTCCGCCATCTGTTTCACCCACTCCTTTTGTTGTTACTCCACCTGCGTCTGGTTCTTCTGTTCCGGCATCTGTTTTTGAGCCTTCTTCTCATTTTGAGCCAAATGTGAGAGTCGTTGTTCCACAGGTTTTGACTTATATTCTTGTGCCAAATACCTTATTTTATGCTGGATTGATGGATATCAGTAATCAAAGCAAGCAGTTGCAAGCGCTGCGAACTGTTCCTGGTCGGTTGTTGAAAAATGATGAAAATCCCGCTTTGTTTTTGCGCGGTTACGGTGGACATCATCATTATACTTCAAATTTGTCTGCATTTAAATATGGTGATTATGGCGGTGAGCTTGATTATAATGCACTAGAGGCAGGTATTTTACTCAAGAAAATCGAAAGTGCATACAGTACGACATCTTTTGGGATTATGGGAAATTATGGCAAGCTTTCTTTGCAGCCTCGAAAGGTTAAACAAAGTCAAGAAAGTATATTTGATAAATGGACAATCACAGCATATGGAAGCATGCAGCATGATACGGGTCTCTATATGGATGGTCTCTTCTCTTATGGTTTGTTTAATGGAAATGTTCTCACACTTGAGCGAGGTAAAACGGCTGCATTGAGAGGGAAGCCCCTAAGTGTTTCTTTAATTGCTGGTAAAACGTTTATGATAGGCAGCCGATATTTTATTTTTGAACCACAGGTTCAGTTTGTTTATCAAAATCTCCAGTTTCATAAGACTCGTGATATTGATAATTTTAATATTGATATGCGAAGTCCAGATCATTGGGGGATGCGTATTGGTGGGTATTTAACGAAGACACTTACATTTACTAAAGATAAAGATGCACATGTTCTCTCATTCTATGGTAAGCTTCATTTCATTCGTAGTTTTGATGATAAACAATTTGTATATTTTAAAGATGCCTTCCAGCTTGGTTCCTTTGGGACTTCTTTAGAAGCTGGATTTGGTGTTTTTTCGCAATTATCTCCCAAAATTATTTTTCATAGCGATCTGATTTATCAGCATAAATTTACGAGTGACGGCTTTTCCGGAACGCATTTTTCTGGTGGATTAAGTTATCATTTTTAATTGTATTTTTCTTTAATACATCCTTTGTGAAAGACATAAGCACAAAACATAGTTTTGTTGTGTCGTTTTTCTGATTTTTGACTTTACATATAATACAAAACAAATTATATGTAACGGTACATAATAAGTAGATGAACTAGGTGTGTCTTTTCAGTTTTTTATGAATAAAATAAAGGAAGTTTAGACTAAATTATGATTAAAGTACTAAAACGCTATGTGTGTGTTCTCTTACGACCTCTATTTCTTTCTTCGTGCACAATATAGATGTGAGTGCAGAAGATTATAACCCCTCGTGTAATTCTCTTTTTAAGTCGTATTCGTGTGATACAGTTGATGCTTCTCGTACTTTTGGAAGTCGTAATAAGTTATATATGAGTGGATTGGATAGGAGGACTACAGGTGTTATTTTTACAATACGAGCTCATAACATAGTTATTAAGCCGCAAAAAAGTAAAGGGGAAAAAGGCTTTCAGGAACTGATGGAATTTTAGAATTAAAGAGATCTGAGAAGATTACATCAGCAGTGGTTGTGTCAAAAGATAATAAAACTTCTTTTAAAAAGAGTTCTATTACAGGAAATGGCGAAAAGAAAAGTGGTAGAAATGCTACGTTATCTCAATCTGTGTTTGGTGTGAAGCAGGGTGGTTCTTTCCTTTGATGAAGGTAAGATTCAGGTTTCTGCTGTTCATGGTATAGAGGCAAGTGTCTTGCTCAATGCGATTGAGGATACACATCACACTTTGAGCTTTGGAATAATGGAGAATAATGGAAAAAAACTTTCTACAACCTCAAGATGTTAAAGAAAGCAAAAAAGTACATTTGATAAATGGTCTATTACAGTATATGGCAGCATGCAGCATGATACAGGCTTTTATATAGATGTCCTTTTTTCCTATGGTTTATTTAAAGGGGATGTTCTCACGCAAGCAAGAGGCAAGACAGCAACATTGAAGGAAACACCTTTGAGTGCTTCATTGATTGCGGGCAAGTCATTTACGACAGGGCATAAAGGGGTTATTTTTGATCCGCAGGTTTAGGTTATTTATCAAAATGTGCGGTTTGATAAGGCGTCTGATATTGATGGTTTTGATATTGAGATGGGAAAACTTGATTTATGGGTGATGCGTGTTGGTGGTCTTTAAGAAAGATGCTTGCTGCTTCTGAAGAGGCTCTTGTTGTTTCTTTCAATTGCGAGCTTCAGCTTGCCATTAGTTTTAGAGGAAAACAACGTGTGCGGTTTGGAGATGAATTCCAATAAGGGCTTTTGGCTCTTCTCTAGAAACTGGAATGGGATTGAAGGCTCAGTTGTCTTCAAACTTTGCTTTGCATGGAGATGTAACTTATCAGCATTGCCTTAGAAAAGGTGGTTTTTCAGGGATTATTTTTTCAGGCGGTTTATACTATCGTTTTTAGGTGCCTATGAAATATAGAGTAATTTTTACATAAGTTATAGAGTGTTTTTGAAGTATAAAGTGATTATTTAAGTTTTATACTTGCTATTTTTAGTGTGTTTAACTTAATGTTATGGGGAATGTTTTTTATTTTTAACTAACAGGGGGAGAAAGGCAAATTGGGAATAAAGTTATGGTTAATGTATTAAGCGGGTATAGATTTTTATTTATTACAACGGCTATTGTTTCTTTTTTGCCAATCGTGAGTGTTAATGCGAATCCTAATAATTTAGGAACTTCCTGTAATGTATCAGGGAGTTTTTTTACATATAGCGATAGTAAAAAACATACGATAAGTAATAAAAATTATACTCCTTCTGTCTCTTCTCTAGATGATTTTATTGCTGTCTTCTCTATAGAAAAAGAGGGAACTGTTTTAAATTTATTAGAGACAAATATTATCTCGCATAGGCCAAAGCAGTCATTTTTATATAGTGCATCTGTAAAAGATGATGGCAAGCTTGTTCTAACCAATTCAAATATTAAGGATATGTCCGGTTTTCGTGTTCAGAACGGGCAAGTTGTGATGAATAGAGGGAAGATTGAAGGTAGTTTGCAAGCTGTATGTGCAGAAGGAAAAAAAACCGATATTGCTTTAGTGAGCGTAAATATTGATATTGTATCAGATAATTTGAATGCAAAAGGGATTGGATTTGTTAGTAGTTCTGATGCATTCATTAGGATGTCAGGCAGTACTATTACTTTTAATGAGATTGGTGCGTTTTCAACACAATTTGGGGGAAAATATCTTATTGATACAACCAATATTCAGGGAAAAGGTAAGAAACACACGATTGTAGTTGATAATGAAAGTATTGATGAATTTCCAAGAGCTTTTGACATATCACAGGGTGGTAATGTTCAATTACGTGGTGATTTTATTCAGCTCACTGATATGCATGGCTTCTTGATTACGAATTTTGCAGGTTATGCAGATGCTGAAGGTAAATTGGTTCAAGAATACGCTTCATCAAATGAGTTTAAAAAGACAAATATTAAGATTGAAGGAACAGAAATTTCTGTTCAGGGTGAGGGAGTATACGGTCTGTATTTTTATGGATTAGGCCCAGATGTATGGGGTGATATGTTTAAGGTAGGGAGTGAAAAACTTTCAAAAGTAGAAAAAATTGTTTGGGGTGAAGCATCTTTGCATTTGTCACAGACAACTTTTTCAGTTCCCGATGGTATTGCCATTTATAGTACGGGAGATGATATTTATGGAGCTGAAGCTACCATTGAATTAACAGAAAGGACAAAGATCTCTGGTGATTTATTGTTAAAGGCTCAAAATAATTCTTCTCTATTGGTGAAAGCAAAGGATTCTATCCTTACAGGGGGTATTCGTGTTGAGGATGCATCAACTGTTCACTTAGAATTAACAAATGGCTCTGCATGGTATCTCACCAAAAGAAAACATACAGATTTACTGGAATCTCTTCCTGTAGATTCATTACTTTCGTCTATAAGCATTTCTGATAGCACAATTTTTTTTGATAAATTTATATCTCAAGATTATCAAACGCTATATATTGGAAAAGTATATATTGAGAAAGGAAGTAATCTAAATGACATAAATCCAATAGAGGGGATACAATATGATAAAGAAGCCTATAATGCAAAGGGAAATGTGCAGATTAAGATGAGTGCGTTTGTGAATAATGACGGCTCGTTTAATCCTCAAAAAACTGATCGTATTTTGATCTACGGGAATGTTTTGGGAAGTACACTGCTCATGATGGAGAAATTTTCCAAAACCTTAGAAGGAGAAGCTGGCAATAAAGGAAGTCAAAGTATTTCACTTGTTCAAGTTGCTGGGACAGCAGAGGAAAGTTCTTTTAAGTTAGCCAATAGTTATACTACGGTGAATGGATTTCCTTATCAATATAAACTTCGTGTCTATGGTCCAAGTTCTTCTTCTGGAAATGCAGATCCAAAGAATAGATTGGTTGTTGGAGAAGGGGATTTTTGGGATTTTCGTCTCGAAAGTGTTTATATTGGTCCTGAATTAGATTCTTCTGAAACTGCTTCTAAGCCAACGTCTACAGTTTTACCTCCTCAATCTGAAGAAGAGACGGTTCCTTCTAAACGACCAACAGAGACTATTTCACCTGAACAACCCCCTTCTGTTGAGCCTCCACTTATACCATCTACACCTTCTTTGCCTGAGGGATCTGAACCGTCTGAAACATTTATCCCTACGGATTCGACGCTGACTCCTTCTGCACCAGTTCCGTCTCCCTCTGTACCAACAGTTCCAGAAAATCCTTCTGCTGTGCCTATGCCTGCACCATTTGTTCCAGTTGAGACTTCTACGGATGAGGTTATGCCATCTAAGCCATCTGTTCCGGTATCACCTTCATCTACAGATTCTGTTTCTCCTCCTTCTACCCCTGTTGAACCAAAGCCATCTGGGGATTCTGCCCCTATTAATCCTTCGTTTAATCTCCAAATTAGAGCTGTTGTTCCACAGGTTCCAACTTATCTTCTTTTGCCAAATGCCTTATTTCATGCTGGTTTAGTGGATATGATCACGCAAAATAAGACGTTGGAGACAATGCGGAATGCTTTTCATTCTTCTTGGAAAGAGAATGAAAAGACAGCCTTTTTTCTGCGTGCTTATGGGGGGAGCCATCATTATGCTTCCAATTTATCTGCTTTTGAATATGGCTATGGTGCTGAGCTCGATTATAACGCACTTGAAGCAGGTGTTTTGTTAAACGAGATTGAGAGTTTATATGGTCGTACATTCTTTGGAGTTTTAGGGAACTATGGAAATCTTTCTCTACACCCTCAGGATGTTGAACAAAGCAAAAAAAGCGCATTTAATAAATGGTCTGTTGC
>NZ_JBHIRO010000016.1:0-31662 GCF_042197165.1 Bartonella sp. AA23NXGY | reverse complement strand
AGGCGAGCGCGAACTATCGCTAGCGACAGAATTTTCAAATTGACTGTACATTGTACACTTAACTCATTGATAAATAATGATTTCAGTGTGTGTACTGTACAGTACGCGATTATTTTTAGATAAAAATTATTTTTATTCTTGACATTGTTGCGTTTATATATATTTTCGAATCAGGTGCCTGAAAACACCTTAAAACATCTAGCGGATTGATTGCCGAAATAATCGATCTTCTGTGCATTGCAAAGGCTTTGACTCATTATATGCGACAAGTGTATAATGACCTCATCGGGTGTAGTTACGCTATACAATACCCTTATGGGGAAAGCGTAACGACGGACTAGATGCCGTGTTTTCAGCACCCGATACCTTTTAAAGGTATCAATGAAAACCTCTAACATCTAGGAGTTCATAATGAACACTCTTATAAAAATTACAGAAAGTGTTGCTAATAGTGCTACCACTCAGACTATGTCGAGTCGTGAAATTGCGGGGGTATGTAGTAAGAAGCATAAAAATGTTATGCGAGACATTAAACAAATATTTAGCGAGCTCAAATTTGAACCGGCTAAGTTTTTAAGCAGTTATATTGATGAACAAGGAAAAACACGCCCTTGTTATAATTTACCCAAACGTGAATGTTTAATTCTTGTTTCTGGTTACAGCACTGCTTTACGAGCCAAAATCATTGACCGCTGGCAAGAATTAGAAAAACAGGTAGCCACACCACAAGTTGACTACTCTAAACCGGAGGCATTACTTGGTGTTTTGAATCACTTACAAAGTCAAATAGAGCAGAAAGATCATGTTATTGCAGAATTAGCACCAAAAGCAGAAGCGCTTGAAGGCTTAAAGCGTTCTGAGGGGGCTATGTGTGGCATCTTATTGTTTTTTATTCACGAGTAGTTGTTCAAGGAGCTTTTTGAGATCTTCTGAATTCATTGCCAGTAGGTGATTTAATGTAACGGTAGTGCGGACAGAATCTTCTAAACGAGCAAGAATTTCACCCGTAAGGCTACGATGATTTGCCTCAGCAAGCTCTTCCAATTGATTTTTCAGTTCAATTGGAATGAGAAATTTAAATTGCACACGATCTTTTTTTGTCATGCACCTAAAATATACCTAAAATACACTTGACACAAGGTACCTTTATGGTACTGAATATGTGCATATGGAGTAAAATGAAAACGATCCAATATAAAATAAATATGCCACATACATTAAAGGAGTGGTTGTTTAATCGGGCGACTGAGAATGATCGCTCTCTTTCATCTGAAATAATTAACATTCTCAAAAAAGAAAAAGCGCTAGAGCATAAGTCCGCAAAAACTCTCTCTAACGCTTTACATCTAACTAACCTGAAAGAGGTCAATTACAATGAATAATAGCACATACTTACCTATCAATAAAGACAAATTAATCAAATTACGAGAAGTCGAAAACGAGCCTCGTGTTCGCGATGTGGATTTAGCAGAAAAATTAGGGTTTGTTCGTACACGTGACGTTAGAAAATTAATTACAAGAAATATGCAAGAAATAGAACGGTTTGGGAGGTGCGCCACTGTGGCGCACGTAATAAAGGGCAATAACGTAACAGAATATTGGCTTAACGAAGAGCAGGCGTTATTGATTGCGACATTATCGAATACAGAAAAATCTTCTCAAGTCCGTTATATGCTTATTAAATTATTTGTTGCATGGCGTAGGGGCGAGATAAAGCAATCCTATGTTCAATCGATTGACTACTCCAGTCCAGCAGTAATGCTTGGTGTCTTAACGCATTTAAAAGATGAAAACGAGCGGAAAGACAATATCATTGCTAAATTAGCTCCAAAAGCAGAGGCTTTGGAAGGTTTAAAACGCTCTGATGGTTTATTCGGTCTTATTGAAGCAGCAAAGATGTTGGAAGTACGACCAAAGGATTTAACTGATTACTTACGTAAACATGATTGGGTGTATCGGCGTGCTCCAGGGGCGCCACTGTTACCTTATCAGGACAAGATCAAGAAAGGATTTATGGATTGTCCTGCTATTACCATTCAAAGACCTGATGGTACAGAAAAAGTGCTCCCTTCAACAAAAATTACATCCAGAGGATTGGCATGTTTGAGAGAACAAATCCATGGAGGTGTACAATGAACACCAGTGTCGACTTCTTATGCGATTTGTGGATAGCGTTGTTTCAATTTTCTAATAATGAAAATATTAACGACAAAGAATGTACTGCTTTGGTTGACATCATGAGTCTGGTAGAAAAGGTTTTGATTTTAAAACTTCAAGATGAAGTACCAAATATACTTAAAATCTTGACAGTTCTAACAGATTTTGGAGATTCAGAACTACCGCATAGCATGGATTCTTTGTTGCGAGCCTATGTTCCTACTTTAGAGAACCCGATTGCAAAAGTAGCTTAGACCTACAACATAATTTTATCTCCTCGTCTTTTAGGCGGGAAGGTGGTTAAGAAGGCAATAAAATTAAGATGCACTATACCAAGTTGATCGTCCACCACCATGACGTATCAAAAGACCTTTTTCAACTAATGATGTAAAAGTTACTTTAAGTGTATTAGGGCTTGCACCAACCTCACGCACCATATCGCGGGTTGTAACACGTCCGTGATTACGCACATAATCAAGAATATTAAGAGCCAATTCAGATAAGGAAAAAAGAGCATTTTTTTCACTCTCTATTTTTATTTCTAATTGGCGTTTTTGTTTTTGTAGAGCACGTAAAAAAAAGAGTATCCAAGGCTCCCAATTGGGTGTTTTAGTATAAATTGTTTTTTGAGTTTGATTTAAAGCTAAGTAATAGCTTTCTTTATTATTCTCAATAATGCTTTCAAGTGATGAATATGGTACATAAACATAACCTTTTTGTAACAAAAGAAGGGTGGTTAAGATACGGCTTAAACGTCCATTTCCATCTTGAAAAGGATGAATAGCTAAAAATGTTACATTAAAAATACCAATCGTAAGTAAAGGATGAAGATCCTTTAATTCATTGGTTTTATTGAACCAAGTAATAAGCTCTTGCATTCGGTATGGTGTATCAAATGGTGTAGCTGTTTCAAAAACAATGCCAACCATTTTCCCTTGAGAATTAAATGCTGCTACATCATTGCGTAAAGTCTTATATTCACCTCGATGTCGTTGATCTTTCTCACTATTACACAAAAGATCACGATGAAGTTGTTTAATATGATTTTCAGTAATAGAAATATCACTCCAAGATTGAAAAATTGTTTCCATAACCTTGGCATAACCGATAACTTCTTGTTCATCACGACTCTTGAAACGTTTAATTTCTAAGTTTACCAAAAGCTGTTCGATTTCGCGGTCTGTTAACTTACTCCCTTCAATGCGTGTAGAAGATCCAATACTTTCAACAGTAGCAATATGGCGAAGGGCGTTCAATCGCTCAGGTGCAAGAGTACCAAGAGCGCGCCATGCCCCTTTGAACTCATCAATCTCAGTAATGAGAGCCAACAATTCTTGTGTAATTTGGAGTGTATCTGTTTTCATACCGGAATATATACCCGATTATACCCGATTGTCAATCATTCGTAACACAGTAAACTCTTACTTCTTATGGCAGAGAAGAAGGCAAGGAGCAACTATGAATAAGAAGAATCGTAAGGGTCTATCGGTTCGTGCGTTTGCGAAGAAGATGGGTGTTTCACATAATGCAGTGGTTTCTCGGATAAAGACAGGTAAATTTGATGCGGCTCTTTTTGAAGATGGTTCTGTCAATGAAGCGCTTGCAACAGCTATCTGGAATGAGAATCCAACAAAGCGCCCTGCTCCATTTTTAGCACCGGATGGTCAACCGCTGACAAAGATCAAACAAGCCTCCACAGATGGAGCCAATGAATACAAGATAAAACTGGAGCGAATGCAAGTTGCGCTAGCAAAAGAAAAGATTGCTCTGGAAAAGTTACGCGAAACCACTGTTGATCGTGAAGAAGTGAGAAAAGAAGCATGGAACTTTGGAAGAGCGCATCGAGATACAATGCTCAATTTTGCCTATCGCTTTGGTACTGAAATTGCGGCGCAAGTGGGATGTGATGCTGCGAGCCTTATTGGAGCTATCGATCATCATATGCGCAAAGCTTTAGTGGAAAATGTCGTCCCTGTTTCTTTTCACGATCCCAACATTTTAGAAGAGAATCCAGAACATGATAAGTGATGCTTCGCCCTCGTCCTCTGGTGCTGGGCTCTTTTTTTGCTATGCGAATGAAGGATGCCGTCCTGACCCGCCTTATACTGTTTCCCAGTGGGCTGATAAAAATCGTTATTTGAGCACAGTTACGAGTGCTGAGCCTGGATTATGGAGGACTATACGTACCCCCTATTTACGAGAGATCATGGATAATCTTTCTGTTTATGATCCGACTGAAACAACGGTTGTGATGAAGGGGGCTCAGATTGGAATGTCGGAAGCAGCGTTGAACTTTTGTGGTTATGCCATTCATCATAGTCCAGGACCTGCCCTTTATGTAATGCCGACAGTTGAGACCGCTAAGAAACTGTCAAAGTCTCGTCTTGATCCGATGATTTCAGCTAGCCCTGCTTTAAGTGAACGCATTGCTCCTGCTCGTGCAAGAGACAGTGGAAATACAATGTTTTCAAAGGAATTTTATGGGGGGACATTGATGATTACAGGAGCAAATAGTGCTGCTGGATTGCGTTCTTCTCCTATTCGCTATTTGGTTTTGGATGAAGTCGATGCTTACCCATTGAATGTCGATAATGAAGGCGATCCTGTAACAATTGCGGAAAAACGAACCTCTGCTTTTATTCAACGTAAAATTTTTAAATTGTCCACGCCGACACACCGTGACACAAGCCGTGTAGCCAAGGATTTTGTGCTAGGTGATCAGAGATATTACAATGTCCCTTGTGATGCATGTGGTGTTCTACAACCCATTGTTTGGTCACAAATTAAGTGGCCAAAAGGCGCCCCCGAAAAAGCTGTTTTTGTTTGTGCGCATTGTGGTCATGAACATGCCGAACATCGTAAGTCCACCTTAATGGCAGAAGAAAACGGTGCTTGTTGGATCGCAACACAGGAGTCAAGTAAGCCTCGTCTGCGTTCTTACCATATTTCAGCGCTTTATTCGCCATGGCTGACTTGGGGCGATTGTGCGCGCGAATTTTTAAGAGCCAAAGAAGACCCTGCTCTTTTGCAAGTTTTTATTAATACAGTGCTTGGAGAGCCATGGGAGGACAGAACAGGCGAAGTTGTTGATCCTGATAGCCTCTATGCAAAACGCGAAGATTATCCCCTTGCACCAGAACAATCCGTCGTGTTGACAGCTGGTATTGATGTGCAAAATGACCGCTTGGAACTTGAAGTGGTGGGATGGGGGCGTAGTGAAGAAAGTTGGCATATTGATTATCAAGTGATCCTTGGTGATCCCTCTTCTTTTGAAGTGTGGGACCAATTGGATGAATATCTTGCAAAACGTTGGCCGCATCCAGGCTATAAAGAGGGGATTAGGATAACAGCGGCTTGCATTGATACCGGTGGTGGACACACACAGGCAGTTTATAATTATGTACGCCCGCGTGAAGGGCGGCGTATCTGGGGCATTAAGGGGCAAGCGGGATGGCGTGCGGTATGGCCACGCCGACCAAGCAAAAACAATAAAGGACAGATTAATCTCTATATTGTTGGTGTTGACGCGGCAAAAGATATTATCACGGCACGGTTTAAAAAATCGGGACCTGAAGCATCAGGGGCTGGTGCAACACACTTTCACAAAAGCCTTGACCAGGAATATTTTGACCAACTGACCGCTGAAAGAAAAGTCATCAAATATTTCAAAGGCTTCAAGCGTATTGAATGGCAAAAAAGTGAAAAGGCAAGAAACGAAGCCTTGGATTGTAGGGTCTATGCTTATGCGGCTTTACAAGGTCTGATTTCGGCGGGAATAAACCTTAATCGAGAAGTTGATATCTTAGAAGAGCGTTTGGAAAAACTTAAAATTGAAGGTTCTGTAGAGCAACCAACATCTGGGATTTCTTCATTCACTTCTCCAAGAAGATCTCAGATAGCAAAACCTCAAAGGAAACAATCCAGAACAGTGATGAATCCTTATATGCGAGGGGATTGGAGGTAATTTGTGGGTGAAACTTTAGAACCAATTAACAGCAAAATTGACAGACTGGAAAGTTTAAAAAGGCGGCGTGAACAAATTGAAGAGGCTCTTTATTCGGGTGCGCAATCAGTGCGTCACGGCGATAAGCAAGTCAGCAATCGTTCTGTTGAGGAACTTCGCAGAGCGCTTGAGATGCTGAACATACAAATAGCCAACCTTGAAGGGCGCAAGCGTTCACGCGTTTTCTATTTTAATATATCACGAGGCTATTAATGGCTGGTTTTTTCAATAAACTCACAGGCTTTTTTACAATTTCTCGTCAACACAATCCGCCTTTTGAAGCTGCAAGTAAAAGCCGCCGTATGGGTGGTTTTGACCCCGCAAAAAAACATATCAATAAAGCGATTGAAGAATGTGGTGATACCATTGTTGCTCGTTCAAGATGGCTTTATGATAATGAATCTCTTTATGGGTCTGCAACGGAAGAATGGGTCTCTGCGGCTGTTAGTGATGGGATTAAACCTTATCCTCGTATTGAAGGTTTTCAAGAAGAAAAGAAAAAGCTTTTAGACTTATGGTGGCAATGGGTTGATGAGGCGGACTATGATGAAGATGCCAATTTTTATGGACTTCAAGCAACCATTGCACGAGAAGTCTTTCTAACTGGTGAATGTTTTGTAAGACTACATTATGTTGACCTCTACGGGCGCTCTGGTGTGCCGCTTCAATTACAAGTTTATCCCACCGAAATGTTAGACCTTACTTACAATGGACCGGCTGATATTGAAGGCAATTACATTCGTATGGGGATTGAATTTAATGCCAGTGGCAAGCGCGTTGCTTATCATTTCTGGGAACATCACCCCTATGATGATGTCCCTGCAAATATGGCATTTGAGAGCCAAGAGCGCGTGCGTGTCCCTGCTGAAATGGTCATTCATATCAAAGAGCGCCGTATTGCCGGACAATTGCGCGGTTCTCCAAAAATAACGCGCGCTATGACAAAGATCTTTCAACTCGAATCCTATGACGACGCAGAACTCGATAGAAAAAGGACGGCGGCTCTTTTCGCGGCGTTTGTCAAGGACAATTCACCAAACGTCGAAAAATTATCCGATAATCGTGATAAAAACAACGTTGAAGAAGAATACAAAGCACCTGTCATTGCGCCCGGTGCATCTCTTTATTTAGGAGAGAATAAAGAAGTTACATTCTCAAATCCTGTTGAGGTTGGTGGCTCTTATGAGGCTTTTCAATTTCGCAATATCTTGAAAATTTGTGCAGCACTTAATATGCCTTATGCCGTTGTGACTGGAGACGTTACGCGGGGGAATTTTTCAAATGTACGCACCTCCATCATTCAGTTTAGACGGCACGTCAAACAATGGCGTGAACATATTATTGCCTTTCAGTTTAACCGCATTGTTTGGGAGCGTTTTGTTGAAATGGCAGTGCTTGCTGGATGCGTCAATTTGCCAGGGTGGGAAGAAAATCCCTTGCCATGGCTTCAATGTGAAAGCTTTGCACCCCCGCTTGAAATGATTGATCCAAACAAGGATATCACGGCAGAAAAAGAAGAAATTCGTGCAGGCTTGAAAACACGACGCATGGCACTTGCCGAGCGCGGCTTTGATATCGACAGCATTCATGCCGAAATGCAAGAAGAGCACACAGACGCTCGTGCGCGCGGCTTATCTTTTGACACGGATATGGCAGCGCCTTCTGGTGAAAATCAAGCGATTGATACAGCAGATTCAGAACCTTCTGAGACTTATGAAAGTAACCAAGGCAGTGAGGCACATAAAAATGGTGAATAATCTTGATATGCCGTTCTTGGCATCACGGCTTTTTGGGGTTCCACATATGCTTGCCTCGACAAAACTTGATGTCATTTTGAATGCTCTTGCACCGCGTCTTTTTGAGGGAGAAAAGTTTCCCATTGAAGCTTATTCGCAAGAGAATACAGAAGCTTTAAGACCCCCTGAAACTTATGTAGTACAAAACAATGTTGCCATAATACCGGTTCATGGCACGCTTGTGCGCCGTGGTGCATGGCTTGGGGCTTTATCGGGGCTAACCTCTTATGAAGGTTTAAGCGCTTCTTTTCGTGAAGCCATTGCACAACATGATGTTCGCGCTGTTTTATTTGATATTGACAGCGGCGGTGGAGAAGCCGGCGGTGTGTTTGATTTGGTTGAAGAGTTTCAAACACTCTCAAAACAATACGACAAGCCCATTTGGGCACATGCCAATGAGTTTGCTTGTTCTGCAGCTTATGCCATTGCTTGTGCGGCTTCTCAAATATGGGTAGCTCGCACAGGGGTTGTGGGCTCGATTGGGGTTGTTTGCGCCCATCTTGACCAATCCCGTGCGGATGAAAAACACGGGCATAAATGGACCTTTGTCTTTGAAGGTGATCACAAAACCCATGGCAACCCTCACGAACCCTTGAGCGATACAGCACAGATAAAAATGCAAGCCGATTGCGCCCTGCTCTACGAGATGTTTGTCGATTTGGTGGCGCAAAACAGACGCTTAAATGCTGCTGCAATTCGTGACACAAAAGCAGAAACTTTTATAGGCACCCAAGCGATCACGCTTGGATTAGCAGATGCGCAGGGCACTCTTGCGCAAGCTTTGGAAGCCTTAACGGATTCCATATCACAAAACCCAACATCAACAGAAAAAGAAGGACAAAACACATGGCACGCACACAATACCGCGCTGAAGAAGATGATGACGAAAAGATCGTCGACATCATCAATGACGAGGAAGAGGACGAAGGCGATAGCGACATCGACAAAAACGCCGAAGACTTCGACGATGAAGAAGAAAACGAAGATGAGGATGAAGACAACGAAGACAAGCAGGAAAACATAAAATCTGCTCTTGAAAAAGAAAGAAAGCGCGCAAAAGCACTAACAACCCTTGAAAGGCAAGCAAAGCACTTAGGCGTTTCTTTTGACGCAGCAAAAGCTATTCAAAAAGGTATGAGTATCGAGAAAGCACGCCAGTGTGTGTTGACGGCTGCTAGCTCTCAAAGCGCGTCTTTAAAAGTCTCGCCTTATGCCCCTCATAGTGATGGGACGAGCAAGGCAAAGATTCACGCAAAATGGGAAGCAGCTTGGAGGGCAGTGAAATGACGAATATTATTTATGACGACGTACGCAATGGCGCTTATCTTGGACCCTACGACCCCGATATGTCAAATGAAGAAGTGCTGTTTGCATCAGGAGCATTCATTGAAGCTGGAACTGTCATGGGGAAAATTACAGCATCACAAAAATATACCCCCCTTAATCCAGCAGCATCAGATGGCAGTCAAACACCGGCAGGGATTTCTTTTGCCACTATTGACGCAACAGAAGCAGATCAACGTGCCGTGATTACAGCACGCTTATGCACTGTAAAAGCTTCTGAACTTCTATGGCCAGATGCCATCACGGATGAGCAAAAGAAAGCAGCCATTCAGTCTTTAGAAGACCATAACAACATTCTATTGCGATAGGAGAATGCACACATGGATATGAATTTTTTTAAACATGATGCTTTCTCAAGCATCACAATGATGAAAGCCATTGAAAACTATGAGTTTCAACCTGGTCTTGTAAGCTCTCTTAATCTTTTTGAGGAAGTTGAAACCAGTACCACAGTGGTTGGTATTGAACGGCGTGATAATACATTTTCGCTTATTCAAACCAGTGAACGTGGCGCCCCCTTGGCAGAAGGGGATAGAGATGGGCGTAATCTTCGGTTTTTCAAGACAACACGGATTGCTAAAAGTGATACCGTAAAATCAGAAGAAATCCAGAACCGTCGTGAATTTGGCGCAGAAGATCAGTTAGAGACAGCAATGAAATATATTGCCAAGAAACAAAAGAAACTGATTTCTGAAATAGAATTGACATGGGAAAATATGCAGCTTGGCGCTGTTCAAGGGGTGGTTCTTGATGCCGATGGCTCTGTTATTGTCGATTGGTACAAAGAATGGGAAATCGCACCACCAAAGCCGATTGATTTTAAATTAAATAATGAGACAACCAATGTTGCGGACCATGTTGATCAAGTCATTATGAGGATGATTGAAGCTTCAAAAGGAGCATTTTCTGATCGTTCGCGGATTATTGGGCTTTGTGGTAATGAATTCTTTTCCAAGTTGAAAAACCATAAAACAATTCGTGAGACCTATTTAAACACAGCCTTAGCACAGACACTCAATAGCGCCGGAGGTGTTGCAACACCAAGTTCGATTGGCTCTGGGAGCTTTGGTAGTTTTGACTTTGCGGGTGTGACTTTCATTAATTACCGGAGTATTCACAACTATAATGTGAGTGCGAAGGCTGGAACAAAGCGCGCTATAGGCATTAAGCCTGATGAATGCCAATTCTTTCCTGTTGATGCGCCTGGTGTCTTCCAAAAAACCTTTGCTCCTGGTGAAAGCTTGGATTTTGCCAACACGGTTGGAAGGCCGCTCTACACGATGCTTATCGTCGACCACGACCGTAATGCATGGGTAAAACCGGAGGTATACAGCTATCCGCTTTACATTTGTACACGCCCTGAAATGCTGTTTAAAGCAGTGATTGGAGCGAAATAACATGCGGTGGAACGGGCTGCTAAACCAAATGGTTAAAGATGTGCGCAACACTTTTGGGCAGCCCATCATCTACACGCGAAAGGACAACCAGCAATCTTTTCGTATCACAGCGATTTACGGCATTAAACATTCGGAATCGGACGCCGGTGGCAGAATCTCTACCACAATTGCAAGAAAGGAACTTGATCTTTGTATCAATGATATCGGGGGAATACCACCAAAACCTCAAGATAGTATTGTGGTCCTCTCTCCTGAAAACAACAAAGCCCCCTCTTCTCAAGAGCACTTCGTGGTCACAGATGTCCAAGCCTCTGAATCCGGTATGTATAAGCTTATCTTGCGGGAGATAAAACAATGAGGAACCTTTGTATTGTGTATTTCAAAATCAATAAGGCTGCCCAAGAGCCCTAACCACTGCAGCAAATTGGGGAGTAGCGGTGAATTTGTAGTTCCATGGTATACCAGAGCGGCGATGAACCCGACATCCCTCATATGTGATGTCTACTGATGCAATTCGTGTCCAAGTAGTTCGTTCATTCTTTTCAGAGCTTTCAAACACAATAGCTTGATCGGTTACCAAAAGACGCCCACGTGCTACAACTACCATTTGTTCTATTTTATTTACTCTACGTTTACCAACAAAATTAGCATATTCTTGAACTCCCAACAGTTTTTCATTAGGTGCTAGACGATAATCATATTCACTTGCATCAAGTTCTTGAAACATTTCACATGCTTCGGAAAAATTAAAGGGAGGGATATCTGGTTGTAACATCGCAACTTGTTGTTCAAAATGTTTTTTGCGTCTGTATAGACAATAATTATATAAAGCGGAACCTGCAGAAAAAGTGAGGATTATTAACAACCCCCATCCCCAAAAGCCTAATCCATCATCTTTGTCTGGTTTGTTAACTTGAGTGGGGGTAATTTGCTTATCAGTATCCTCAGCTGGTGCCTGAGTCACGCTGTCATCTTGAGTAGCAACATCTATTGACGAAGTCGAGGAGGAGGTAACAATTTCATTATTGTGTGTAATTTGATTTGGTTTGTCTTTGTGTACAGAAGCACCTACTATCGCAGAGCCGATAAATAATAAAGCTCCAATACCAAGAGTTTTCAGTCCGTTTTTCCGCCATTTTTTTATACATATTAAAATAAGTCCAACAATAATGACTGGCAATGATAACAACCATACAATCATCGCAATTGTATCAAGTATATCGAGCATTATTTTCCCCCTCCGCTATAAATAAAAAACTGAATCAAAAGATTTAAAGTGAGTCGACAAATAAAGTAAAGATAGCTTATCATTTTTAGAAAAAAGTGATATTAATGCTTGACATCATCATAAGGATATGAATAATCGAATCATGTGCCTAAGAAACACTTTAAATACACAGCGGATAGATTGCCGAAACAATCTCTTCTCCGCCAATTAAAAACTTTGACTCGTTATATGTTACACGCATATAATGGTTTTGTCGGGTGTGGCTGTGCCATAAAATACCCTTTTGGGAAAAGCATAGCGACGGACTGTGTACCGTGTTTCTTAGCACCCGGCATTCCTCTGGAATGTCAATAAGAAACTTCTAACTACACAGGAGTTCATCATGAACACACTTATAGAAATTAGAGAAAACACTGCTAATAGTGTTAGCACTCAGACTATGTCTAGTCGTGAGATTGCTGAATTATGTGGTAAAGAACATCGGAATGTTATGCGGGATATTCGGCAAATACTCACTGAGCTCAAAATTGAGCTGAGTGATTTTTCAGGATTATATAAAGATTCCACAGGTCGTACCCTTCCTTGCTACAATCTTCCCAAACGTGAGTGTTTAATTCTTGTTTCGGGTTACAGCACTGCTTTACGAGCAAAGATTATTGACCGCTGGCAAGAATTGGAAAGACAAGTAACAACACCACAAGTTGACTATTCGAAACCTGAGGCATTACTTGGTGTTTTGAATCACCTACAAAGTCAAATTGAGCAGAAAGATCATGTTATTGCCGAATTGGCTCCAAAAGCAGAAGCTTTAGATGGTTTAAAACGCTCTGATGGGTTGTTTGGTCTTATCGAAGCAGCAAAGATGTTGGAGGTACGACCAAAGGATTTAACGGATTACTTGCGTAAACATGATTGGGTCTATCGACGGGCTCCAGGAGCTCCCTTGTTACCTTATCAGGACAAGATCAAGAAAGGATTTATGGATTGTCCTGCTATCACCATTCAAAGACCGGATGGTACAGAAAAGGTGCTGCCTTCAACAAAAATTACATCCAGAGGATTGGCATGTTTGAGAGAGCAAATTCATGGAGGTGTGCAATGAAGATAGATACCAACTTCCTATGCGATTTGTGGATGGCATTGTTTCAGTTTTCTAATCATCAAAGCATTGGAGATGAGGATTGCACTGCCATAATTGAGATTATGGGCATGGTGGAAAAAGCTTTGATTTTAAAACTTCAAAATGAGGTTCCAAATATTACGAAGATTTTAGCAATTCTTACAGATTTTGGAGATTCAGAGTTACCGCATAGCATGGATTCTTTGTTACGCGCTTATGAACCAAATTTCGAGAGCCCCATTAAAAAGGTTGCTTAACTTAAAAACAAAACTCCCCTCCCTGTTCTTAAAATGGGGAGTGGTTAAACCCTACATTCAAATTTATTGATTTTGGCAAATTCGTCTGCTTTTTCAGTTTGTAATATACTAACGTCATAAGCAGCTTGCATGTTAAGCCAAAATTCAGCAGTAGTATCAAAAAAATAGGCTAATCTGAGAGCAGTATCGGGAGTCACTGGACTATTTTCAGCAACAATACGTTCTATTCTCGTGCGTGGAACATTTAATGCTTTTGCAAGAGCATAAGCAGAGAGGGCATATTCTTTTAAATATTCCTCTCGTAAAATTTCTCCGGGATGAATCGCTATATAATTTTTCATCTCGACCTCCTACAGATCAATGATAATCTACGATTTCAACTTCATAAGCGCCATTAGAGCGCCATTCAAAACAAATACGAAACTGGTCATTAATACGGATAGAATATTGACCTTTACGCTCTCCTTTCAATGCTTCTAGACGATTTCCCGGAGGACTACGCAAATCTTTAAGATCAACTGCTTTATCGAGCATAAACAATTTTCTTTGGGCTATACGCACTAGAGTGGTGGGAAAGCCTCTGGGCGGATTGCCTTCTAAAAGATCTTTACACCGCTTATCAGCAAAAGATTCAATCACCAAATCACCTTTATTCATTCTTTTACGTATCATAACACGATACTAATATAAAGAAAAGGATAAATGTTAAATAACAGGAACACTCATGCATCCGAGAGAGACGATAAGGGAAAGTTTTGTTGCGTTGATTAAAGCAGCAAAGACGGCAGCTGGTGACAATGTTTTCAATATGCGTGATTTCAACTTTTCCGTTGAGAACACGCCTGCAATTAATATCTCAACACAAAGTGAAACGATTGAAGATGGCTATGATTATGGAATAAGGCGGCGTGTTTTAACGCTAGATGTTGAGTGCTATGCAACATGTGAAGATGGCGCACGCTTTGTTGACCAATTAGCATGGGAAGTTGAAGAGATTTTCCATGCCAACCCCAATCTTAACAACACTGTTGAGACATGCCGCCTGCAAAATATTGCTTTTGCCTTTGGTGATAATGGCGCCCTAGCGCTCCATGGTGCGATTTTAACCTTTGAAATCACTTATGTGACAAATATCCCCAACATGGATGAAGAAGAAGGCAGTGTAACAGCAAGAATCGTTGAACCTTTCTTAAGCTTTGAACCAGAAACAGGCGTGAAAAATAAAGATAAATACCATAAAATTGAAGGTGGACATGTTAGAGCGACGTGATAAAGAAATCACAGATCTAAAGAGACGTGTGGCAAATATGGTTATGGTGGGGAAGATTAGCCATATCGACCATAAAAACGCACGCTATCGGGTAAAAAGTGGCAATCTCATCAGTGACTGGATTCCAGACACACAAGCCCGCGCCGGTAAAACACGCTCCTATGAAGGGCGCGATGTTGGAGAGCAAGTGATTGTTGTTTCATCATCAGGGGATTTATCGCAAGGGATGATTGTGGGTTCCATTCATACCGATGCAAACCAAGCAGCCGATAAGGGCAGCATTCACCGAACGATATACCCTGATGGAACCAGCCTTGAATATGACGATGAACAAAACACCTATGCCCTCAATATAAAATCGGGTGGAAAATTTATTCTGACAATCTCTGATGGCGTGTCACTAAAAGGTGATGGTGGCAAGCTAGAGCTTACCGCACCAGATGGCATAAAGATTGTTTCAGAAAGCGATATAAATTTAAACGCAAAAGGCGGCATCTCTTTGAAGGCAGGTAGTAGCATTTCACTGAATTCGAATGATAGTCTCTCTCTTCATTCTGGAAATAATGTTTCCATTCATTCAAGTGGATTAAGACATAACGGCACCAATGTAGGAGCAACACATGTTCATGGCGGTGTTTCCCCTGGTGGTTCTATGACAGGAGGTCCCAATTGAACAGTGGAATGGACCGCACAACGGGAAAGCCATTAACCGGCATTGATCATTTGCGTCAATCAATCCTTGATATTTTGTTAACGCGGATTGGTTCGCGTGTAATGCGGCGTGATTATGGTTCACGTGTTGCTGAACTCATTGATGCACCGGTTAATAATGCTTTTGCTGTTGCTCTTTATGCTGCTGTTGCTGAGGCTTTAGACAAGTGGGAACCGCGTTTTAAATTGAAAAAAATTGATTTTAAATGGAGTGAGGCTGGACAAGTTTCTTTGTCCTTTGAAGGCATTTATTTGCCATCCGGCAAGCCCATTACCATGGAAGGATTACTGATAAAATGAATGGAGTGCTTGCAAAACCGGAAATCATCACAGAACTTTCTTTTGAGGAAATACGCGCTGCTGCTCTTGCCCATTTAAAAGAGCTTTTGCCTGAATATACCATTCTTGAAAGTGACCCGGCTGTAAAAGTCATAGAGGCTTTTAGCTATCGAGAGTTGCTGTTAAGACAGCGTATTAACGAAGCGGCACGCAACAACATTCTTGATTTTGCAACCGGTGAATCTCTTGACGCTTTGGGAAACTGGCATGGTCTTGCCCGCATGGAGGGTGAAAGTGACGAGAGATATCGTGAACGCATACAGCTTCATGCCCGTGGAGGAAACGGAAGTGGAACAGAACCCTATTACAAACTTATCGCCTTAACAGCCGATAGTCGAGTGAAAGATGCGATTATCTATCGTAAAGGCAAAGACCCAACCATCTATGTTGCTCTTTTTGGTAATAATGAAGAAGGAACGGCATCTGAAGATCTCATACAAACAGTTTCAGAAGCTCTTCACAGAAAAAATATCATCATGACCAATGATACAATCATTGTTCACGCTGCTGTTAAAAAAGTGCTGGATTTAGAAGCAGATGTTTGGCTGTTACCAGAAACATCTTTGAAAATTCTCACGACAATGGAGGAAAATTTAAGAGCAGCGTGGAGACAAGAACAAGCCATTGGTCGTGAATTAAGCCTCTCGTGGTGGATTTCAAAACTGATGATCCCTGGTGTTCAGAAAGTCATTGCCATTACCCCAACACAAGACAGTATGGTTTGTGATGAAGAAATTTTATCGATTGGCAAAATCACCTTAAACTTTAAAGGGCGGGCGCGCTAATGGTTGGCTCCCTCCTTCCCACAAACGCGACGGAATTTGAAAAGCGCCTTGCTGATGCTTGCGATTTTCATCAAGATATTGATGGTTCTGTTTTGGGGATTTCACGCGCAAAACTGATCACACGCCCTCCCCGTTTCTTGCCGTGGTTGATTGAAGAATACGGGCTTGGTGAACTGACACCTTATGTTCCAAACCTCTATGATTTGATTGATCAAGGGCTTCAATGGCAGCGGATACGTGGCTCACTTGCGGCAATAGAGATGGGGCTTGAATGGCTAGAGATTACAGCACGCTTTCAACCCGCTTGGACGGGGCGAGCATGGTGGAACTCCTTTCAACTTGATTTTGATCAGTTGCCTGAACGCAAAAGCCTTGAAGCTATTGAAGCGATCACAGATCTTTCCAAAAGTTTGCGCTCTGATTTTCGCCGTGGGACCTATGGTTATAATGTGCAAGCTGTTGAATGCAATATGTCACGGTTTGATGACAGCATGTTGGAATATGAAAGCGGTGTTCACTTAACAGCTGGGGACACTTTGTTTTCCTTTGGACGCACAACAGAAATCAATCACACGCTCACAAGAGAAGAAGGCAGGCTTATTGGTAATTGGATAGATGATGGGGATGAAGAGTTAAGCTGGAACCAAATTGATTATCCTTGGGATTTGGCAAATTTTCCGTGGTGTTCGGTCAAAAAACATGAACGCGATATGCTTATGGCAGAATGGTTTCATGGTCGTACGCTTTATCTCGTGTTAAAAGACAGCCAAAATAGCGTGATTGGGTATCGCAGATGCTATGCTGTAGCGCCTGTCGAACAGGCTTTGGATGGTGTGTATAGCCATTGTGGTAACAGATTCCAGCCCTCCTCGATGGGCACGGCGCTTCTTGTTGCAGCCCGCACAGATTTTCACGATGTTGATGGCAAACAAGCAGCATTTGTTTCTATTCTCGTTCACGGCATTCCCAAACAAGATATCCCCCTTGGAAAGCTTTGGTGTGACGTCAATGAACTGAATGGTGGTGTCGAGATACTCAAAACACCCATCAATATTTCTTTGCGTGCCGATGTTCGCGAACAATTCAAGATTTTATTGAGGTTTTAATATGAAGCATGAAAGTGGTTTACCCTTTGCAATTGACAGATCTCGCGGCAAAGAGGAACAACAAAGCGTTGTCTTTTATGGCACGCGTCCCTTTATTCAAAGCGGTGAATTGAATGAGGTTCAAACCATCATCAGGGGGCGTCATGACCGCTTGGGACGCCTTGTGGCACAAGAAGGAGACCGCGTTGAACGGGCTGATGCTTTTGTCAACAAAGAGACAAAGACCGTCACTTTAACGGATGGCAAGATTTATATTGCCGGCGATATTTTCCCCGTTGCACCAGCTGTACTCAACAATGTTGCCATGATTGGGCGCTTGGAAATTGGTGTGAAGCTGCAAAAAAAATGGATAACACACGAAGATGATCCAGAGCTCTTGGGGCAAGTCCCTGGTACCTTAGCAGAAGGAGAGCCCGGAGCGGCACGCGAAACAGCACAGCTTGTTTGGGCACTGAAAGAGGATGCGCAGAATGGCACTTTCTTTCCGGTTTATATTTTACAAGATGGTGTTCTGATTGATCAAAAATCGCCCTCACTGCTTGAACCCGCCATGCAAGCTATTGCGACGTACGACCGCGCCCATGGGCATTATATCGTGAGTGGCTGCCGTGTGAGCGCATTGGGAGCAAATAATGGTTGCCAAGTGTTTAGTATTCAAGAAGGAGAAGCCAATATCAATGGCTTTAAACGCAAACGCTTAGCGGCTTTGCGCCATGAAGAGCCAGAGGATTTTTCGACAAGCGTTGTTCCTAGCGAAACGCATATTTTTGCGCCTCCAAAAGGGAAAACAAGTTTCACCTTTAAACCCTATTATTTTCCTCTTGCCGATATTCAGTCTCTTTTGTTGACAAAAGAAAAAACCGTTAACGTCACCCGCGGTGCGGTTGCCGCAGGGCGTGATGGTGTTCCTGATAAAAGCATCACCGCGTTTATTAAAGTCGTTCAAGGAAGCAAGGAATTTAAAGAAGGCACAGATTTTAAAAAAACAGGAGACACCATTGATTGGGCACCCGTGGGAGACGAACCTTTAGCAGGGAGCAGCTATAAGGTAACTTACCGCTATCGCGCAAAAATCACGGCTGATAAGGTAACAGCGCAGGAAATCACTGTCTCAGGGGGTGCGGAGGGTGGTGATATTATCGTCAGTTACACTTACAAATTACCCCGCATTGACCGTATTGGTCTCAACACGGGGGGCAATGTGGTTTACATCAAAGGTATCTCAGTAGATCATCCCATGGCACCGAGTGTCCCTGATGATGTGTTGTCCCTTGCAACCATTACCAACAATTGGCTTGAAACGCCGGTTGTGGTCAATGATGGCACACGGGTTGCCCCCTATGATGAAATGTGGCGCTATTTTCAACGAGTGCTTTCGCTTGATCGATTGATGCAATTAGAGCGTATTAAAAGCAATGTTGACTCTAAAGAACCTGTTGCCAAAAAGGGCATGTTTGCAGACCCTTTTCTTGATGATAGTTACAGAGATGAAGGCTTTCAACAAACGGGGGCTGTAGGCAACGGCATTTTACAGCTCGCCATTGACCCAACATTCTATACTACTCCTTTAAAAGCGCCTGTCACCCTTGACTGGACAAATGAAGTGATCATTGCGCAAGAGTTGACAACGGCTTGCGAAAAAATCAACCCCTATCAAAATTTTGCACCCCTGCCTGGTACAGTAACCCTTGAACCCGCAACAGACTTCTGGCATGAACAGCGCACCGATTGGCTCTCGGGTATCACCAATCAAATCATCATGGGCTGGAACCGTGGCAGTACCATACGTAGAACAGAAGTAAGCGATAATTTCATCAACACACACCAAGAACAAATCGACTTTTTAAGACAAATTACCCTTCACTTTAAAATTGAAGGTTTTGGCAGTAGCGAAATCTTGGAAAGTCTTACCTTTGATGGTGTGAATATTTTACCAAAGAGTCTCCTTATTGCCGATAGCAAGGGCACCCTTGAGGGCGCTTTCACGATTCCACAAAATATTACGGCTGGCACAAAAAACGTTGTGGCAAGGGGAAAAGGTGGAACCATTGCAACGGGGCTTTTTACCGGTCAAGGTCTGATTGATGTGAAAGTGATGCGGCGCACCACCACGGTGAAGATATGGACGCAAGTGGACCCACAAGCGCAAGTCTTTACCCCCGATGAAACACGGCAAATCACTGGTATTGACTTTCATCTTTGCAAAATCGGCAATCAGAACCATGATCTGGTGATTGATTTGGTGACCACAGAAAACGGCTATCCTACCGCCGATATTCAAGCGCAAAGCTTTTATTCTATGAAGGGCGCAAAGCTAGGTTGGGCAGAAGCACGCTATGATGTACCACTCCTTGTGATGGATGACCGCTTAACGGCTTTTGTCATTAAAACCGATGATGCGGATCATTCTGTTTCACTAGCAAAGCTTGGAGATTTCGATGCAGAACACCAGAGATATGTCTCAAGTCACCCTTACGTGACCGGTCCACGCTTTTCTTCTGTTAACGCACAAAGTTGGACAGCCCATCAAGATGAGGCTTTAGCCTTTCGGGTGCTCGCTGCCCGCTATAGGCAAACAGAAAAGATTGTCGATTTAGGCACCTTTGACCTTGTAGACTGCTCTGATTTGCAAATACGCGCAGCCATTGAGTTGCCTTCAAGTGAGTGTTCTGTCATCTTTGAAATTGAACGAAACAATGGCACAATTTATCAACTCCTGCCCTTTCAATTGCTCAGTCTTACTGAATATATCAGTGAAAAGATCAAGCTTCGCGCTATTCTTAAAGGAACAGAGAAACTCTCACCGGTGTTATTTGCGCCTGTTCAATTGATTGCGGGAAAGATCCATAAGGAAGCGACCTATGTCACGCGTGCTTTTGCCTTTGGTGAAAAGGCAAGGTTAACCAGTTATATCAAAACATTTTTACCAGGCGGTGCAACCTTTACACTGGAGATGCAACTGGATGATGGTGGTTTCACCCCTTTGAAACTTGACGAAACAGAACAACTCACTGAACCACTTTGGACAGAACGAAAATTTATCAGTGGTGACAAAACAGCCAAACAAGCACGCTTGAAATTGACCCTTACTGGTGGACCATCCGCGCGGTCCATGGTGAGTGATTTTGGCGCTGGCATATTATAATGGGAAAACAGAGATGACCAAAACCAAAAAACTCGACATGGAATTGCCTAAAGAGGGGCGTTTTATCAGTTCTGAATTCCCAATCTTGCGGGAAAACTTGACCAAAATTGATCAAGCTCTTTTGGCTGTTGAGGAAAAGGTAGACGAAAAGGCACCTTTACACCACACGCATACGATCAACGAAATCGCAGATCTAGAAAGCGCTCTCAATGGCAAAATGGCAGCGGATAAAACCTTCACTTTTGCCGATTTAAGCGATATCGAAGGCGCAAAAGATGCCGCAAATAATTATGTTCTCTATAAATCAAGCAATAATAACTTCACCTTTGGCAGTGCTGTCTCACTATTAGGCGCGCATCAACATAAAACCGAAGATATTGTGGGGCTTGACGATTTTAGAGCCAAGATTAATCAAGATCTCACAAGCTATGGTCGCTTAGCCAGCCCAAATGAATGGCAAAGTTATAATAAATTTACCAGTAAAGTCACCATGGGTGACGACTTGGAGATCTTGGGTAATGTATCATCTGACTTCTTCGGTCTTCCAAAAAGGAAAGTGGTTACCCGTTTAAGCACAAGTGGAAGTACGCTTAAAGGACCGCTTAAAGTTGATGATGATCTTGTTTATACCAAATCACAAGTGGATGCAGCCATCTTGGCACAGATAAAGAGTCTTAAAAAAGATTTGACCGATAAAATCACGAATTGGCCGGCTCTTGCTGATGCTGAATTGCTCTATACACAGGATGGAAAAATTCAATGGCCCGATTGGGTAACGGATAACACAAAAGTCGAAATCCAAGCATGGGGTGGCGGCGGCAGTGGTGGGGGTGGTTATTCTTATTACTTAGGAGGCGGTGGCGGCGGTGGCGGTTGTACGGTATGGTATGGTTATAAAGCGAGTTTAAAGGGTCATGAGAATATCACAATTGGTAAAGGAGGAGATTCTGTTTCTGGATGGAATGTAAAAGGTAGGTTTGGAGGAACAACAACCGTTGGCAAAAATTTTATTACGGCGACAGGAGGACATGGTGGTGGGGGTACTTACTCTTCTAGCACTCACACGGGATTTGGTAAAGATAATACTTCCTTCTATTCAGGCGATGGCGGTGCTGGAGGAACAGGTGGAAACTTTGGTTTAGCAACGGATGAACATCCAGGAATTGCCAAAGGCGGAAATGGTTATGCTGGAACGAATGGAATTACGAGTAAAACAAGCGGTAATGGAGGCGATGCTGGAGGTGATACATCACGTGGTGGCTCTGGAGGAGTCGGCAAAGGTTCCTATAGTTCGGGAAAAGCAGGGCGTGGTTTTGGGGGCGGAGGTGCTGGTGCTCATGCCGATTCTTCTTCAAGTGGCGCTGGAGCTGATGGCGCTGTCCTCATAAGATTATGGAAAGATTAAATACAAAACTAAAAATAGCACAAGTCAAATGGATAGCTGTTGTATAAGCTGGCTTGTATGATTTTAAGCCCTTTTAAAGCCCTTTAAAGAGCTTTTTGACTGACAGTGTCAGTCTTATGAAAGGCAGCTCTTGTTGTTATTGTTTCTCTATTGATTTGGAGAGCAAAATGGCAACAAAAGTAAATACTCTCTATCGCACTATAGCAAAATCATTCTTTATCTTTAGAAGAAGCCCCGAAATCACGGCGTTCCCCCTCTTCTATTCCAAAAGTTTTGTAAAGAGATTAACGGCTCTTGGCAAGCCGCTCTAATAACCTATCGCTATGAGAAATCAAGCAGATATATCACAGGAATTATCCTAGAAACACCAAACCAAAGAAAGAAACAAAAAATAGAGGCTGGGCTGGTAGTCCAGCCAACGGGAACAGTTTTGCGAACAACCCCGTCCGATGCAACTCAACTCAACATCGCAGCCACTTCTTATCACTTGGAAACAGTGAGAAGATGGCTAATATAGATGGAAGAGTGTTAAAAAATGATGGATATACTTTGTAAAGAAAAATTAAAATCTGTTGATCCTATCGCACCAGCTGCTGCTTATATTGGAGGCAAAAGAAGATTAGCCAAAACCATTGTCAAAATTATCGAGGACATCCCTCATAGCATTTATGCCGAGCCTTTTGTTGGAATGGGAGGAATATTCTTTAGGCGAAAGTTAATTCCACCTACTGAAGTCATCAATGATCGTTTAGGAGATGTAGTGAATTTTTTTAGGGTGTTACAACGCCATTATCACCCTTTTATGGAATTGCTAGAATTTCAGATCAGTAGCCGTGAGGAATTTCAACGCTTGCGCATGCAAGACCCAAACACTCTCACGGATTTAGAGCGCGCTTCAAGGTTTTTATATCTGCAGAAGTTAAGCTTTAGCGGTCAAGTCGCCAATCGCACGTTTGGAGTTGAAACAGACCGCGGTGCACGTTTTAATCGTTTTAAACTTGAAGCCTCATTAAAGCTTATTTACCGCCGTTTAGCAGGTGTTACCATTGAATATTTAGATTGGTCTGAGTTTATCAGGCGCTATGATCGACCAAACACCTTATTTTATCTTGACCCACCCTATTGGGGTGTTGAGGATTATTATGGCAAAGATTTGTTTAAGCGGGAGGATTATCAGAGGATGGCTATGCTGCTGGCACAATTAAAAGGAAAGTTTCTTTTGTCTCTCAATGATGTGCCAGAAGTTCGAAAAACCTTCAGTCAATTTACCTTTAAAAAGGTAAACACATTGTATTCGTGTAACGCCTTAAATAATGCAGTTCCCGCTAAGGAACTTATCATCACCAATTGTGATTTCTAAAACGAGACATAATACATATTAAAGGGTCTTTAAATAACCCTTGAAGACCTTTTAAACACCTTAAAAATCTTTCAAAAAAAATAAATTAGTAAAAACCCTAAGTTATTAGACTTTCCAGTGGGATATTAAACTGTTGGTGCAAATTTTTAATCATGCGCAGTGTTAATTTTCTTTTACCACTCAAGATTTCATAAACACGATTTAAATGACCAATCGCAGGAACGAGATCTTTAGCACTTAAGTTCATTTGTTCCATTCTAAATTTAATAGCTTCAATCGGGTGAGGAGGAGAAACAGGATAGTGTTCTGCTTCATACGCTTCAATCAACAACACAAGAACCTCCATTTGATCAAATTCTGGAGTATTCTCTTTAGGTTGATTGTCAAACATTGCAGACACAATTTCTAAAGCTTCTTGATACTCTCTCTCTGTACGAATTGGTTTGATATTCATTTCTTAAATTCCTTTAGTTCTACAGTGTTGGCATCAATCGCATCATACTGTTTATGCGTCCCTATAAACTTTATGTAAAGCCAACCTGCTGGATAAAAGATTGAAACAACTAAACGATAATCATTGCCTCTAATATTAAAAACAACACGATTATTCTTTAATATGCTTGCATTTTTATATTTCTCTTTAATGTCATGAGGAGAACGCCATTGTGCGTTTTTAGCTTCATCTACCCATGCTTTTAATGGTTGTTCAGCATCAGGATATCGAGTCCAAAAAGTTTGAAGTGTGGAGATTTTAACAATTTTCATAAGTGTATCCTGATTTTTATCAATCTTAGTACCATTTTGGGACTAAGTCAAGATATTTATAAAAAGAAAGTGCTTGTTGAAAACAAACCTTTCTCAAGAGCAGCTTTTTACCTCTCATTTTTCCCATTCATTTTAATTCACCACTCATTTAAAGGAGCATAAAGTATGGCAACAGGTTTTCTACACGGTGTTGAAGTTGTCGAGGTTGACGACGGCACCCGCCCCCTTCGCGCGGTACAATCGGCAGTTATCGGGATTGTTGGCACGGCGCCCGATGCAGATGAACAAGCATTTCCTCTTAATACACCCGTTTTGGTAACAGGCTCTCTTTCACAAGCCGCTAAACTGGATAAAACAGGCAAGCGTCAAGGCACCCTACCTAATGCCCTTGATCTCATTTTCAAGCAAGTGGGTGCCATTGTTGTTGTCGTGCGCGTGAACGAGGGTGACAATGAAAATGCAACACTCACCAATGTTCTTGGCGGTGTAAACGCAAATGGTGCTTATGAAGGTGTTCATGCTTTGATTGGAGCGGGGTCCATTGTAGGACAAACACCACGCATTCTCATCGCTCCAGGCTTTACACATCAACGCCCTTCCAGTGTGAATATTGAAGAGAATGGAACTGGTGCAACTGCCAACCCCGTCGCAGCAGAACTCATTGGCATTGCCGAGCGTCTGCGTGCTATTGTGGTGCTTGATGCACCAAACAGCACAGATGAAGCAGCCCTTAGCACAGCAAAGGATTTTGATTCAAAACGCGTCATTCTTATTGACCCTTTTGTAAAGGTGAATCGTGATGGAAAGATCATAGAACAGCCGGCAAGTGCAGCAGTTGCTGGTGTCATTGCCAAAACTGATTTTACACACGGTTTTTGGCATTCTCCTTCCAATAAAGTGATCAATGGCATTGTTGGTATTGCACGCCCTATTGATTTTTCCATTGGTGATCGATCAAGCCGCGCTAACCTTCTTAACGAACAAAACATCACAACAATTATCCGCGAAAATGGTTATCGTCTTTGGGGTAATCGCACCCTTTCAAGTGATACAAAGTTTGCTTTCTTATCCGTAGTACGCACCGCAGATATGATCAATGATGCCATTTTGCGCGGGCATCTATGGGCTGTCGACCGCAATATCAAAAAGACCTACATGAATGATGTCAGTGAAAGCGTCAATGCCTATTTGCGTGATTTAAAAGCACAAGGCGCCATTCTTGGTGGACGCTGTACACCTGATCTAGAGCTTAACACAGCAAGCGCCATTGAGAGCGGCAAAGTCTATTTCAATGTCGAATTCACCCCCACAACACCCGCAGAACACATCACGTTCCGTTCACGCATTGTGAATGATTATTTAGAGGAGATTTTTTAATGGCTATCCCCGTTTTACCAAGAGTTTTGAAATATTTTAACATTTTTGTCGACGGTATTCCCTATCAAGCAAAATGTGAAAGCGTAACATTACCGAATTTGAACTTGGTCGTTGAAAGTTATCGCGGCGGTGGCATGGATAGCTCCATTGAAGTTGACCTTGGTCTTGAAACCCTCACGCTTAGCATGACCATTTCTGATTGCTCTCCAGAGTTAATGGCACTCTTAGGGCGCACTGATGTCGACATTTCATTACGAAGTTCAATGCAAGCGCAAGGCACACCAGCAGAAGGTGTTGTCATTACCATGAGAGGACTATGCAAAGGCTTTGAAATGGCAGAATGGCAACCGGGCAGCAAAGCAACATCCACAACTACCTTCACATTGCAGTATTTCAAATATGTCCAGAAGGACGTTGAAATCGTTGAGATAGATGTCCTCAACTTGGTGAGAAAATTCAATGGCGTCAATCAACTCGCAGACCATAGAGACAACATAGGATTATAAAAATGACAGTCCAAACAAGCATTACACATAAATTATTGATACCTGTTACTTTTGAAGGAAAAGAGCACACCGAAATTACTTTACAGCGCCCCAAAACAAAAGATGTGCAAGCAATCGACAAAAAAGAAGGCATAGAGCAAACAATCGCTATGATCGCACGTCTTTCTGGATGGGCACATGAAGCGGTTGGAGAACTCGATATTAATGACTTGTCGAGCATTGGAGAGATTTTGGAGTCTTTTATCAAGCGGCGGGATACCTCGACTGGGAAACCGCCGCTAAACTCATAGCCGATATTACCATTGTGTTCCATTGGTCCCTTTCAAAGATGATGGAAATGGAACCGCAAGAACTCATATTCTGGCGAAATCAAGCAGCAGAAAGGTATAAGATAAAATGAGTGAAAAAGTTGCTGATGCAAAGGTAAAATTGTCTCTTGAAGACAAACTCACCGCACCTCTCAAACATCTTCAAAAAAAATTCGATACATTGTCAAAAACACTCTCACATAGTTTGGGTATTCCGCGCTTTTCTGCTGCTGTCAAAAACATGACAAAAAGCCTTCATGGCGTTCAAAGTGCTCTTAGCACAGCGGCAAGTCGTGCTTCAGTCTTTACCGGTGTCTTAGGGCTTGCTGGTGGTGGTCTTGTGGCAAGTGTAGCCGCCCTCACCATGAAAACCATGCATCTGGGCGATAGTCTTTATCACGCATCACACCATTTAAATATGAGTGTTGCATCACTTCAATTATGGGGTGATGCAGCCGATAATTCAGGCACTTCTGCCGAACTTTTTCAACAATCCTTAGCGGTTTTAAATAGGCGTTCAGCACAAGCATATGCCGGACAAAAAAGAGGCATGATGGGCTTTGAAGCACTTGGCATTTCTGTCAAAAACACTTCTGGAAAACTCAAATCCACTTCTGTCTTGTTAGAAGAAATTACCGACAAGATGAGTAAGATGAAAAGCCAAGCACAAAGACAGCATATTGCCGCTCTGCTGTTTGGGGGCGATGGTAAAGAAATGGCGACCATGCTTGCACAAGGCATGGCACCCATTAAAGAGCTGTTTGCAAAGGCGCGGAAAGGAAAATGGCTGATAGGTGCCGATGTCGCACGCTATGCCGCAGATTTGAGTGACAAGCTTGGTGCTTTTAAGAAAAAAATAGGCGGTATCGCGAGCTTTATTGGCGCGCGTTTCATGCCCGTGATTAATGATATGATTGACGGTTTTTCAAAGTTGATTGATGAAAACCGCGACCTCATTCAAACAACTGTTGCGAGCTGGGCAAAAACCTTAAAAAAAGTCCTTAATGATTTGCTTAATCCTACCTCTGATTTAAGAAAAGGCATCAGTGATCTCACAGAGAGGATTAAAGGCTGGTTCCAATGGCTAGAACCTCTGATTGGTGAAATAACCCTCTTTAAGGTAGGACTTGTGGCACTTGGTTCGTTCATTTTTGGTCCACTCATTGCCGCATTAGCAGCAGCGGGAGCAGCGTTTGTCACCCTTGGCTATACTATAATGACGACGCCCATAGGATGGCTCATTGGCGGCATCGCAGCTCTTGTTTTACTCTACAAATATTGGGACAAACTCAATGCTTGGGTGGCTGCATCCTTAGCCGCAGTTGGAGCAGTTCTTACTGGGGCATTCATTGCGGCAATAGCACCAGCTGCTTCCGCAATTGCTGGTCTTGCTGTAACTCTTGTAGCTTCACTCATTCCAGCAATAACCGCTGTTGGTACGGCTTTTATATCGCTTGGTGTTGCTATCATGACCACACCTATTGGCTGGATAATTGGCGGCATTGCAGCTCTTGTTGCTGCCGGATCTCTGCTTTATAAAAATTGGGACACAGTCATAAGCTTTATAAGCAAGCTATGGGATTCTTTTGCGAACTTATGTAGTAATGCTTTCAATAACCTCTTGACGTTCTTTAAAAACTTTTCACCACTCTCTTGGATTTCGAAAAAAATCAATGAACTCATTGAATGGCTGTTTGGTGTCGATTTAATGGAAGTAGGCTCCAATCTTATTAATGGGCTTTGGGAGGGCATCAAAAGCAAATGGAATGCTCTGTCTGATTGGCTCAGCGGCATGATGAAGAAATTAACCAGTTGGATGCCTAATTGGGTGAAAGAAAAGTTAGGGTTTAATGTTTCAATAGACAAGACTTCAACGCAGACCATTAAAACCTTTACCGAAGAAACCAATGCACGTGCAAAAAAAATGGTTGATACAGTAGTGGTTACAAACACCCCGCCTGAAAAACGCAAGAGTGGTTTTAATACAAGTGTCGTTGAAACAGGACAAACGCAGGCAACAAATAAAGTAGGTGCCTTTAAAGCTCCAAAGCCAATTACAGTTCATAAACCTGTTGAAGTAGATGCCCGTGTAACCATTACAAATCTAAATATTTCAGTACCAAATGGTCTCAAGGACGAAATCAGAGACGCTGTCAATCAAGCACTTGAACGCTATGCAAAACAGCAACGTTTAGCCATAGCCTCTAGCCTTTCGGATTAAATACCATGATGTTAGCTTTGGGTGGTTTTATTTTTTCGATTGAAACAGCAGCTTACCAAACACTTGATATGTCTTATGGTGTTCCATGGGTGGAGCAAGGGCGATTGGGGAGAAAGGCTGCTCTTCAATTGCCTGCCGTTGCAAATGCGGAATTTTCTTTAACTGGTGTGATTTATCCAGATTTCAAAGGTGGTCATAGACAGCTCGAATATTTACGGCAAATGGCACATGAAGGACCTCACATTCTTGTGACTGGTCAAGGCAAAATCTTAGGTAAGTTTGTCATTCTTTCTGTAGAGGAAAAACAAAGCGTTTTTCATCATAATGGCACCCCAAAAAAACAAGAATTTACGATAAAGTTGAGAGAATATGGTGAAGAGCTATGAGTGATCTTTACGTAACAAAAGAAGGCGATATGATTGATGCCATTTGCTGGAGATACTATGCAAAGGGTCAACAAGCCCTTGCTGTTGAACGCGTTTATGCAGCAAATTTTGGTCTTGCAGACTATGGACCCATCTTAAAAGCAGGCATCACAATCGTTTTGCCAACCCTCCCCTATCCTAAAGCCACACCGGTGATTAGAATTTGGGGCAGTCAATCATGAAACCTTTTTGCACGGTTCTGGCAAATGGAGAAGACATCACAAAAACTCTTATGGATTATGTTTTGTCGATTGAAATTACCGATGAAGCAGAAAACAAAAGTGATCGTATCACTATAGAGCTTGATGACCGCGCACGCGACAGTGATAACGGCTTTCTCGATATTCCTCTCATCGGAACAATCATTTCCGTAACACTTGGCTATGAAGGCGGCAAAAACCGCGATATGGGAGCCTATCTGATTGATGAAATCTCTGTAAGCAGCCCACCCCAAAGCTTAAGTGTAACAGGGCGCGCCGCCTCTATGAATACGTCTTATAGAACACCCAAAAGCCAATCCTATCACCAACAAACCCTTGGCAGTATTGTTCAAGAGATAGCAGAGCGCAATGGCTATACACCAAAAGTTGACCCTGCTCTTGCTAAAATTGTTGTGCGTCACATTGACCAAACTTCTGAAAGCGATATGGCTTTTGCTACGCGCCTTGCAGAAGACTATGATGCGGTAGCAAAACCCGTTGATGGCAAACTTGTGCTTGCCAAACGGGGTGAAGGCAAAGCCATTACCGGTGAAACACTCCCTATTGTTGTTATTCATGAGGAACATTGCACCTCTTGGGATTTTAAATACAGTGCGCGGGATGAAGCAGGTGCAGCCAATGGCTTAGAAACAGATGTGGGAGACGACCAAAAAGCCGCGGCTGATGCACGAGAACCAGAAGAGATTGATGATGATGAAAACTTTATCCATATGGATGACAGTGATCGAGCAGCACCATCATCATCTGAATCGGAAAAAGCAGAAACAACACCTGAGAAAGAAGAAGAAGACAAAGAGAAAAAAGGCGGTGTTCTCGCAACTTATCATGATATCCGCAGTGGTGAAAAAAAAGAAGTCAAAGTTGGTAATCCGCCGTTCCATGAACTCAAATACACCTACCATAACCAATCAGAGGCTGTTGCGGCCATTGCTGCTTATCGCAATAAATCATCACGCGGTAAGTCTTCTTTCTCATGTGATATCGGTGGTGATCCCTTTGTGCAAGCAGAAGCAAAGCTTGTTCAAGAGCCCCCTTTCCGCCCTTATATACCGGCAGAATGGCGCATCAAAAGCGTTAAACACAAACTTGATAAAACGGGTGGTTACACCACAAAAATAGAGTGCGAACTTTTTGATGCATCACAAGAAGATGCGGCTGGAAACGTTGCAAACACCACACCAGACAAGGACGATACCCTTGATCCAAACGCTCCACCAAACGCATGCGACGAAGGTGAAGGCGTCATCCATATGGATGAGGAAGATAGATAAACAAAGCTATTTTATGATGATAAAAAGAAATACTATTTTTATTTTACTATTCCTAAAAATACAGCTAAACAGCGTTCAATTTCTACCATTTTATCTGCATGAATGGAACCGAAAGCTGGACTAACTTTTTCACATCTTACCGTCATAATCTTATCAATCATGACTTGCGAAGGTTTTTGCAAACCATTTTTAGCGTTTGGCTGAATCGTAATGCGGAGTAATGGCGCATCAACAAGTGTGCTAGTAATGGGTAAAACTGTTACACTTGTATGTTCACTGAATTGATTAGCTTGAATGATTAACGCAGGTCTTGGTTTACCAAAATCGCCTTGCATCGCTATTGTGACGAGAAATCCACGCATCATTCTGTCCAGCCATCAATATCCATTAAAGATTGATCCATCAACAACTGCATAGATGTATCTGTTTTATCCATTTTTGCGACTAAGCGACATTGGCGTCGGCACTCTTCTGCAAAGTTTGGTTGGCGAGTATCTGGTACCCAAATTTGCATTAAACGCAAACCTGCTTTTCTTTGTGCGTTGCGATGTTTTTGAACGCGTTCATTGACGTGCATTGTAGCCATAACAAAATCTCCATTATGTTTCATGTAACGTATAACATAGAAAAAAGTTACATGAAACGAAATTTTTAATAAAACACAATAATTACAATTTTAATCTATCAATCTTCTCCACCTTTTGTGGGGCTTTTTTATAGGAGCAATACATGAGAACAATATCACCAGAAGGGCTAGCACTGATTAAACAATGGGAAGGTTTACGTCTCAATGCCTATAAAGACGCCATTGGGGTGTGGACCATTGGTTATGGACATACAAACAATGCTGGAAAACCTTTTGTTCATAAAGGTATGGCAATCACTGAAAAACAAGCAGAAGAACTTCTTTGCCAAGACTTAAGACAATTTGAAAATGCCGTTGAACAAGCGTTCAATGCATTGATTTATAATGATAATTCACTGTTTTGTATGTTGAATGAGAGTCCCGAATAACGTAGGATTCTCTCATTTCAAATCTGTTTATCTTGAATCAATCAAAACCACTTACTTGCACGTCACAAGCGGGGTTGATGTGTGGGTAAAAATTGTACAAGAAAGGAGTAAAAATGGTTCTTATGAATCGT
>NZ_JBHIRO010000015.1:0-32662 GCF_042197165.1 Bartonella sp. AA23NXGY | reverse complement strand
ACCGTTGCATTACCCCCAGCAGAAAGCGCCTCGGTGTTTAATACGGTCTCCACGCCGTCAACCGTTGTGCGCCCTGCATCTAAACGAATATTCTTCAAAGATCTCATTTTATGTTTCAAACGTTTAAACGTGCATTTAAAGAGCTTTCATAAGCGTATTTGTACTTTTCATTAAAACCTAATTTCTTTAAATATTAGCCGGTCCATTTTGGGGGTGTTATCTTAGAATAGAGCATTCTTTAAACATTGTTGCTTTTAATAAAAAGTGAGAAACCCCATACCTTATGATGTTACAATGGTTTTGAAGTTTGTTTGCTTATCTTTGTCTTAATAGCTGCCCCCAAATTTGGAAAGAGCTCTTTTGGTTTCGTATTTTTAAACTATAACTTTTAAAACGTTTTTAGTACCAAATCTAAAGTAGATAGTTATTCTACTGCCATGGCATTATTTGCCTCCATTTTTTTGTGGAAGCGAATAGTTCCGTTCTTAAAGACTAGCCTGCAATCTATTCATTAAAAGGCTTTTCATTTCATGAGATATAGCGTTTTGAATTTCATGACCTTTATTTCCTACCGCGGTAAAAAATACCGTGGTTATAAAATCGATCTTGTCTTTAAATCCTTTTATGCAATCTTTATAAACTAAACCTATAAGCTTATGACCGTTTCAAACGATTATTCCTTTGAAGGTTTAGCTCAAAAAAGAGCAAAACTCATACCATTTTTTAAACCTATACAATTTATGTTATCGATATTTTCAAACGACTAAATTTTTAAATAATGTGATTTGTGCTGTGATAAAAACGTACCATAAAATTTATGAACTGTTATGAATGATATCTGCTTTTCATTTCATTTGAACGTTTACATGCGTTATAATATTTGCATCATGATTTGCTTTTTACAGTCTATTCATCCATGGCAATCTTATATAAAAAATGGTCAAATGAATCATGCATAAAAAGATGGATTCTTGAGTGGATTCATATAAAATAATTTCACACAACCTATTGACTTTATTGTGTTTTTTAGTATTATATCTTGAATGACCGATGGAAGCGAGGATATTGCGTATTTCTGTTTGTGTAATCTCTGAAATAGGCAGACAGCCTAATTTGAGGAGAATATGGAGTTTTAAAGGTGAAAACCAGTTTCCATCTTTACCATCATTTTTAATTCAGCTTTACGACTTTCAAAAGCATCTAAGGCAATGTCTTTTAAGTAATGGAGATTACGCATTGCCTCACGTTTTCGTTTCTCACGTTCTTTAATGGGATCATGACCATCACGAAGAACAGAGTGCTATTGGGAGGGGTGCCAATTCACGAGCTTGTTTTAAAGAGACATCTCTCAAAGCACCCAAGTCCATTTAGCGACAGCGCCCATGAATGGTATAACGATAAAGCCATTGAGCACCCCCATCTTTACGTTTGTGAAGGAGCAAGCCGGCACCATCATTATATTTTCCAGCTCGTGGGTGTTGCTAAAGCCCTTGGCTCTTGAGACGATTCATAAGAGCCATTTTTAGTCCTTTCTTATACATTTTTTACCCACACGCCAGCCCCGCTTGTGGTGTGCAAGAGAATGGTTTTTCTTGATTTAAGACAAACAGGTTTCAAATGAGAGAATCTTACGTTATTCAGAACTCTAACTCAATGAAATCAACGCTAAATTATCATTATAAATCAGCATATTATACCATTTTATCAAGATAAAAGATAAGGTATTTTTATCTAGAATATGTCACAAAGTATGCTGCCTTTTCGTACATGAAATCGATTTTTTCCTGAAGTGTTTTCTTTTCTACTTAAATACACTTTTCCTCCTCTTCACACGTATTGCGCAGCTATTCATCATCGAATTTGCCCATAAAGCTAAGCAAAGTGTATTTTTAGATAATATAAAGATAATAGCATTAAGAATAAATCTTAAAAAATAGAAGATTTCTTGCTTTTTCACTTATGGAAGTACAACAACTTTACCGTTCAATTATGCTCCTCTTTGAAGGTAGATATGGTGCTAATATGCACCATGGAGCTATCCAAGCAAAGATGATATTAGAAAAATGAAAAGTTAACCACTGCACATTTAAAACAGATAGGAAACCTACAGCCACTCTCATTCATTCCAAAGGATATAGAAAATGAAAAAAAACATATCGGATAAATAATCAATCATAGCTTATAATATAAGAGCATAACAGTGTTTTCATATGGCTACACTCTTCCCTTATGATATCTGGACAGCAAATATCTCTAAAACTTCTATAAAAATACTATTAAAGTTATGCTGTAAAAATGTTAATTGCCTCAACAATCATTTGTCAAAAATTTGCAAAAAATAGTCAGAGAACTAACCGTTTGAACCACAAACATGATTTGTATGCTAATGATTTGATTTTTAACGACTTTTAACATATTGATAATCTTAAAATTAAATCAGACAGCCTCCCCAGTTAGTCCGGATAAGTAGGTATCTAACAAAAACTATTGTTAGGACCGTAGAAGACCGTACCCCATCCTTGTATGAGAAAGTGAACTTCCTTAAAAAACTTTGATATTAATGATACTAAACAGATTGGTATTCATTTTCACCTTAATCCGATAGATTCTGCCGTTAAAGGTGCATTTAGCACAATACACAATTATCTCACAATTTAACTCTCTATATTGATGTAAACTATCAAAAATTTTTTAAAAGACGTGTAGCCGAGACAAGTTTTTCTGATAGAATACGCTACCAATTTTAATATAAAATTATAAAAAAATAAGCATATTAATCCGTTTACTATTAACAAAAAAACGGACTGTATTTTTTTGTTATTTACAATCTATTATAGCAATAAAATAATTTCTTTCTTTACGATGTGTTGTCGCTATCTATAAAGATTTCTTTACACTTCCATTGCTGGTTCTTCTAAACAAACAGTTTTGAGAAAATTAATGCATGAAAAGAAAATCTAACAACAAGCGCTTTATCTTTCACATACAAAACGCTCAAGAAAGCTAGTTTTTTCATTTATAAAATGAAATAACTCAATAAAGTTCTTTTTGTATCAATAAAAGATGTTTTAAATGAAATATTCAAAATATTGATTTATAATGATAATTTAGCGTTATTCCTATTGAATTAAAATCTTGAATATCGTAAATTTCTCTCATTTAAAATCTGTTCCATGTTGAACTAATCAAAATCATTCACTTACACATTACAAGCAGGGCTGGCGTGTGGAGAAAAGTTATATAAGAAAAGCCTGAGAATTCCTCTCATGAACTGTCTCAAGTGCCAAGGGCTTATCACAAATATTGGGAGCTAGCAAAATGTGTGACGGGCTTGCTCTTTTATTAAGCGTAAAGGTATCGGCTTGCTCCTTCGTAAGCGTAAATATGATGGGATTCTATGGCTTTAGCGTTATAGCATTCATGAACACCGTCGCGAAATGGGCTGTGCTTCCTTAGAAAAATGGACTTTGGTACCCTTATCTTTAAAGAAAGCCTGTGAATAGCCCCCTCATCTCTTCTTCTTATAGCAGAAAAAATTTGCTGATCGTTTTGGTGAATGCATCAAATAATACATCTCAACGCTATAGAGCTTTTATAGCGATTATCTTTAATAGACAATTTTTAAATATCATACTTCATAGTGCTTTTAGCATAAGCTTAACCAAGCTAGGTTTTATGAAATCCACTTTTCTCGACTTTTTATGATCATGAAAAAAGTTTTTCTGAAGCAAAACTTCAAATCATAGAGAACACCATCAATATAATTCGTTTTGTTATTTACAATAAAAACATAATGATATAGAAACTGTCTGGGTACTTGCGCCATCAGGGGAATGAAGTAAGCATCAAAGCATACCAAATACTAAAGGCATATCTATGTGTAAGAAATATATTTATAAGAAAAATTTTTTGTTATGTACAATTGCTGGAACTTTGATTTTTTCTCATTTCGGTTCAACTTATGCAAATACATCAGCTCCTGAAACTCCTGGAATTTTGGGAAAGATTGAATTAAATAAGGGAGAAGAAAAGACTTTAAATAATGTTCTTGTCCGCGATAAAGGACCTGGAATATTAGCGCATGATAAAGCAGCTATCACAATTGTAAAATCAACAATACACACGGAAATGTCTGCACTTTCTGTATCAGAAGGTGGACGCATTCATGCTAAAGAAATTAAAGCAAATACAGTATACAAAGGTTTAGAAACAAAGAATGGTATAATCAACGTTGAAGATTCAACCATAACCGTCCAACGAGGAGGTGCCGGTGGTATCGTTTTTTATGAAACAAAAGATTCTTCACTGAAAAGTGGAGAAAAAGTTGTCAATAAGGTTGTTCTTAGCAATACAAAACTTCTTGTGAAAAACGGTACCGGTATTCTTGGTCCCTACTGCTCAAGAGCCGTTGCTGAAGTTCAACTTAAAGACTCAGAAATTCGATCTGACGTATTATTGAGAAATAAAACGAAACGTAAATATTATGACAACGATACTCTTCCTGTAACTTTAGCATTAACCGCTGATAATTCAACAATAGAGGGACGAGCAAGAACTTTAAAAGTCAATACAACGGTTTTGACTCTGAATAACAAAAGCAAATGGTACTTAAAGACCTCTCAAGAGGAAGTCGATACTGACTTTAATGTGTTTAACTATGAGCTCAGTGATATTAAACAACGAGCCCTTTCTACCGTTTCAGTACTGAATCTTAATAATAGTTCTATCATATTTAAGACACCACAAGGGCGGGAAAAAGATCATTATCATACCTTGTATGTAGGGCGAACAGCTGAGGTTCGTAGACCTGAGGGAAGTACAATCCCCGATATAGAAAGCACTTATAATACAGTTTACAATGCCACAGGCGATGCAAAAATTTATTTTAATATTGAATGGAGTGATGGTCTAGTAAAAGAACAGCAAAAAGCTGACCGCCTCCTTATACATGGTGATGTATCAGGCAGCACAACAGTCCATATCAAGAACCTTGCGAAAGGTGAGATATTAAAAGCTGAAGATTCTGTGTCTTCGAATATGCGTGGTCTTTCACTCATTCAAGTTTCTGGAAATGCAAATGAAGATTCCTTCAAACTTGCACACGGCTACACCACAATGGGGGGATTGCCCTATAAATATATACTCAAAGCCTATGGTCCAACATCCAGCCATGGGACAGCCGATAGCACACAAAGTCATTTTAGCGGAATATCACAAGAATCAAAAGAAAATACCCTCAAAGACTACACAATCTACACGATATCAGCATCAGGAACAATGATTGAAGGCGTTTCACCAAAAGAGAAAGAAGCGCAAAATACCGGTTCATCATCCCTTGGACAAGCAAACAACGCACAAAACATCTTGGAAAAAAATCAGAATTTCTGGGATTTTCGCTTGCAAAATGCGACTCTCGATAATGAGGGAAAGATCAGAGCTCTCGTTCCTCAAGTGGCAAGCTATTTGTCCATGCCTAACGCACTATTCTCAGCTGGACTGGCTGATATAAACAATCAAAACACTTTACTCAACTCGATGCAGGAAAACACCTTTGAGACAAAAGATCATAAAAACAAAGGAGTCTTATTCTCGACTTATGGAAATAAGATGACATTATCCTCTCACCGTACGCCATTACAATATGGCTATGGTGCCGATATTCACTATGCAGCTTTACAGGCAGGCATTACATTAGCAGCTCTAGAAGATCAAAACATGACCACCAATTTTGGTCTTTTAGGGACATATGGGAAATTAGCTTTCACCCCTAAAGACATGGAAGGTGCTGACAAGAGTACACTCAATAAATGGTCAATTGCTGCATATAGTGGGCTGCGCCATAATAATGGGATATACATCCATGCGCTCTTCTCCTATGGAATGCTCAAGGGAGATATCACCACAGCTCTCATAGGAAAGACTGCAGAATTGAAAAATGCTGATACATTCAGTGCATCAGCAACCATTGGACAAAAATTCGAAACCAGTAAGAAAGAATTGGTCTTTGAACCACAAGCACAACTTGTTTATCAACGCCTCATGCTTGGCACACTCTCAGATGTCGATGGCTTTGATGTGGATATGGGAAATCCTTATCAATACTTAGTGCGTGTTGGTGGACGCTTAACGCAAACGAAGCTTTCTATTGAAAACGGCGGTATTCTTTCTTTCTATGGTAAATTGAATATTGTTAAAGCTTTTTCTAACAATGGTACGATACAGATTGGTGAACCATTCCACCTTGATTCTATAGGAGCGTCTGTTGAAGGTGGACTTGGTGTAAATGCACAATTATCACAAAATATCGCACTTTATGCTGATGTTAACTATCAATATAAGCTTCAAAAAACTGGTATATCTGGAGCAAGCTTTTCAGGTGGAATACGCTATCAGTTTTAAGAAAAAGCAAAAAACAATTTATATTCTATTCATTTTAATAAAAGGCAGTACAAATGTGCTGCCTTTTTACAATCTATTGGAAAGAAGCGTCAATAAGGATTCTTTCTACCACCTTTCTTGAGCCAATTAATCTCACTCAAACCAAATGTAACAAAATCTGTTATCTCTAAATGAATACTGAATTCTCAAGAGAGCTACCTTTTTGATTTATAAAAATCAAATGCTTTTAATAAATTTTTTTGTATTTTAAAACACGTAATAAATAATTCTCTGTGTAAGAAAATCAATTAAAAGCTTTTTGTAAGCACACAACAACAGCTTCTCCAAAATTTGTAGAGTTTCCATAACAACAGCCTTAAGCAACAAACATCCTTGCAAAATATTTTGTTTCTTAACACTTTTAAACGGAATACTGATCAATCTAGCTTTTCTGCAATTCATAGTTTCTAACTGCAATTTTTATTTTAAAAGCTCTTCTAAAATCATTTTTTTAACGATAAAGAACACGATACAATATTTCGTTTTGTTGTTTACAATAAAAACATAATGATATAGAAGTTGTCTGGGTACTTGCGCCATCAGGGGAATGAAGTAAGCATCAAAGCATACCAAATACTAAAGGCATATCTATGTGTAAGAAATATATTTATAAGAAAAATTTTTTGTTATGTACAATTGCTGGAACTTTGATTTTTTCTCATTTCGGTTCAACTTATGCAAATACATCAGCTCCTACAATGGTTATGGCTCGTGCGGATAAAGCAGGAGAAGAAAAAACCTTTAATAACGTTTTTATCCGCAGCGCATATACAACAGTGGTTGCTGATGACAAAGCCTTTATCACCATTACAAATTCAACAATGCGTTCAGACTCAAATTTATTTACCGCAACAACAGGTGGACGTATTCATGCTAAAAAAACTGTAGGAAAATCAAATTCCCGTGGTTTAGAAATTTCAAACGGCATCATCCATATTGAAGATTCAATCATAAATGTTTCCGGACATCACAAAAGTCGTGGTATCCTTTTTGATTACATCCCAAGTTCCCAAGTAAAAGAGGGCGAAAAAGTTATCAATAAAGCAATTCTTACCAACACAAAACTTCTTGTTGAAAATGGTATTGGTATTCTAGGACCAGATTATGCAAAATCTGTTGCTGAGGTAGAACTTAAAAGTTCAGAAATTCGTTCTGATATATTATTAAAAAATAAAATCCCAGAAAACTCAAAAGATATCGATCCTCGCACTTTTATATTAAGCGCTGACAATTCGATTATAGAAGGACGAGCAAAGACTTTACCTCAAAATACAACGATTTTTACTCTCAACAATAACAGCAAGTGGTCCCTAAAGATTAGTCAATTTGAAGTAGACAAAGAATTTGACAGCTCTAAAGGATACTTGCTCACTGATATTAAACAACGTGCACAGTCTATTGTCTCAGTATTGAACCTTAATAATAGCTCTATTATATTTAATGCGCCGCATAAACTAGCAGACAATCAATATCAAACCTTGCATGTGGGAAAACAGCCAACAGCTGAAGCTGCGAAAGCAGAGCAAAACAGAAGCTCCGATGCAACAACGGTTTACAATGCATTGGGCAACGCAAGGATTTACTTTAATACCGAATGGAGTAATGGTCTTATAAAAGAACAACAAAAAACTGACCGTGTTCTCGTTCATGGTAATGTCTCAGGCACCACAACGATCTATTTCAACAATCTTTCAAAGCGTGCAGAACCATTCGATGATGATGAAGTTTCAATTCCTTTGAATGCGCGTGGTCTCTCACTTGTTCAGGTGTCTGGAAAAGCAGAGGAAGCCGCCTTCACGCTGGCAAATGGCTACACTACAATGGATGGATTGCCCTATAAATATGTATTAAATGGCTATGGACCAACATCTAGCCGTGGGAGAGCTGACAAACAGCAAAGTCTCTTGCAAGAAAGTGAAGAGTTTTGGGATTTCCGTCTACAAAATGCGACTCTTGATGATGAAGGAAAAATCAAAGCTCTTGTTCCTCAAATGGCAAGCTATTTGGTTATGCATAATGCAATATTCTCCTCTGGCTTGGCTGATATAAACAATCAAAATACACTGTTAGATAATATGCACTCAACAGTTTTTGGATTAGAAGGTCATAAACAAAAAGGGATATTTTTATCGACTTATGGCAACAAGATGACGTTATCTTCCAGCCGTAGTCCATTGGAATATGGTTATGGTGCTAATGTTCACTATGCTGCTATACAAGCAGGCATGACATTAACAACGTTAGAAAATCAAAATATAACCGCGAATCTTGGTCTTTTAGGCACATATGGAAAGCTCGCTTTTACGCCAAAGGACATGGAAGGTTCTGACAAAAGCATACTGGATAAATGGTCCTTTACGGCATATGGGAATCTCCACCATGACAATGGTCTCTATGTTAATGCATTTTTCTCTTACGGCATTTTAAACGGACATATTACAACAGCCCTTATCGGCAACACCACAGAATTAAACAATACGGATACATTAAATATATCAGCTACCGTTGGACAAAAACTAGCAACTGGTGTTGAAGGAGTGTCCTTTGAACCACAAGCACAACTTATTTATCAACATATTGCCTTTGGCACTCTTTCAGATATTGATGGCTTCCAAGTTAATATAAAGACCCCTCATCAATGGTTGGTCCGTATTGGAGGGCGTTTAACAAAAACAATACTTCCTATTGAAAAAGATCGTGTTCTTTCTTTTTATGGTAAATTGAATGTCATCAAAGCTTTTGGTGAGAAGCGCGCTATTGATGTTATGGAATCTTTCCATCTCGATTCTATGGGCTCTTCCCTTGAAGGTGGGCTTGGCATTAACGCGCAGCTTTCTAAAAATATCGCACTTCATGCTGACGTTAATTACCAACATAAACTTCAAAAAGCCGGGTTCTCTGGAATTAATTTTTCCGGAGGAATGCGTTATCGCTTTTAGAAATCTTAGCTCTCTATTTTGACGCATAAGCAGCGCTGAGATGAAAACAGTGCTGCTTAACTACATTACAAAAAACCGTAATGTGTCAAAAAGTAGTTCATTTTTAGCAAAACAAAGAAAATATCTTAAGGAACATCTCTATGCATAAGAATCTTTTGTTATGTACAGCCGCTTGTGCTTTATTTTTTTCTTCTTTTAATTTCACATCTACCAGCACCGCCTCTGCTCTAAGCCCCCAGGAACGCCATGCCATTGAAGGGATTATGAAATTACCTGAACAATATCGCCATGCCATTGATTTAATAAACACACCAACACAAGCAGAAAAAAATCTTGAAAAGATCGCCTCTGGCGCCATGATGGAGGATAATTCGCACTTCAATCAAGCACTTCAAGAAGCATTAGATGATTCAGGAACTCAAATTAACAGATATTTCTCAGGGATCGGTCGTTATGCAACTCCTGATCATAGAGAGGAAATGCGGAAAGAAAGAGATTCTATATACGCTCGTGCTATGTCAGAGCAATTTAATCGTGATGCGTACCGCATGATGCAAGCCAGAGCAAAACTTGAACAATTACGTCAGAATCGATTAAAAACAAGAGAAAATTTATTACGTGGCTACGACAAAGCAGTTTCCGATGCCGTAAAGGCGGCAGCAATCCTTGAAGCTGATAACCAACAGCGTGTTAATGCTGCACACCAACAATGGGTAAGCCAAGACAATCGTGATTGGCACAAACTGCAAAATACAGCAGAAATATTACATAAGGCGGCACAAGTGGATACTGCCTTACAAGGACAAAACAAGGAACTTTCCAATACTTTACGCAAAGCAGTATTAGAGACTTTGAACGCGGATGGAATAACCAACGTGGAGAGAAAAGAAAAAACATCCCCTCCTGCATCTGAAAAGAATAAACAACCTCTTATTGACTCCAGTACAAAACAAAGACGCGCTAGTGATAAATTACCACCCGCTCATGTTGCTGCCCAACACAAGGACAATTCATTCACAAGAACAGGTCATGGAATGAGACAGCTTAAAATAAATGAAAATTCGCAATCTGATATTGATCCCCAAACAAACACCACTTCCTCGGAATCAAAAACAACTCTTAATACATCAGCAAAAGCGCATATGAATTTGCTCCCAAAGGTTGAGAATACTGCTACCGCGGCTACAGAGAGCTCCTCTAAACTTACAGATGATGATAAAGCAACCGCAGCTTCTACTTCTCTTGATGGAACAGAAAAAAGCACAACTCTTACACCACAAGGAGAAAGTTCTTTAACCATGCCTATTGCGATGTTTGCTGTTGGGTTTAGTGATGTCAACAATCAAAATATCTTGTTAGACAATATGCAAATAACAATGTTTGAACCCAAAGATCATCCAGAAAGAGGCGTTTTCTTATCATCTTATGGCAATAAAAGCACCTTTTCTTCTAAGGTTCAAGCAAAACAAGATGGTGTTCAAGCAGATATTCACTATGCTGCATTGCAAGCAGGAGCAACACTAATAGCGCTAAAAGATCAAAATATCAGCAGCAACTTTGGTCTTTTCGGAACATATGGGAAATTATCTTTTACTCCTAAAAACAAGGAGAGCTTTCAAAAAAATATGTTTGATAAATGGTCACTCACCGCATATGGAAATATTCAGCATGACAGTGGCATCTATGCAAGTGCCTTTCTCTCTTATGGAATTTTCAAAGAAAATCACGCTACAGCTCTCATCAAACATACCTCAAAAGTGAAGAATAGTAAAACATTAGGAGCCGCTGCAACTGTTGGTCAAAAACTGTCAACCAGTTTGGAAGGTGTAATCCTAGAACCGCAAGCACAACTTGTTTATCAACGTCTCATGCTTGGTTCTTTATCAGATAGGAGCTCTTTCTCAGATGACGATAACTCTAAAATAGACATAAGTAATCCTTATCAATGGCTGCTCCGTATTGGCGGACGTTTAACGCAAAACAAAGGACATGCTGTTTCTTTCTACGGCAAACTGAACATGATCAAAACTTTTAGTAAAAATTTTCAGCTTGCAGCTATGGGATCTTTAATCGAAGGTGGTTTTGGTATTCACACACACTTATCACAAAATATTCAGCTTCATAGTGATCTCAGCTATCAACATAAATTCAAAAAAGCTGGCATCTCTGCAATAAATATTTCCGCTGGAATACGCTATCACTTTTAAAAATACTTGTATTCCTTATCTTGAAATATGAAGAGATCTCATTATGTTTCGTTTTGTCTCTTACAAAAGAGACATAATGAGGTCAAAGTTTTACTTTTTATGAGAGAGGGGGAAATATTTTAGGAATACATCCATATGAAAAAAAGCTTCTTACTATACACAGTTTCCGGAGTTCTGTTTTATTCTTCCAGCGGTTTGTCTTATGCTATTCATAGTACAAATCCATCAACAACGATAGATTCTTCTTCTCTACAACCTGCTCGTGTCAAGTCACAAATAAATCTATCCGGAGTTTTTGATCCGTATAAAGATCCATATGATGGAATCGGGCGAATTATGCCATCATATCCATCTTCAACCCCTAATGGCCTCCTTCCCCCTACAGCACCTAGCTCCACAAGAACGAGCGCAAGCCCTATTTCTACAGGAAGTAAACTTACAACGCCTACTTCTACAAGCACTCTACCTCCCAAAACACAACTTGAAGGAAATTCAGCTGGAAATATAATTTCTTCTTCAAAACAAAACTCTGATCTTAGTCAAGGAAGTACACAAACACCAAAGACTAAAGTTACAGAAGGTGTACAATCTAACCCTACAACACAAAACACTCCTATTATACAATCTTCAACAACAGGAATGGAAGCAAAATCTAGAAGACGTTCAGGGGCGCCCTCCTCTTCTGCAGACTCTTCCAGCGAAAAAACACTATCGAATTCTGCTGTGTCTTCACAGCCAGAACCTACACAACCTTCACCGAATTTACAACCAGCACTTACAAAGTCTGAACCTACAAGAACGGAACCTACAAAACCAACAACAGAGCAAATACCAACATCTAATGAACCAGAACTCGCACAGCCAATATCTTTAAGAGTAGAAACTGAAAAAACAAGATTACTGGTACCACCAAAATCTGCAAAGCCAGCGCCAGTGCAATCTTCATCTGCACAAAAAATATCTGAAAAATCAGAGATTGAAAAACCAATATCACCAATAAAACAACCTGAAAAGTCTACACAAATTGAGGATATAAGCGCTGGAGTTGAAGCTAAAAACGGTAAGACCATAACGCTACATAACAAAAAAATTCAAGACAATGGTTTTGCTGTACATGCAGAGGGAAATAATTCAAAAGTCAACATGATAGGGGGAACAGTTGATGCGCGTTTTGTTGCACTAAGTGTATCAGATGGTGGAGAAATTGATGCTACAGGCATTACTGTAACAGCAGAAACAGCTGGTTTGGTAAACATGGAGGGCACAATCAAACTTAAGGATTCAAGCGTCCATGTCACGGGAAATTATGAAGCAGACGGTATTATTTTCCGCAACAATCCGTATAATGCCCCTAGAAAACGATATACACGCAATGCTGAAAGGAACACCAATGCCGTTCAAGAACAAGATGTAGCCAATATTGCTGATAAAGTAACCCTAGAGAATACAAAGCTTTTCGTTGAACATGGTAGCGGTATCAACCTTTATGGAACAGGCGTAAACGGGAAAGTCAACCTTAAAAATTCAGAAGTTCATGCCGATATTTTATTAAAAAATATCAAGAACGAAAGTGCCTCCACAAACACCATTACATTAGTTGCAGACCACTCTTCTTTAGAAGGTCGGGTAAGAACTTCTAAAGATAATAGAACAGTTTTTGATCTAAAAGAGAGGACGAAATGGCTTGTAAAGGCGAATAAAAATGCCACAAATAATGATAATATTTTAAATGACTATAGACAGTTTGGTGTTGATGAAAAATCATACTCTAATCTTTCTGAATTGCACCTTACAAACAGCGCCATTATGTTTGACAAGCCCATTGAGGGACATTATCAAACTCTGTTTATAGGACCTAATCTTTCGCAAGAAGACGAAACAACTCACACAGCAGCGATTTATAGTACAGCGGGTCTTGCAGAGATTTATGTAAACACTCAATGGGATAAACATTCTCCTATCACGGAACAACAAACTGATCGCATTGTGATTAATGGTGATGTCTCAGGAAGTACTGTTGTTCACATCAATCTCCAAACCGATAGCTCTGCTGTTTGGGAAGAGACGATGGCTTCACTTCCTTTAGGGACACATGGGATTTCAATCATTCAAGTTTCCGGACAAGCAAATGAAAATTCCTTCACGTTAGCAGGAAACTATATGACAATAGGGAAACAACCTTATAAGTATGTACTTACAGGCTATAAACCTGGAACATCTCATGAGAGCCAAAATCTTTTTGGTAAAAACAGTAATTTCTGGGATTTTCGCTTACAGAATGCCTACATTGATAAGGATAAAAAGGTTCGAGCCCTTTTACCACAGGTAGCAAACTATTTAACCATATCTAATACTTTATTTTCTGCTGGATTTACTGATGTAAACAATCAAAACACGTTGTTAGACAATATGCGAACAACAGTATTTGGGGCAAAAGACAATATAAAGAATGGTATCTTTTTCTCTTCCTACGGCGAGAAGGTCACCCTATCTTCCAACCGCGATCCACTGCACTATGGTTATGGTGCTGATGTAAACTATACTGCCTTACAATTAGGGGGCATATTAGCCGCCTTAGAAAGCAAAGACATAAGCGCATATTTTGGTCTTTTAGGAACGTACGGAAAGCTTGCCTTTACGCCAAAAGAGATGCAAGATTCTGAAAAGACAACGCTTGATAAATGGTCACTTACCGCTTATAGCGGCATCCAGCATAGCAATGGTATATATGTCAACGCTCTTCTTTCTTACGGAACCTTAAAAGGAAATATTACCACAGCTCTTGTTGGGAATGCCGCAAAATTGGATGGTACCGAGATGCTTAATATATCTGCAACCATTGGTCAGAAATTAGCAACCGATACAAAAGGGCTTGTCTTTGAACCACAAGCTCAATTCATTTATCAAAATCTCATGTTTGATATTTTCTCAGATACCAATGGCTTAAAAGTAGACATGGGCAATCCACATCAATGGTTGATCCGTTTTGGTGGACGTTTAACAAAAACGATAATGGCTCTTGAAGAAAACAAGGCTGTTTCCTTCTATGGTAAAATGAATGTTATCAGAACTTTTGGCGATGGTAAAACAATAAAAATTGCTGATACCTTTCATGTTGATCCTACCGGCTCCTCAGTTGAGGGAGGCATGGGGGTGAACGCATATCTTTCTCAAAATATCGTACTAAACGCCGATATCAGCTATCGGCAAAAACTGCAAAAAGCCGGTGTATCTGGCACCAATTTGTCTGGCGGAATACGTTATCGTTTCTAAAGCAGAAGTTAATTTTAACTTAAATAAAAAAGCAGCACAAAGTGCTGCTTTTTTATTTAAATTTATATATTTTTTTAAATTCTCAAAAATCATTATCACATCAAAGAAGATTTTGACTTATAATATTTCTTTTGCATATTGAATAAAAAACTAAACACCATAACATTCTCTCATCAAAATACCCCATGCATAAAATTTTATGTCTTATATTATCACCACACCTCAAGCGATGATGTTTTTACAGCACAACAGAATAAGCATTCATGCCGATTTAAAAAAGTCAGCCCCTTCTTCGCTGTGGACACTCTATTTATTTTAGATGATGTGCATTTTATTATATACCTGCTATAAAGACTTAGTATCTGGTATAAATTCTTAAAGGCAAGTTTTTCCTCTAAAATCTCAATGCTACAGCAGCTCCATTATAAGACAAGATATTGATTTATAAAGACAATTAATTGTTTTCCATGTTAAATGAGAATCCAGAATATCGTCAGATTCTTTCATTTTAGACCTGTTCCATGTTGAATCAACAAAAAACATATCTCTTACAAGTGACAAGGGGGAAGAGCCATAGGGATAAAAAACTATTAAGAAAGGATTAAAAATGCCTCTAATGAACTATCTCAAGTGCCAAGGGGCTGTAGCAACATTGGGATCAAACAAAGAATATGACAGTGTTTGAAAAATATAACAATATCAACTTGCTCTTTTATTAAGCATAAAGATGGTCGCGCCCTATAGATTTTATATTATTTCCATGGGAACTTTCTTATTATACCATTCACAAGCACCGTTGCATCAAAGATGTCGTTGCGCCGCCCCACAAACACCATCACGAAATAGACTTGAGAGCTTAGATATCTCTTTAAAACAAGGCCGTGAATTAGGAATAACAAATCCATTCTATTTTGAGTATTTTGTCGTGCATGAAGGACATGCCCGCAGTAAAAAACACAATAAAAAAAAGCGTGAAACAATGCGGAATCTTCATTATTTAACAGATAGTGCTTTAGATACTTTTGAAAGACATAAAGCTAAATTAAAGAACGGCGGAACAGAGGGAAGCTGATTTCTACCTCTTTATTCTTTCCCAATGAGATTGCCTCCCCATTTCAAATATTACGCCAACAAAGATATACGCACTATGTCCACTCAGATCTGGATGCTCTCTCCAATCTGACATACAAAAACTAAAACAACAGAAGGAAATAATAAACCGCTTTAATTTTTATCTCAAGCCTATAGATTTAAACAACGAACCGCGTCATATCATCACACTTTAAAGGACAATATTCCATGAAGCTTATAGCAATATTCATCACATACTCTTCATCATTCATGCTTTTTGCTGACTTGGTGGTTATGGCGGAGTGAACGCACCAGATCCCATCCCGAACTCGGTCGTGAAACACTCCAGCGCTGATAGTACTTTGCCTTAAAGCACGGAAGAGTAAGTCGCCGCCAGATCTGCTAAATGCAAGCAAAAGACTCAATGTATAAACCTTACATTACCACAGCCCCAAGGAAGCTGTTTTTAAGGCATCACAGGCTGGTCTAAATATTCTCTTGATCGCGCCTCTGCCTAAACTAAAAAATGAAGCTCCCTACTGACTTAGTCTGTAAACAATTCTCTGTAAATAATCCGCCTTCTCTGAATTCTCTTCTAGCCAGCTTCTCACCGCATGCGGTTCACATCACGACACCTTAAAAGACATTGTTTTAAGAACAGCGTTTTACAGTACATCAGGATAATAATTTAAATATCCAAATGCACTTAAAACAAGTCTACTCACTAAACGCACTATTTATCCAAATCAACTGCCCTACCTAATCATTGTCATTACTTAGAACAGCCCGTATTAATCAGATTTGAATTTATTCCTCTATTTCTTTTGCACGTCCAGATAGTTGTATAGCTCTAGAAAGATCATTAACTGCATTTAAATGTGTTTGAAGTAATTCACTATTACGCTGTAATTTTTCTTGTAAATCAGACAACAAACTTTCAACCTCATGCTCAATATCTTGATTCATATAGCGCTTCACATCACTCATGGATTTATTAAGATCACGCAAACCACGTATTTTACGCAAATTTATTTCTTCGTAATCTGGAACACCACTACTCTCTAGCATATTGCTTTCATAATCAACAACTTGAGCTAATCCTTTAACAGCAGCAACAAATTTTGTCATCGCCCAATCACGATCAATAAGGTTGTTATCAAGAACTTTTGCTTTTGCCGCAAAACTATCATCACCATATTGCACTACAGACATTTTTACTTCCCCTTCAACACTATTGTTCAATCTTACTTTCAAATGAGGGAGACTAAACAGGTTCTCTTCAATGCTGATACACTCAACCAAGCTCGTGGTGCAAACATTGCTCAAACAACAGCACGACAATCCTTCAAAGCGTATACCACTTCAACTTTCAACGCGTTCTCTCAAATATTTTTCTTGCTTTGCTCCAAAACCATCATTGCGGCTATACTAATCCATAAAAACGCTATAGACTTAAACCTTACAGCAATATCGAAATTTCCATATTTGCTCTGTCTATTTCGCCTTGCCGATTTTATCACGAACTCATCTTCAACAGAAAATAACAATGCTTTCACGAAAACTTCAGCCACAAAAATATCTGCCGACAAAAAACCGCAGCCTATCTTGCAGCATATAAAGACATAAGCCCATTAAAAATTTCAGCATTTTACTGATAGAAGCACTTTACCCTCCATAACCTTATGGCTCTCTCTGCACTTAAACTTGTATACCTCCCATCGCCCCATAAGATGGCGCCCGACAAGATCAGTTTGCACCCATTCAAAAGGACACCCCCTCTCCCATGCTCTTTCTGCACACATGCAGTATTTCGCATAAAACACAAAAAGAATGTTCTTTCGAACAGATCAGCCATACAGCAATATAAAAAAAGACATCTTCAAATAGCTAAACAGCCATCAATCTTCCTTTTTTAAATTATCATTCGCTTTTCTTTGCAATGAACGACTATATAAGATTTTTTGAACCTTTTCAAGAGTTTCTTAGCCAATCAGTTCGATACGTCTTCAATCGCATATTTACGCGCTTGTTTTAAAGAAATATCTCTTAAGTGCACCCAAGCCTATTTCGCACCGCGGCCCATCAATGGTATAATGATAAATCTTCCATGACATGTATAAAATCCATTGAGCACTTTCCATCTTTACGCTTAATAAAAGAAGCAAGCCAGCACCATCACATATTTTTCTAACCCCTTATGTTCTGATACCCTTGGCACTTGAGACGGTTCATAAAGCATGGCCTTTCTTGTACAATTTCTCTGCGCATGGGAGCTCCCTGCTTGTAACTGCAAAAGACATTGTTTTGGTTAATTCACCACGAAACAGATTTGGAATGAAAAAATGTCCAGTATTAAGGGATCTAATTCAAGTTGAATAACGATAGATTATCATCTATAAATCAAAATATTATCCAATGCATAATGCTTAACGCTCCCCCCATTGATATTTTCAGAATTTTCACAGCATCTTCTTACAGATTATTTCATTCCATAACACAGTTTGCTCTTAATATCGCGACTTTACATGCGCTACTGGTATAAAAACAGAGAAACAATCATTTTATAATCAAGGTACAATTTTTGTTTACGATCTTTCTCTCGTTTTCAACCTTTTAAATGCAGCTCTTCTCTTTCATAATCATCACATTTCAAATATATTCCATGTTGAATAAATTAAAATCACTTGCTTGCACATCACAAACAACGCTCTGATGTGTTAATAAAATACGCTGAAAGAAAAAGACTTCTTATGAACCTTAGCAAATGCCAAGAACTATAATAAACATTGGAAGCAAGCCTACGATGATTGTGACTTGCTCTTTCATAAGTATAAAGATGATAGCATTTTATAGATTTTTATATTATTCAAAGTTTATATTATTTCATGAGAGCTTTACTGTTATACTATTCACATTTACCGTTATACCATTTATGAATGTCATCGTAAAATGTCTTTCGTGTGCGTTAAGAGATATTTCTTTAAAACAAGTACATAAATATGCAATACAAATATACTAATATACAACATAAGTATATTTCTTTTGGAGCGTTCTTTACTTTTGTGCAAAACATGCCCCATTAGAGCAGCATTAACCAATCTTGCTATGAGATAAACGATCAGAAAACATTTTTATCTTCCGCCGCTCACCTTAAAGGACTAAGATCTTAACTCAATCGGCTCTGTACGCAGTCCGAATTTTTGTCAAACGATCTTCTCCTGACTTTCCCCTCATCTGCTTCACTTAAACGAAAGACTCAACAAATAAACCTACGAATATTCATCGTACACTAAAAAATACTTAAACGTTCCAAGAAAACTTATATGTCTTATATTACCGTTATAAATGACAGTGCTTTATAGCATAACAGGATAAAAAAAGTTTCCAGCAACACAAAACTTACAAAATCAATCAATAGTCCTTTTAAAGCTTTCTTTTTTAGGATTCACAATACTCCAACTCCTTAAGCTTTTATAAAAAAAGGAACGATTTTAAGCTTGCCGAATATGTTGTATCAGCATATATTACAGATTGTAACATATTGTTATTCATAAAATCACCTCAAAAAGAACAGAAAGAGGTTTTTATGGCTGATCTCGTAAAAGCCGCTATGCTTTATTCAACCTTGATTATCACCATCAATGCTTTTGTTGTTATTTTAGTTCTCGTAATAGAAATATACTAAGCATACTCTTTTGGCTTTTTATAATCTGTGCAAATGAGCATCTTAATTTCACATAAGAGCAAAGCAAAATTTTAATTCTACAGATAAACCACACACCCAATTTCAAACATCGCTTGCAACTATTTGAGTATAAACTCTGCTTTTTGTATGCATTTTTAACCATCAGTGTCCGTCTTTTCACGCTATCTTGAATCTTAACTTCACTCCCACCTTAAAAAACGAAATTTTCTATCAGATATGATCTGTAAATAATTTGTCTCTTTATTGAGTAAATTTCCCCTTCAGGGCATATCACAATTCTAAAGAATAATATTTCATGAAGCTTATGATAAATCTATTGAACACCATCTTTACCCTTATGAAAGAATAAACCAGCAGCATCACACACTTTTCCAGCCCCAAATGTTGCCAACAAACCTTTAGCACTTGAGATAATTCATAAAAGGCATTTTTACGTCTTTCTTCAACAGTTTTTATCCACACGGCTCTCCCCGCTTGTACCATGCAAGAAGATGGTTTTAATTAATTCAACCGAGAACAGATTTGGAATAAGAGAAGCTTACGTTATTCGAGATCCTTATTCAACATAAAATAATTAAATTATTTTTATAAATCAAAGTGTTATTCAGAAAAACATTCATCACACACTCGAGAACAAAAAACACCTCATACGTAAAGTTTTATATGCGCTCCACCGCTCAACATGATAATATTACAACACAATTAAGATAAAAAAATAACAAGGAAAACCCTTGTAAACTCAGAAAAGAGAGAGGAGAAAAATGAAAAGATGTGGAGAGCGCTCAATTCCTCACACATCCAGCAAAACCGTCCTAGCAAAACTGTCTCACAACTTAACTAATGTTATAATATTCTCAAATCAAAAGAAATTTTTTAAAAATAGTTCGAGAAAAACATTTGAGTATGAAACAATAATAATTCTATTCAGAATGTTTTTCTCTTTATTAAAACAGAGAAAGTAATTTCCAAACAAATGTTTCCTCCTAATTTTTCCGAAATTAGCCGCAACACTTAAAGACGATCTTAGTGTGATGAAACATTTATTTGTGATAAACGCAAAAAAACACCCCAAAGATAGATTTAATCTCATATTTTAAATACATGTAACCAAAACATTAAAAAATTAGCAGTAACACGTAACAACTCATTGGGAGGCAATACTATCTACAATTGAAAGCACTTTTGAGCTGAACAAATGACAGTATAGCATACGTTTACACAAAGAGTACTGATCGTAAACGACTAATTCTTGAAGCCATAAAAAGACTCTCTAAAAGTTAGAGAGAGCCTAAAAACGCAATAGAATCAAGAACTAAAAAATTCCTTATTTATTGAACTGTATGTTTTTAATTAATGCCAAACATAAGTTCCATATATGCTTGTCTGGCATGTTGGCAATTTTTAGATTTCTCCATAGAAGATTGATCCAGCTTTTCACATTTTTTTGCCCACTCTTCGAGTAATGTTTTATCTTTCTTAAATTCCGCTACGCTGTAGTTTTTTTCGCAACCAGCAACGACAAGTCCAGTACAAAGCAGCAATGCTGTAATAATAACTTTATTCATGATTTAATTTCCTTCCTTTTTCTCTTCAGTTTTTTTCTCGTCATCATGTACAAAGCTTGAACCAGGCCAATCTCGGGCATGAACTTCACGATACGCTTTATCTGCGTTTTTACAATTTTGAGAATCTAAATCCTCTGATATCATGCATTTCATTGCCCATTGCTCGAGTAATTTGGGATCCTTCTTAAATTCCGCTACGCTATAAGTTTTTTCACAACCAGAAACGACAAGTCCAGCACAAACCAGCAATGCTGTAATAATGGCTTTATTCATCAATAAATTCCCCTTTTTCAAATTTACAAAGTTTAGGACACAATTTAGGGCCTTAAAAAAAGTTCTACATATGCTTGTCGAAGGTTTTTACAATTTTGAGAGGATTTGAGCGGTGAATCATCGTTCTCACATTTCTTTGCCCATTCCTCGTATAATTTTTCATTTGTTTTAAATTCTTTTACACTATAAGTTTTTTCACAACCAGTAACAGCAAGTCCAGTACAAAGCAGCAATGCTGTAATAATGACTTTATTCATAATTTAATTCCCTTCCTTTTTATCTTCAGTTTTTTCTTGGTCGTCCTTTCCAGAGCCAAAAATTCCCCATTTTTTACGAGTTTCTAATTCAGCTTGTTCTGCGTTTTTACAATTTTTTGAATCAAAACTTCCTGCAATAAAACATTTCTCTAACCACTGATTGAGTAATTTGGGATCTTTCTTAAATTCCGCTACGCTATAAGTTTTTTCACAACCAGCAACGACAAGTCCAGTACAAACCAGCAATGCTGTAATAATGGCTTTATTCATCAATAAAATTCCCCTTTTTTCAAATTTACAAAGTTTAGGACACAATTTAGCACCCGATTAAAATTGTACATTCGGTTCATTGTGCATTTTCAAAAATTTAAAAATCTACTTCTGTACGCGATTTTTCCGAACCTATGATGATAAATCGCGTACAAAGAAAAATACCGCTATCAATATATTTTTTATGATTTAATTGTTGTCCTGCTTTTTTTCAGTTTCATTCCCCTTTTTGCTACTTTCACGAAGTTCCTTTGCAAGATTTCTATAATGCTCTTGAAAAAGTTCCATATCGGCTTGCATGACATTTTGACAATTCTTGGTTTCAAAAGCAGAGGGGCCCATTTTATCGCATTTCTTTCCCCATTCTTGCATCAATTTTTTATCTTTCTTAAACTCTGCTACGCTATAAGTTTTTTCACAACCAGAAACGACAAGTCCTACGCAAAGCAGCAGCACTGTTATAATGATCTTGTTCATGATTTAACCCCTCTCTTTGTTTTATATTTTATTAACAATATCTTTGGATTCACATCCCCTCCTATATTGTGACCTTGCGTCTAATTTTCCTTTGCAAATACGCACATTTTCAACGCAAACATGTTAAATCATGAGAGCCGCTTTCATTTATCAGACTTGCATTTGTAACATTATCTGCACGGCAGCTCTTTGTATTTGAAGTGTTAAAACTTCAGCAAAAATTCTGATATCTTGACATTCTCAAAAAGCTTTTTAATCATTTCTTTTCCTTCAAGAACCTCTTGGTAACGAGAAGCAGCACGATATCTTACCCCAAATTCGTCATGCCTATACCCATTGCAAATTCCCTGCAAACGAAAGAATACAGCTTTTAGTCAACTAATTGCGCTCTTATCATTTCTAAACCACCGGAAAAGAAAGAAAGCTTTAAGTCCCCCTGCACTTTTTAAAAGCCAATAGAAATGCTAAAAAAGCAATCTTATACATTCCAATTGAAGAAAAAAGCCTATTGCCTTGCGTACCATTACAGCTGGCATTAACTATTTAAGACTATAAAATCATATAAATGTAAGAAATATTGTCTATAATATGCTCAATGACTTCTTTTGTTTATTAGGAAAAATTATAGCGCGTCAATATCAGTAAATTTTACTTATTTTTATCCCCCCCTTTATAAACATGAATATAATTTAATAAAACGGATTGCTGAATAACAGAAAAAAATAATCAACGCTACTCTTAATTACATTATTTACGCATGTATTAAGTACAATAAACAAAAAAATAACCTGATATTTAAAATCATTATCAAGATAATTTTTATGGAAGAATAAACTTATCTACTCATCTAGCGGATAAGATCACAAGTAGTATGATGATTATCACATTTATAGGGAAAAGTTTGAAACGGAGAATTTTTCGCAAACTCATAGCTCTTTCATGCGATGATACAGAACCTTATGAAAAACAACTTGAATGAAGCAACCATCGTGAAAAAAGAAGAGCACTTTTATTATTAACTTCGTATAAAAACAATCGATATCATCTCTAGAAAAAGCACTCAAACCAATGAAATTATCGTATCATTTTTTACACTTTTCCGTATTTTTGTGAAAGCAATTCGCGGACCTCATCAGCTATTTTAGTTCCACGACTTGCACAACTGACCTTAATCAACCGATGCAAACTTTCTGGTATATCAATCGTGAGGCGCTTCATACCTCCACTCATGCTCCCTTTGTGGCTTCCTATCCATGCATCCGCTGTTAAAGGAATTGATTTATTGGTTGGTTTTGTGCCAATTTTAATTTTTTTACTCATCGTGCTAACTCCTTGATTTCCGCTGCAACCGCTTCAATCTCTGCCGCTGCGGGTCCTTGCTTATCAACTTCATAAACGGCCTTCCCCTGTGCTGCTGCTTCTGCAAAAATCACGCGCTGCGCAACACTAGAAGAAAGAACATGCACAGGGTATATGCCAAGAGCTTCGTTCACATCGCGCCCTATCGCTGTATTGACGATTTTACGATTAATAACAAAAGCAGATTTGAGATTCTCTTTATAAACGCGTGCTTCATCAATCAGCTTTACAATTCCATCCGCTGCCCAAATATCATAGGGACTAGGCAAAACAGGGATAAGCACCAAATCCGAAGCCATAAGAGCACTACGAGCAAGATCAGTTACACGCGGAGGACCATCGATAATAATATGATCATAACCATGACCAATCTGTGTAATCTCTTTGTGAACCGTTGCACGCGGTAAACCAATAACCGAAAACAAAGGTGCATCTTCACGCGCAGCAGCCCAATCCAATGCGCTTCCCTGTGGATCAACATCAATAAGCAATACCCGTGCACCGGTACGGGCAAAACTGGCCGCAAGATTAACACTCAACGTCGTTTTTCCGACACCTCCCTTTTGATTCAAAAGTCCAATAATCATTTATTACGCCTTTCAGCATTATCGTTTTTACGATTATACAGAAAGTAATAAAAGAAACAAGCATCCAATACGTGCAAAATAACCATTTCTCCTATTTTTAGGATAAATAACAATAGCCCGCAATTTTTTATAATATTCTTTTAGCATGAGCAAAAACATTATGAAGATGATATTCTTGAAAAGAACAAAATAAATTTAAAAGAGGCATGCTCTTCTTCCCCCTCCCTAAAACGAAGATTCTTAAATCCATGTCGATCTGTAAACAATGCGCTGTAAATGATCCAGCTTCTTATTTTGCGCCAGCCTTTTGGGCTTCTCCCTTCATGCAATCCACTTAATACAACTCTACAAACAAGCTCCACTCTGAATATACAACAAACTATAAGGAGAATTCATTGTTTTGCACGTTGAATGAGAGAGCCGAAATCAGGAAGATTCTCTCATTTCATGCCTCTTATATTAAATTAATCAAAATCATATCTCTTGTACGTACAAGCAGGGCTGGCGTGTGGGCAAGAACTGTACAAAAAAGGATTTAAAATGCTTCTTATGCAGAATCTCCAGTACCAAGAACTATTACAATATTGGGGGCTGGCAAATATAATAGGTGCCGACTTCCTTCTTCATAAGCGTAAAAAGGGTGGTGATCCATGAATTTTATACTCTTTGACGCTCGACAGAGTAAAATGGGCTTAAGAGAAATAAGGGTGCCTCTAGCAAGCGCGTAAACAAGCAACACAATGAAATGTCTATGTTTAGTAAACACTATAGATTATTCATAAAGACCAAACATCCGTCTTTCATAAATCGCATAACGAACATGTTGCGGAGTGAGATATTTTGCATCTTATAGCTCATTTTTCCCAAATAGATTTTCTCGACAAAAAGAATATTTTTGTTAAGATGCCACTGAAAAACTTACCTTCATTATGTTCTTTCTATATACCAGACCAGAGGGTATCGTGAAGATCATGCAATTGGGAATAAACAAAAATGAATTTACAACAAATTGAACCTGATATTTTTATCAGCGCCCAACTTAGCATAGAAAATATCAAAACATTGGCACAAGCTGGTTTTAAAACAATTATCTGTAACCGCCCCGATCACGAAGAGCTCCATCAACCTGACTTTTCTAGCATTAAAACGGTCGCAAATGAATATGGCATAAAAGCCTATCACATTCCCATTTCTCCTCCAACTATAGAAAAGTCAGCTGTTGAAGCCATGCAAACAATTTTAAAAACAGCCTCTCTGCCTCTTCTTGCCTATTGCCATCACGGAGCACGCTCGCTGCATCTTTATCGTTTAGCGCGTCTTTAAACAGAGGGCTCGCACACTTCCTCCTCGCCTTAAAAGACGAAAATTCTTAAATACACATCGATTTGTAAAAAACAATCTGTCAATAATCTTTGTCTTGCGCCTTTCCCTTGGCTTGCCACTTCATAAAACTCTACAAGCAAGCTTTGCTCCTCAATATACAACAAGCATGCACACCCGACGCCATAAAAATGCGTGAAAATTCATATGATGATCAAAGAAAATTATTTTCACCTCACTTTTTATCACTGCTCCACCTTCTTTTTCTCTTCCTTTACCAATACGAGCTCATTCGTACGCCACAGACACCTAAAACGACAGTAAAACCACTAAGAAAACCCCATATTCCGAATAAAAGGCGTGCAGAGTATTTTATAAAAAAAGCCGTAAGCCATAATCTATGATTAACTACAACATATTGATTTATAACAATTAATTATTTTGCACGTTGAATGATAAATCCTAATACCGTAAGATTCTCTCAAGTCTATTTATAGTGAAGCAATCAAAAGCGTGTTTCTTGCATGTCACAAGCAGGAAGTATTCGTGTGAAATAAAACGAGTTAAGAACAAACTCTCATAAACGCTCTCAAATAGCCAAGACTGTACAAAACTGAAGGCTTGTCAATATAACGGATGGTGTCGGATTGCTCTTTTATTAGGCATAAAGATGATAGCGCTCAACGAAGCTTGCACGATACCATTCATGAGAGCCATCATGAAAATGAATATGGGAAGCGTTGAGAGATATTTCTTCAAAAGAAGCGCATAAATTAGCAAAACAAGGATATTCCAGCATTTTATTTTACCTGTGGGGCGTGATATCCTATTCAAAGAACAACAAAAGCCTGAAGCTGTTATTTTCATGATTTAAGAGATATTGCTCTGGACCTTTTTGAAAGTAGCAAAGCCGAATTTAAAAAAGACTGTCATCTGGACTGATTTTCCCCTTTATAACTTCATATTTTCCCCAATAAAGCTGTAAACCGGTTTCAGAGATTACGCAAATGGATAATGCAATAGGGCTCTCCTCATCTAGCATACAAAAGCTGTAACAGTAGAGAGAGCATTAAAGCGCTTTAATCTTTGTCTCAAACATACTGCTCGCGTTGAGGAACACTAAAGAAAAAGTTTTATAAGAAAAACAACACCATAAAGTCATGAATAGACCGAACATAGATTGGAAAGATGTTCTAACTTTTATCCAATATTTCTATCAAAAAACAACAAAACATTATTGGCTTTGTGTTTTCATATCCTTACAAGACTGTCTTTCCTTTTCATTATAGGCGTTACATTTGTGAAAGACAAAGGAAATATATGGATAGTTTTTAACTTGAAAATCTGAAAGATTGACGTGTTACGACAACAAAATTGTGCCTTTATCCATCAAAAGCATTAGAAATTTTGAAACAAATACACCTGCTTTCTCGCAATGATTTCTTTTATCTACAATCAATCGCAGTCTCCTTAATATGCATTCCCCATCACAATATACAAGAGAAACGAAACGTAAAGCATTTTCCAGCAGCTTCATTCTCGTTTACGTGATTGGTTAGCACGAAAACTGCTGCTGAGCACTAAATCTTCTTCACAAGACTCGACAAACAAAACTTTTGTAAAAATATTCATTACATAATACAAAATATCACATGCGTAAGGTTACACGAACCAACTCTCATCATAAACGATGATACGGCATAAATGACATAATAAGCCAAATTAGAAAAAAGAAACAATAAACTTTTAAAATAAAAAAAGTCATCAATTAAATTTTATCAAACTATAAGCTTAAAATCGCAAGAAGTTTTAAAAACAGCCTTTCTCCTTCTTCACGTCTATTATTGCTAAATAGGCTGGTTGCTTATTCTTTACTGCATCTTTTATGACGAGTTTTAACGTATCAGAAAGAAACAAGCAGTAAAGTTTTAAATGACAACAAAAACCATAAAGTTAACTTTGAAAAAAATGATGCCAAAATCAGATCTTCAGATATTCGATTCTCCCTCTCAACAACGGAAAAAACATATATTCCACGATGTTTTGGAATATATGTTTGTGATTATAATCACTTTAAGTGCTATTTTTACAGCTCTTCTCTCTTTTTCAGATCAGTTTAGGACATATTTTTAAAAGTAAGCAGCCTATCCAACGTTGATAATGGTTGTACTGTCTTTAAAATTTCTTTTGCTTTTTTTTCATCACGATGCATTTGCGCAATCAAAGGTTCAAGCCCATCAAATTTTTCTTGTCCTCGCAAAAACTGGAAAAAAGAAACGGTACAGCTTTCCCCATAAAGGTCGTCGTTAAAGTCAAACAAATAGGTTTCCAAAAGGGGCGCACCATCTTTAACAACCGTTGGACGACAACCAAAGCTTGCAACACCATCATACAAAACACCGTTCGCACGACGCAAACGTACCGCATAAACACCATGAGCCAAACGAACTTGGGGAGGCAACATTTGATTAGCGGTAGGAAATCCCAAAAGACGTCCAAGTTTTTCACCTTGAATAATATTGGAGCGTATCCGATAGTGATACCCTAATAAATGGGCTGCTTTGTCCACTTCCCCTTGTGAGAGAAGTTGCCGAATAAAACTAGAAGAAATGATCAAAGGTTGTGAATCTTGAGAACGAGAAACGCAAGAAACTTGCACAACCTCAAATCCATATTTCTCTCCCCTTTGGCAAAGAAGATGTACATTTCCGCTTTTCTGATGACCAAATTGAAAATTTTCGCCTGTCACCACAACTGAAACATCAAAAACTTCCTTTAAAAACGACTTGATAAATTCGTCCGCTGAAAGAGCGGCAAACTGTGCATCAAACGGCTGTTCAATCACGCAGTCAAAGCCAAGGGTTTTAAAAATTTCAGCTTTTTCAGCTGCCTCTGTCAAACGATAGACAGGAGCTGAATGTTGAAAAAAACTTCTTGGATGGGGTTCAAAGGTTAAAACAACTGCTGGTTTCTTTTTTATACGGGCGAAATCAAGCGCTTTTTGCAACACCACCTGATGTCCGCAATGAACACCATCAAAATTTCCAAGTGCCAACACTGCTCCCCGCCAAGCCGAGGGAAACATATGAATTCCCTGAAGACGCAAAAAATTAGTCATTACTGAAGTGCCCACATGATTGCTTGTGGTTTATAACCATGACGTTCAAGAAAAGAATGCAAAGCTTGCTTATCAACCACACCATTTTGCGTATAATCATAATGATGAATCCCCCCCATAATATAAAGGGCATCAAGACCAAAATGAGCCGCCCCCTTAATATCCGTTAAAAGACCATCACCAATAGCTAAAACTTGACTTTTTTCTACTGTTCCCCGTATTTTTTGAAGTTTTTCAAAGGCACATTCATAAATAGGCGCGTGAGGTTTTCCAGCAATGCGCACCTCCCCCCCTAATTGTTGATAAAGACGAGCCAATGCACCAGCGCACCAAAATTCTTTATTTCCATAATGGACAATCACATCTGGGTTCGCACAAATAAAAGGTAAATTCCGCGACCGCATGCGACGAAACATCTCCTCATAAGCAGAGGGTTCTTCGTCAAAATCCTCAAGAAAACCGCTACAGACGACAACAGAAGCCTCCCATTCTTCAACAAATTCACACTCTAACCCTTCAAACAGCACCAAATCATGCTGTGGACCAATGAAAAAAACTTTACGCGGAGCAGTCAGAATAAGATCGCGCGTTACATCCCCTGAAGTGATAATGGCATCATAATAGTCGCTATGAACATTCATACTTTGTAATTGAGCAGCAACATCTTCCCGTAGCCGAGGAGAATTGGTCAATAAAATGACAGTTTTTCCCATTTGTCGGATTTTATACAACGCCTTCAACGCTGGTTCAAATGCATGTACACCGTTATGCACAACACCCCACACATCACAAAAAACAGCATCATAATGCGCTATAATAGTCTCAATATGGGTAACTTCATTCATGGTGCACCTATCTCTATTTGTCATTTAAAGCTGTCTTTTACTTCAAAATTACTTACCGAAAGATAATACTTGTGTCATCTGCTTTCTCAAACCATATCCCAACTTTTTATCGTCTATAGAGATCATAAGAAATGATAAAATAACTAAGTTATCATTAAGTTGTGCAAAATTCTAAAATGCTTGATAGCAAAAGCTTATCATTCCCCAATGCTCATTTTTCTCATAAAAATTTTAATTCTAACAACAACGACGTTGGTAGAGTTTTTTATCTAAAATACTCAAATTCTTCACTGAGAAAATAAACGTATCCCCCTCTTAAAAACATGCATCATGAGAAAGCCCAATATATTTTCTCATTTCAAATCCGTTTATATTGAATCAATCAAAACTATTGACTTACACATTATAAACGGAGAGCCTACAGATAAAAACACGTAAAGAAAGAAAAAATAGCTCTTATGCTCCCTTTCAAAGGCAAAAACTGTCGTAATATTTTGAACTGGCCGAGAGTATATGCCGTCCGAGCATCTTTTTTTCAATATAGCTTTTATCCCATTCATAGAGGCTTTTACGCTATATACTTTACGAAGCGCCATTGTAAAATAGACGCTAACATTGAGAAATATCTTCTAAAACAAACATGTGAATATACAACAATCAGATCTATAATGTTTTGAGTTTATTTTGCATGAGGGCTCTTTACTCATAAAAGCTTTCCCCTATCATCATGATATCTCAGACGCATCAAAACAAGCCATTTTGGTTATTGGTTAAGAGCAACACCGTAAGCGGTGCCTTGAGCTTAAAAACCAAGGTTTACCTTCGTAAAATGCATATCTGATGTCATGCGTTTAGTAAGCAAACCTTAAAAGTTTGAAAGGCAAACAACCTCTCATTTGGAAAAATCTGTCCGTCTCAAGAAAAACTATTTTTATTGCCAATCTCCTAAAATTACTTTATGAGTCAGAAAGTGTCTTGGTCGCATACGCAACGACCAATAGGGATTAAAAGCCTGAAAACTCAAACATGAATTGACCCCGCTTTGCGGATATCTCGGAATTCCGGGAGATTTTGCTATGTCCAAGTTCTTCTCAGCACTAAAAGCAAAATGCTGATTTGAGTTCAGTACTTTTAACTCCCGGAATACTCATGCGAGGGCGCTCGCAGCCGGTGGGGAAAAATGCAAGCTCCAAATCTTAATATTGATCTTTTTGTAGGCAAAAAGATTCGCTTTAGGCGAAAAATGCTAAAAATGTCTCAAAAAACATTAGGGCATCATTTAGGTGTCACTTTCCAACAAATCCAGAAATATGAAAAAGGCTTAAATCGCGTGAGCGCAGGGCGTTTAAAGGAAATTTCCAATATTTTGAATGTTCCACTTGCCTTTTTTTTACACTGATATCATCAAAAAAGACAACACCCCGTACCATTATGATGAAATCGCCTCGAGCAAAGAGGAATATTTGCTTTTAAAAAGTTTTAGAGTCCTCACATCTGTCAAACAGAAAGCGATTTTAAACTTAATTTGTGATTAAAATTAAAACGCTTTAAAAGCATAGCTATAGGGTGCTACACGCCCTATTCTTGGCTTTCTCCCCACACCTTCAAAGGATGCAACCCCCTTCTTAAACCGGTTGATGAATAATCCGCCTTCTCAAAAATAGCTCCTTCTCAGATTCCCATTTCATATGGTTCCTTTCACAAAATTATACAAGCAAGCCCTCCCTTGAATATTCACCACACTCTCTCATCAAAACACCCCATGTATAAAGTCTTATGTCTTATATCACCACACCCGCAAACGATAGCGTTTTACAGCACAACAGAATAAGCATTTATCCGTATTTAAAGGGGGCCCTTTTTTCGCTATGGACGCTCTCTTTATTTTAGATGATGTGCATTTAATATATCTTCTATTAAAGACTTAGTATCTGTTATAAAGTCTTAAAGGCATATTTTTCCTTTAAAATCTCAATGCTACAGCAACTCCATCATAAGGCAACATGTTGATTTATAATGAGTATTCATTATTGTACATGTTAAATGAGAATCCAGAATATCGTAAGATTCTTTCATTTCAAATCTGTTCCATGTTGAATCAACCAAAACTATATCTCTTGCAGGTTACAAGTGGGAAGAGGCGTATGGATAAAAACTATTAAGTAAGAATTAAAAATGCCTCTAATGAACCGTCTCAAGTACCAAAAGCTGTAAGCAACACCCACAAGCTGACAAACTGTGTCATGTTGCAAGGCTTACTCCGTTATGAAGCGTAAAGATGGGGGGCTCAATGGCTTTACCCTTATACCCCTTTACGGATAACATGTAAGTTTTATGTAAAAATAACTTGCTGTATTTATACAGCTTTTTTACTGTGAGGGACGCGTAAATAAAAGTTAGGGAATAGGATTTTCTAACATTTGTCTACAACAGTAGCATTTTCTTTTCTTTGCGCTTCGCTAATCATCTCTAATAATGTTTTGAATGCTTCTAAATCCTCTTGTGAAAAATCTTTTAAAGTTCTAAAAAACATGCCAACAGCTTCACCTCTCAACGGATCAGAAGTCTTGATTGTAAAACTTTTGCGACAAGCATCCGATTCTCTTCTCAAAATTTCTGCTACCTCTTGATCTAAAGCATAGAGTTCAATTATCTTTTCCTCCAGTCCTACAGGAACAGATTTTTTGCCAATTTCTACAGCAGATAAAAATGATACAGATATGTCTAATTTCTTAGCCATATCTAAGAGGCGTTCGGAGTGATCAATGCGAAGTTTCCGTAAAATTTTACCAAAAGATGTAACCATATAAAAAGTCCTATTAGAGAAGAAATATTTCTTCTGATTCTAACAAATCTTTTTATGATTTTCTTCAATTATTACGAATCAAGAGTTCTTTTCGGGGTGGTTTTTTAGCAAAACCAGAGGTCCAAAGGGTCTCTAATTCTAAAAAGTCAAA
>NZ_JBHIRO010000014.1:0-38319 GCF_042197165.1 Bartonella sp. AA23NXGY | reverse complement strand
TATCATTTTTTATTTTTTTTTAAATAAAATAACCCAAACTTTACCAATAAAATATTGAACAAAAAATCCTATTTCAAAACATTATTGGAAAAATAAGAAGCGTATAAAACTTTCATGCCTGATAGCGGCGGCTTTCAGATTATAATACCCTCCCCTCACAACGATTATAACTTTTCTTACATATCGCAAGGATGTCATGTAAAAGGCTAAAGATAGAGTACATATTATATAATCACCATTGCATAAATATCTTACACGCTTTATGCTTTTCCATGGGAGCAAAAGGAAGATGTCAATGTCATCTAAACTGACGCGTAACCAAACATTGGTTTTAAATACTTTAAAAAATGCAAAAGGGCCTTTAAGTGCTTATGCGATTCTCAATCACTTACGCGAAGAAGGTTTTCGCGCACCTCTCCAAGTTTATCGTGCGTTAGAAAAGCTCGTACAGTTAAAGTGTATTCATCGTCTTGAAAGTGTAAATGCCTTTATGGTCTGTTTACACCCTGAAAACTGTCAACATGAACTTACAACGTTTATAATTTGCGAAAACTGTGGCACAGTCAACGAAATACAAAATCAAACGATTGTATCAAGTTTAAAACAGATGGTTCAAGCAGTTGACTTCCAAGCACACAAAAGCACCCTAGAAGTACGAGGTCTTTGTAAAAAATGCGCAATAAAATAAGACATCTAACTTGAAAATAAGATCTCTAACTTGCAAGTTTATATATTTAGCATTATGTAGCAGGAATCGCCTTATTGTTGGAAAAACTCTTATCGTCCGTGCATATATCACCCTACCCTAGAGTGAGAGGCTTATTATACTCGTTAGAACATAAATATTGAAAGTATAAAATCATGTCCGTATCTGAGACCATTTTTTCAACAAAAAATCTCGATAAAATGAAACGAAAAAAGGTAATCAAGGCTCTTCTTATTGTCTTTGCGCTTTTTGTACTTTGGTTTAGCTATAAGTGGACGACGCAATGGTGTTATATGCTGTCCACTGAAGATGCCTAAACTGTGGCACAGTCAACGAAATACAAAATCAAACGATTGTATCAAGTTTAAAACAGATGGTTCAAGCGGTTGGCTTCCAAGCACACAAAAGCACCCTAGAAGTACGAGGTCTTTGTAAAAAATGCGCAATAAAATAAGACATCTAACTTGAAAATAAGATCTCTAACTTGCAAGTTTATATATTTAGCATTATGTAGCAGGAATCGCCTTATTGTTGGAAAAACTCTTATCGTCCGTGCATATATCACCCTACCCTAGAGTGAGAGGCTTATTATACTCGTTAGAACATAAATATTGAAAGTATAAAATCATGTCCGTATCTGAGACCATTTTTTCAACAAAAAATCTCGATAAAATGAAACGAAAAAAAGTAATCAAGGCTCTTCTTATCGTCTTTGCGCTTTTTGTACTTTGGTTTAGCTATAAGTGGACGACGCAATGGCGTTATATGCTGTCCACTGAAGATGCCTATGTGCAAGGAGATATAGCCGCTATTGCGACTAAATTAAATGGGTATATTGAAAAAATTGCCATTAAAGCCAACCAAGTTGTAAAAAAGGACGATGTTTTATTTTACCTAGACAATGGTGATTATAAAATAGCCTTAGATCAAACAGAAGCGCATCTTAACACACAGAAAAAAACACTTCTACGCATTGATGCGCAAATCACAGCCGCTCGTAGTTCTTTAGATGATGCAAAAGCACAAAAAGCAGCCGCTTCAGCCATAGCAACCAATGCACAACTCACCTTAAAACGTGTAACAGAACTGAAAGCCAATCGTTATGCTCCTCAATCCAATGTTGATGATGCCAAATCCGCTTATGAACAAGCCATTGCGAATGTTAACAGAGCGGATGCAAAAATGGCTTCAGCACGTGCAAATATCCGAGTGCTAGAAGCGCAACGAAGTGAAACAGAAAGCGAAACAAAGAGTTTAGAGCTCTCGCGTAAAAAAGCACAACGTGATCTTGATTCGACCATTATACGAGCGCCATTTGATGGAGTTATAGGAAATTTAACAGCAAAAACGGGAGATTTTGTTGTAAATGGCCAACGTCTTGCGGCGTTAGTCCCCATACATGCACTTTATATTGAAGCAAACTATAAAGAAACACAGCTACAAGACATTCATACCGGACAAAAAGCTTATATTTCTGTTGATGCCTTCGAAAATGATGTTTTTACAGGAACAGTGCTTTCTATTTCGCCCGCAACAGGCGCTGTTTTTTCTCTTCTGCCTCCACAAAATGCTACCGGTAACTTTACAAAGATTGTCCAGCGCATTCCCGTACGTATTTCTATTCCAGAAGAAGTCTTAAAAACCGGACATATCCGAGCAGGAATGAGTGTTTCAGTGAAAATTGATACACGTACAAAGCCACAAGATAAAAGTCTCTTATAAAAAAGTAGAAGATCTTACTATGACATCTTCCATACCAGAGCTCATACAGTCTCAAGAACGCATAGGAATGCGCAAAATTATAGTTTTTATAGCTATGTCTTTTGGCATGTTTATGGCAATATTAGATATCCAAATCGTTTCCTCTTCTTTAGCTGAAATTCAAGCGGGTCTTACAGCAAGCTCTGAAGAAATTTCATGGGTTCAAACTTCCTATCTCATCGCTGAAGTCATCATGTTGCCGCTTTCTGGATTTTTAGGAAGATTGCTTTCAACACGTGTTTTCTTCACCATATCAGCGATCGGGTTTACGATTACTTCTGTTCTTTGTGCAACAGCAACATCTATTGGAGAGATGATTTTGTATCGCGCACTACAAGGTTTTATTGGTGGAGGAATTATCCCAAGCGTTTTTGTCGCCTCTTATGTTCTTTTTCCTCCTTCCAAACGCCCAATTGTTACCCCTATTGTTGGACTAGTAGCAACATTAGCCCCCACCATTGGTCCAACCGTGGGAGGCTATATTTGTCATCTCTCATCATGGCATTGGCTCTTTCTCATCAATGTACCCTGCGGGATTATCATCTCAATTCTCGCTTGGAAATTAATTGATTTTGATAAAGCTGATCCCTCTTTAATGAAGAAGTTTGATTGGTTAGGATTCATTTCTATGGCTACTTTCTTGGGAACTTTAGAGTATATTCTAGAAGAAGGAGCACGTCATGATTGGCTGAGTGATACGCTGATTCGGGATTTGTTCATTACCATGATTCTTGCTGCAGCCTTATTCTTCTGGCGTGCTTTTACAGTAAAAGAACCCATTGTAGATCTCTCTACTTTTTCTAATTTTAATTTTTCAGCTGCATCCATTTTTTCCTTTTCATTGGGAATAGGCCTTTATGGACTCACGTACCTTTATCCTGTCTATTTAAGCCAAATCCGCCACTTTGATGCTCTCATGATTGGAGAAACATTGTTTCTTTCAGGATTCGTCATGTTATTAACTGCCCCGCTTGCTGGATTTCTTTCAGCACGAATGGATGCACGTTTAATGATGGCAATAGGACTTTTTGGTTTTGCAATAGGTATTTGGATGGCGAGCTCTATCACAGATAACTGGGATTTTTGGCAGCTTTTTTGGCCGCAAGTTTTCCGTGGTGCTTCTGTAATGTTATGTATGGTTCCTATTAATAATATTGCCTTGGGAACACTCCCACCAGAACGGATGCAAAATGCTTCTGGACTCTTTAATCTCACCCGGAATCTAGGTGGGGCTGTAGGGCTTGCCATTATCAACACTCTCATAACAAAACGCACAGACTTCCATCATGAACGAATAGCCGAAACTCTTAACTACGCAAACAGACAAGCAACTGAAATGCTTTCAAATCTTACTGTATTATTCAAAACAGAAACCTTTGATTCCTATACTCTGGCTCTTTCTCAATTGTTTGGTATGGTACGCATACAAGCAACCATTATGGCTATTAGTGATATTTTCTTTATCATAACCATCATTTTTGGTGTTTTAACATTTATGACAATGTTTCTCAAAAAAATACCACCTCTCATGGATTCACCACCAAATCACTAAGCTTAATTAAAATTGAGAAATATTTTTTATCCTTATCACTTTCCTCGTTTCCTATGCACTTTATCTTGTCTCAAGAGACAGTATAAATAAACATATGATTCTAAATGATTCTTCTGATAAAAATTCTTTTAATGCGGGCTCTTTCCGCACTTAAAAACAACTTCTCGCATACAAAAATTGTTCTAGATGATCGGTAAACAAAGAGCTTATCTAAAGTGCTCCACACCATAAAGATAAAGCAGCCATTTCTATAAGATTTTTAATTTATCACCATAGGGCACAAAAGATTAAAAGATTCTTTGCCCTTTACTCTTTTGATTCTTACAAGAATATTCTTAAAAGATTTATGATTCTTGTGATTTTTATTCACGCACATATTTCTCTTATAATGTGTAGGACAACGTTTTTTGATTCTGAATGCAAAATTTTACATGAAAAAATCATTTTGTATTTGATCCTCTCATGCCAATTGCAAAACGATTTACCTTTATAGCAAAAAAGTAATGACATATTTTTTTTCAAAAAAGCTGCTTTTGAACATGTAATTTTATTTTTTTACACTCTTTTAAAAAAGCTGATACCTATAATTTTGATTCTACTGCTGTATATTTTTCTTTCTTAAGCCCCTTCTCTTTCAACAAGCGCTAAAATTGTATAAAATTTCTCAAAATATCTCTCTATTGAATCAATCAAAACCATTCCCTTGCACATAAAAAGCAAAGAAAAAAACTGTTTAAGAAAAAAGTAAAATATCCAACCATTTCGATACAAGATTTATCAACGATATTGAAAACTGGAAAACTGTATGATGATAGCGACTTTAAAAGAACACAAGACAACTTAAAAATCCGGTTCCTTTAATATTATAAAATAGGACGCTATTTCAAAAAATGAGCTTAAAATATATTCCTACTCACTTAACTGAAATTATCAAAAATAAGAAACCAGCCATATAATAAAATCGCGATACAACTCCCCAAAAACTTTGTACCGCTAACTTTGGCTCTAGCCAAAACAGTATGCTCTCCTCAATACCAGCTGTTGAAAAACAAAATAAACATATCTTCAAGCCACTTTATGATGCTGGAAACGATTTGAAACTTCTCGTTCTCCACTAGGAACTAAAGTGCCATAACACCCAGAAAGATAATGTGGTATCAGTTCCAACGCTTGAAAGCGATGCTTTTCGTAAGGACCAGGCATTGCCAAATTTTCTGTTAAACTATTTGAAAAGCCAAAACGTTGATAAAATTCAAAATCCCCTACCAGCAAAATGGCGCCATATCCCAATTTTTTTGCTGTTTCAATTGCATGGCGGACTAAAATTGATCCTATTCCCATACCAGCACATTCAGATGCAACAGCCAAGGGGCCCAAAAGTAAAGCATGTTGTGTTTTATTTTTTCTTTTAGAAAAAGAAACATGCCAAAGACGGACACTTCCCACAAGCTCTCCCAGAGCATTTTTAACCACAAAAGAAAGTCCTTGAGCAGCTAACCGTCCACGACGTAAAGCCTCTGATGATTTACGTTTACGTCCATACCCCATCGTTGAATCAAGCAAAATTTCTCGATAAGGCTTATCGGTTTCTTGCTCCAATAAAAGTGTAAAACATGCCCCATCTTTTGTTTGAAAGTTCATCATGTTCATCTCAATGACCGCCCTCTTATAGCACCATGACGAGCATAGCAAAAAGTCTAAAAAAAACTATAGTTAAAAGGAAACCTCAGATCACATATGATCGTAAAGGCTCAAAACCATTAAAAGCAACCGATGCGTAAGTTGTTGTATAAGCACCCGTTCCATGAATCAATATTTCATCTCCTATTGTTAGAGATAGAGGAAGCGGATAAGGTGTTTTTTCATAGAGAACATCTGCCGAATCGCATGTTGGTCCAGCCAAAATACAAGGCTCCATCACCTTATCATCATGAGGTGTCTCAATAGGATAACGAATGGCTTCATCCATAGTCTCAGCAAGACCATTAAATTTTCCAATATCAAGATAAACCCATCGTATATTATCATTATCAGCTTTTTTAGATATTAGAACAACTTCTGTACGAATAACACCAGCATTGCCAACCATCGCACGTCCTGGCTCAATAATCGTCTCAGGGATACGATTACCAAAATGCTTTTTCAATGAATCAAAAACTGCTGTACCATAAGCTTGTTCTGTAGGGACATCTTTCAAATAACGGGTTGGAAAACCGCCGCCCATATTCACCAATTTCAGTGAAATGCCTTCTTGTTCCAAGCGCTTAAAAACTGTAGAAGCATCCGATAAAGCACGATCCCACGCACTCAAATCAACCTGCTGAGATCCAACATGAAAAGAAACACCATAGGCTTGCAAACCCAATTGGTGTGCGCGTCTTAGAACATCAACCGCCATTTCTGGAACGCAACCGAATTTGCGTGACAATGGCCACTCTGCACCTTTTCCATCGGTAAGAACACGGCAAAAAACACGCACTCCTGGAGCAACACGCGCAATTTTTTCCACTTCTTCCACACAATCAACGGCATAAAGTGAAACTCCCAATGCATATGCTCGTGCAATATCACGCTCTTTTTTAATCGTATTTCCAAAAGAAATACGCTCTGGCGTTGCACCTGCTTTTAAAGCCATTTCAATTTCTGCAACAGAAGCCGCATCAAAAGAAGATCCTAAAGAACTTAGCAAACGCAAGATTTCAGGAGCTGGATTTGCCTTTATTGCGTAAAAAATACGAGACTGCGGCAGAGCTTTTTCAAAATTTAAATAGTTATCACGAACAACATCAAGGTCAACAATTAAGCATGGACCTTCAGAGCGATGTGTTGCAAGAAAATCGCGAATACGTTGCGTTGCCATCTGCAATTCTCCTTGAGGGAACGCTCCCCCACTCTATGCTTAGACAGCCAAAGCTGCCAAAAGCTAAAGGACAAAAAACACACAACAACCATCCCCATTCTGATTACAAAAAACCAGAAATTAGCATTGCATGCTGCGAAAGAACAGCGCGAAACCGCGTTATTCTATTTTATCTGCCTTTTTGATTGGAGTTGAGAAAACCACTTCCGCACTGAAGGCAATGAGGTGTGCCTCTATAGTTATCCCAGCATTTAAAAGCTGGAAGACACCAGAAAGGCCCGCACCGTCGTTGCTTCAAGATGTCCTCATTCTTGCAATTGGCTGTAAGAATGACTGGAGCGGTTAGTTCCAGGTACCGTACCGGTTAATCTCACCATTTGAGAACCAGCGGACACCCACAGGCACGTGCGACTTTGGGCAAGGCATCCTATAAAACGAATTCTTTCTCATTTCAATCATTTTTTTAATTTTAAACATTTTTTAATTCTTAAAGATAAAATGATGCGAAAAAACAACACTCTCCCCAGACAAAGCCATCCATCCGCTTTCATGAGATCACACCCCTTACACCATCCGTACGACATCAAGCACTATCTTGCTTTAAAAGCCCCTCGTTTTTTTACCCTATTCTATCTCCTAATATCTGCAGCAGAAAATAACGCAAATAAATTACTCAAAACATTAATTTATAATGATAATTTATTATTGTACCCTTAAACAAAAATCCCATTATAAAATCCTCTTATTTCAACCCTCTTACAATGAATCAATTAAAATCATTCTTTTGCGCATCACAAATAAAAAACAATTGAAAAAAGGAGTACCTCTTATATATCCTCTCAAATGCAAAGATGACCAACATTGAAGACTGAGGATAGTAACGACTGAAGCACCATAGTCTTTAAAGATAACGTGTCCTTCCCCCAACAAAACACCATTATCTTTCTCATTTACATCCTAAAAACATCCCTGCTTCCACATTCATTTCACAGCATCGCTTAAGCAAAATATCATGAAGAAATCCCCGTATAATATAGCTTGTATAATATAGATCAACTACATCTCACCCTCTTTATACTTATGAAATTAAAAACAAACGCTCCCATTCTATCTGCCAACTCCCAATATTGCAGAAACTCCTACATTGAAATGTTTCATAACACCTTATCTAAAATGATTTTTGTCCACACGTTACTCCCATTTGCAACGTACAAGCGAATGAATTTTACGCGATTCGTTCTCATCTAATCTGAAAGCAACAAAGTTCACAATATTGAACTCTTTTATTCAAATGAATAATAAATTATCATTATAAATTAATGTATTATATTAAATTCTGAAATCATAAACTCCTATTATCATTTTATTTTTCCACCTAGCATCTGCTTTTTCATCTCCTCTTATTAATCACATCTTATTCATACGCTTTTCTCTTAAACTATAATCTCCCTCCTCTGCGCTGTTGGTGAACGGCTTTTCTATTTTTAAATGAAAAGTATTTGAAAACTCAATCCTATAAGTCAAGGAGAGCGAACAATCTATAATGATTATTTATAAGTCAAATAATTTAATATAAACAAAAAGACCGAATAATATCCGGTCTTATGAAATATTTTTCTACCAATATAAAAAACTCTTCTCTCTTAAATTTAAGAGAAAAACGCTACAACTTAAAACTCTACACTACGATATCCTTATGTCCCTTGATGAGAATCAATTGCACGCAACTTCAACAATTGAAATTGCCTATGGCGCTCACGAAAGCGCTCTCTATCGGCTTCACTACGCGTGTTATAACAAGCATCACAGGAAACACCTTCCTCATAATGAGGCGATAATTTGCTTTCAGCATTAAGAGGAGAACGACACGCGCGACATAATTCGCGTCCACATTCTTCAAGACCATGTTGAACAGAAACACGCTCATCAAAAACAAAACACTCACCCCACCATAAACTTTTCTCTTTTGGAATTTTTTCTAAATATTTGAGAATACCTCCTTTTAGATGGTAGACTTGCTCATAACCAAGATCACGAACATAAGCTGTTGATTTTTCACACCGAATACCACCTGTACAAAACATGGCAATTTTCTTTTTTTTCTTTAACTCAGCCTCATGTTTACGCACCCATTCAGGAAATTCGCGAAATGTTTTAATCTGCGGATCAATCGCTCCTTGAAAACTCCCTATTGCATATTCATAATCATTACGCGTATCGATTAAAATTGTCTCTTCATCTTGAATAAGAGCATTCCAATCTTCAGGATCCACATAAGTACCAACAACTTTTAGCGGATCAACCCCTTCAACCCCCATTGTCACAATCTCTTTTTTCAACCGCACTTTCATGCGATGAAAAGGCATTTTTGATGCCCATGAATATTTAATCTCCGGCGTTTGAAACGCTGGCTCAGCCGTAATAAAATCCACCAATGCCTCAATCGCATCACAAGAACCAGCAACTGTTCCATTAATGCCCTCTTGTGCTAAAAGCAGAGTGCCTTTGATATCCTTTGCTTGACATAAATCCTGCAAAGGTTTTTGTAATTGATGATAATGCTTCAAATCTGCAAAGCAATAAAGTGCAGCAACTTTAAAATTCTTTTCCATGTGTTTTGCCATAACGCGCGTTTCATTCAATTTCAAGATTTATTCATGTACTCTTTAACATATTGTGCTTAATCAAACGATACAAATAATATCATCTCCAAGAAGAAAAAATATCATGTGCCAAAAAAGAGAAAAGCTTTTATTATATCTCCAAGGACAAACTGTTATACCTGTTTTACTCATTGACAATCTACAAAGTGCTGTACCCTTAACACGCGCTCTTGTCAAAGGTGGATTAAAAACAATTGAGATCACCTTGCGAACACCAAATGCCCTCAAAGCAATTCAGAAAATTACACAAGAAGTCCCTGAAGCAATTGTTGGAGCCGGCACAATTCTCAACACAACACATTACGAAAAAGCCGAACAAGCTGGAGCCAAGTTTATTGTAAGCCCCGGATTATCCAATGAACTAATCAATTGTGCAAAAAATAGTGAAATTCCCCTTCTTCCCGCTGCAATGACCCCAAGTGAACTCATGCAAGCATTAAACAAAGGCTATTCATATCTTAAATTTTTCCCTGCTGAAGCTGCTGGAGGTATTTCCTTCATTGAAGCTTTAGCATCTCCCTTCTCTGATATCCGGTTTTGCCCAACAGGCGGTATTACACAAAAAAGTGCAACACAATGGCTCCAACTGCCCAATGTCTTCTGCGTTGGTGGTTCTTGGATAGCGCCCCAACAACTCATTGCAATAAGTGATTGGGATTCGATTACTGCATTAGCATATACCGCATCACAACTTCCCTCTCCCTCGAAAAAAGCTCTTTCTACAATCTAATATAAAGTGCAAGAATATCAGCCCCTTCAACAAGACCAAAGCTTTCACACATCCTTACGCAATCTTTTAACATTGCCATGGAACCACAAATCATCACCCGATCTTCATCGAGATGAATTTTGGGGAGTGCTATTGTTTCAAAAAAGCACCACTCTCCATAACAGTCGTAATACGCCCCATATGCTCAGAAAGCTCACGAGTGGTCATAGGATAAAATTTCAGCTGTTGTGCATATGCCCCACAATGAGTGGATCTTATTGCAAAAAGGAAACAAGATCTTTTGCACAAATTGACTCATTCTTTTCGCGCGTTATTTAAATAAGAACAACTTCTGAAAATTTTTCATAAATGTCAGGCTCACGAATAAAGCTTGCAAAAGAAAAAAAAACCGTACCGGTTTGAAAGAAGATAAAGCATCAACTTTCCCACTCATTACTCCACAAAAGCGCGCTCTACAACATAAGTAGCAGGAGCATTATTGGCCCCTTCAACAAGACCAAAGCTTTCACACATCCTTGCGCAATCTTTTAACATAGCCATGGAACCACAAATCATCACCCGATCCTCATCAGGATGAATCTTAGGAAGGCCTGTTGTTTCAAAAAAGTCCCCACTTTCCATCACAGTTGTAATACGACCCATATGCTCAGAAGCTTCACGAGTAGTCATAGGATAAAATCTCAACTGTTGTGCATACTCTCCAATGAGTAGATCTTGTTGCAAAGAGGAAACAAGATCTTTTGCATAAATTAACTCATTTTTTTCGCGCGTTGTTTGAATAAGGACAACTTCTGCAAATTTTTCATAAGTTTCAGGATCACGAATAAGGCTTGCAAAAGGAGCAATCCCCGTCCCAGTTGAAAGAAGATAAAGACGTTTTCCAGGAATAAGAGCATCAAGCACCAGCGTTCCTGTAGATTTTTTACGCATGAGAACTGTATCACCAATTTTAATTTTTTGGAGATGCTCGGTTAAAGGTCCCCCTGGAACTTTTATCGAAAAAAACTCAAGCTGTTCATCCCAAAAGGGACTTGCAATCGAATAAGCGCGATAAATCGGCTTTTCTGCATTTGGCAAACCGATCATAACAAACTCACCCGAACGAAAACGAAAACTTTCCGGACGATTCAGACGGAATTTAAATAACCGATCTGTATAGTGACAAACCTCTTGGACAGTAAGGGCGAACACATTCTCAGGAATCGGAAAATTTGCAACGCTGCTGATGCTTGACGGAACATTGGTAGCAGACGTATTCATACTCTTCCCCATATCTTTATTGAACGTTAAATTTCGAATCCTTGACGTGATATAGTACTTGCACAACCATCTGCCAACAATTTTCTCAACACAAAAGCCTCAAGGTTAACACTTTTATGTCAAAATTAAATAAATGAGTCTAGCGCGCTCTATAAGCGATAAAATTGATTTCACTTAAAACCAATCAAAGACTAGAAAGTAAATACTGGATACCCAATCCATCTTGAAAACAAATAATATCCAAATCAACGAGTTTTCTAAATCAACAGTTTTTAATGTATCAAAAAGTGTTTACACACTGTTTTCCATTCAATAAAAATAATTTTAAGTGCATGAGACGACATCCAAAATTGCACAGATGAGTGATCTTCCCCCTCATGGTAAAAAACTTGTAATACATTGACTTAACGTGGTTAATTTAATCATTTTACCTTCTCTAAATAAGAAGCCAATGCAATATTTAATCACAACAATCACACCAGCAACAACAGCCTAATATTGCACTCTTCAAAATGATACAATACAATAAACTATGTTTATTTTTTTATATGCCTAAACGAGGGAAAATAAGTAAAAAAGTCTATGTTTTACAAATCATTAGAAGATACCATGTTGATAACAACACAAATAAAACTAAAGTATCTCTTATATCCAAAGTAGCATTTTACATAAAAAACGACTTTAATGGCAGCATAGGCTTCTTAATGATTTTGACCATAGCAAATAGTGTCTTTCCCCTATATCGTAAAGAACCTCAATGAAACAACCAAAAAAACTCCGTATTTCACGAACACAGATAAGCTTTTAAAATGAACAAATCCGTTAATGATGAAATAAATACATCACTCTATACAGCTGTAGCAACCATCGATGTCAGTGCCATTGTTGCCAATTATATTACTTTAGCCAAACGTGTAGCTCCAACACAATGTTCAGCAGTTGTAAAAGCAAATGCCTATGGATTAGGAGCTCACAAAATTGCTCCTGCCCTTTATCAAGCTGGTTGTCGCACTTTTTTTGTCGCCCAAATCAGAGAAGCACTCCAATTAAAAAGCATTTTACCATCAAATGTCACAATTGCCATTCTGAATGGACTTCCACACTTAGCAGAAGAGTTTGTCGCACAATCTGGTATTGTTCCTGTTCTAAACTCTTGGAATGCCATTGAAAATTGGCAAAAAATTTGTCAAAAAAAAGATAAAAAATTTCCAGCAATTGTTCAAATCGATACCCATATGAACCGATTAGGACTGGATCAAAAAGAATTACAAAAACTCATCAAACACCCTACAATTTTCGAAAAAGCAGAAATAAAATATATTCTTAGTCATCTTTCTAACGGAGAAGATGATACCCACCCATCAAATTATGCCCAATTGACTTCTTTCAAAACGATCCTTGCGCAATTGCCTGCTTGCAAAGTTTCCTTTGCCAATTCTGGAGGTATCTTTCTAGGATCAGATTTTTATTTTGATCTTGTTCGTCCAGGCATTGCACTTTACGGAGTTGATCCGCGGGGAAAACACCCATCACCTTTGAAACCTGTTTTAAAACTTGAAGCCCAAGTCATTCAAAGCCGCGTTGTTGATATAGGAGCACCTGTTGGTTATGCAGAAAGCTTTATAACCAACAGACCAAGCACTCTTGCAACCATTTCTATAGGCTACGCAGACGGCTGGCTCCGTACTCTTTCGAATAAAGGAACTGTTTATTTCAACGGGCACAAACTTCCCATGGTTGGGCGGGTTTCTATGGATTCCATTATTGTAGATACGACCGATCTTGAACAAAAACCTCAAACTGGTGACTGGGTAGAACTCATTGGTCCCCATCAAACACTTGAAAAAGTATCTATAGATGCCGATACCCTTCCCAATGAAATTCTAACATCTCTTGGCTCCCGCTATAAATACATTTACACATAAAAACTCTTTAAAAAAATAAATTGATAAAAATCATCATTTTAGAAAATTGAGGGGCTTTTACAAAAGATTTTACAACAATCAACCACACAGAATGGTCATAGACACCGTACATTCACAGAAATCTCAAAACAGACAAGTTGATGGACTGTTTTATGGAAGTAGCTTTCACCTAAAATACAAAAACTTAGCCTTTCCCCATAAATTGACAAAAAAGAATCTACTACAAAGTTTTTAAAATTAATTTCCCAATTAAAATCATTCGCTTGCATACCACAAGCTGAACTATGTGTAGATAAAAATGATTTAAGAAAAGAATAATGCCTCTTATGAACCATAGTGCCAAGAGCTATAACATTAGGCGCTGGCAAAGTGTATGATAGTGCCCAGCTTACTCCGTTATGAAGCGTAAAGATAGTGGGGAATCAATGGATTTACCCTTACACCATTCACGAGCGCCGTCGCGAAATGGGATTGGGAGCGAAGTGTCTCTTTAAAACAAACACGTGAATTAACAACTCAAGTATATTCTTTTTGGAGCGTTCTGTTTTACATGAGGATCATTCCCCCACTAAAGAACACAATAAATATAAAGTATGGAGCAATGTGTAATCCCCATTATTTAAAAAACATTGCTTTAAATGCTTTTGAAAGCCATAAAGCTGAATTAAGAGGAGATGACAAACTGAGGATTGATTTTCACCTTACGGCTTTACATTTTCCAAAATAAGATTGTCTTCCAGTTTCAAAGATTACGTCAACAGAAATACGCAATCCCCGCCCTCATCTGACAGACAAAAGCAGGAACTACTCATAAAGCTCTTTTTTTCTCAATCTCTGGCTCAAGACATGTTGCTGCATTAAGTTTGGATGTTGATTTACAGGCAACAGCTAAAGCACACGAGCTCTTAGGAAAACAGCGCCGTAAAGTCACAAACTGACTTGCAATGAAGTGGAAAGATGTGCCGGCTTTTATAAGACCCCTTGTAAAAAAAAACATAATACATTTGGCTTTGCGTTTGCTCATTCTGACAGGTGTTCTTACATATTTTTTCGTCATATTTACAAAAAGCAGATTAAAGAGAAATATTTAGACAATTCTTGACTCGAAAAGATGCAACAACAGAGTTTCGCGTGTCTTTATCATCAAAAACATTAAATTTGATTTTATTCTTTCTACAACCCGTCGTCGTCACCTTAGTGAGAAGTAGTATGTCACAACACATGCAACAGACGTGCCCCTATCCTCATAGGTTTTCACTCTCGTTTACATGAATTAGCTGGCTAAACCGATGCCGACTAGTCAAAAACCATGTCATACGGTAGAATGCAAAGGAGAGCATGCCTATTGCCGACAAAACACAGCTTTTTGTCGACTTTTTCGATTTTGCTCATGTTATAAAAAACAATGCAAAATTCTAGAAAATAGACAAATAATTCCATAGTAACATGATCAACAAGTACAAAACCCACACAAAATGTGTGGGCTTTTTTCGTTCATGCAAATAAACAAATTAAATATATATTTGTTATTTAATAGGTATTTCCCAATGGTGGACACGAACAAATGAGCATTCTGTCTCCCGCAACATTATCAATACGCGATACAGGAGGCCAATATTTATTGGCTGGATCAAGAGAACTGTTGGGAAAAGCAGCTTCTTGTCGCGAATAGGGTCGTACCCAAGCATCATCTAAAGTATCTACCACTGTATGGGGGGCATTCACCAATGGATTATTGTCTTTTGGCCAAACCCCGCTACCAACTTTTTTCGCTTCTTCAGCAATAGAGAGTAAAGCATCACAAAAACGATCAATCTCTGCTTTTGGTTCTGATTCCGTTGGCTCAATCATTAAAGTTCCCGGAACAGGGAACGACATCGTAGGCGCATGGAATCCATAATCAATGAGACGTTTTGCAATATCATCAACACTCACCCCATACTGCTCTTTCAACACGCGTGTATCCACAATACATTCGTGAGCAACACGTCCATGCTTGCCCCGATAAAGAATGGAATAAGCAGCTGAAAGACGTGCAGCAATATAATTGGCATTTAAAATGGCTATTTGTGTTGCATATTTTAAGCCATCAGCCCCCATCATTCGAATATACATCCATGTAATTGCAAGAATAGACGCACTTCCATAAGGAGCAGCAGAAACCGCATGTGTTGTCCCATCCTGTTCATGACCTGGTAAGAATGGTTTGAGATGCACTGCAACTCCAATTGGTCCCATACCAGGACCACCACCACCATGAGGAATAGCAAATGTTTTATGAAGATTCATATGACAAACATCAGCGCCAATATCCGCAGGACGAGCAAGCCCCACAAGGGCATTGAGATTAGCACCATCAAAATAAACTTGTCCGCCATTTTCATGAATAATAGAACAAATTTCCTTAATGCTTTCCTCGTAAACACCATGGGTTGAAGGATAAGTAATCATAAGAGCAGCCAATTTATCTTTATGCAATTGCGCTTTCATCTTGAGATCGTCTACATCAACATCACCATCGCTTAAACATTTTACCACAACGACTTCCATCCCTGCCATATGAGCCGAAGCTGGATTGGTACCATGCGCAGATGCAGGAATAAGACAAACTGTACGTTGATGTTTTCCCCGTGATTGGTAATATCGTCGGATAGCCAAAAGCCCAGCATATTCACCTTGAGCACCAGAATTTGGCTGAAAAGAAACTTGCGCAAATCCTGTAATTTCACACAACCACGCATTTAACTGGTTGATCATCTCCAAATAACCCGCAGCATCCTCTAGTGAAACAAAGGGATGTATATTGGCCATGCTAGCCCAACTTACAGGCATCAATTCAGCAGCTGCATTAAGCTTCATTGTACAAGAACCAAGAGGGATCATAGCGCGATCCAGCGCCAAATCCTTATCCGCTAAACGACGCAAAAAGCGCATCATATCTGTCTCTGAATGAACCGCATGAAAAAAAGGCTGAGAAAGAAAAGCAGCATCCCGTTTTTTTCCAAAGAGTCGTGGAGAAACCTGATCGCCTAATTTTGCCCCAAAAAGCTGCGCTAAAGCACCAGCATCTTCTTCTGTTGATAATTCATCAAAATTGATTGCAATAGTGTCATCATCGAGAACACGAATAAGGCGCCCACCTATTTTGGCTTGATGCGCAATTTCTCGTGCTTTTCCCTTAACAGAAATACTCACACAATCAAAAAAGCTTTTCCCTTCAACATGAACCCCTGCGGCTTCTAAACCAGCAACAAAACGACATGTTAAATGATGAATTCGCTGCGCAATTTCTTGTAAGCCTTTTGGCCCATGCCAAACAGCATAAGCGGTTGCCATATTAGCCAACAAAGCCTGCGCTGTACAAATATTTGACGTCGCTTTATCGCGCCGAATATGTTGTTCACGTGTTTGCAAAGCTAAACGAAAACCAACGCGTCCTTTGGTATCCACGGATTGACCAACAATACGCCCTGGAATAAGACGCGTTAACGCATCACTCACAGCAAGGTAACCAGCATGTGGACCACCAAATCCCATCGGAACGCCATAACGCTGCATAGTGCCAACAACGATATCTGCCCCCCATTGAGCAGGTGGCTCCTGAAGAGTAAGCGCTAAAGGATCAGCTACAACGATAACGAAAGCTCCCTTTTCCTTTGCCTCTTTTATGATCTCACTGTAATCATGAAAAGAGCCTTTTGTATCTGGCCAAGACAAAACAATTGCCGCTGTATCAGGATCAATTTCGCCATTTTGGCTAATCTGAATCCCTTGTGTTTCAGCACGCGTTTGCGCAACACTCAAAGTCTGAGGATGTAAAAGACTCTGAAGAGAAATTTTTGTTTTTTTCTCACGGAAAAAGCGAACAGCAAGGGCATTGGCTTCAGCTAAAGCAGTTGCTTCATCAAGAAGGGAAGCAGCAGAAACAGGCAAACCTGTTAGTTCACTAACCAATGTCTGAAAATAAAATAAAAGCTCTAAACGACCTTGGCTAATTTCTGCTTGATAAGGCGTATAAGCAGTATACCAAGCAGGATTTTCAAACAGATTTCGTAAAATAACCGGAGGCACATAAGTTCCATGATATCCTTGCCCAATAAAACTTTTGTGCACATGGTTACGCTCCATCATCTTGGAGAGTTCTTCCAAGGCTTGTCCTTCACTAGCAGCCTCTGGAAGATTCAATGAACGTCCCAAATGGATAGAGTGTGGAACAGCTTGAGAAATGAGTGTCTCAACACAATCAAGCTCTAAAACATCAAGCATTTTTTGTGTTTCATCAGGACGCAGCCCAATATGTCGAGAAGAAAAAGAACGCTCGATCATGGTACTCATCCAATCAAAGCCTTATAAGCATCTTTATCTAACAACCCCTCCAGTTGTGTCTCATCCTGCAATGTCATTTTCCATAACCAGCCTTCTGTTTCGGGTTTCTGGTTTACCAGTTCAGGATTATCAGCCAAGGCTTCATTTATTTCGACCACTTCACCATCAAGAGGAGCATAAACATCTGAAGCCGCCTTCACTGATTCTACAACAGCCGCCGCCTCTCCTTTGGAAAGTTTTGTTCCACTTTGTGGTAAATCAACAAAAACCAAATCCCCTAATTGCTCTTGCGCATAATGCGTAACCCCAACAGTCACCACTTGCCCTTCAACGCTAAGCCATTCATGGTCATGTGTAAAATAAGTTTTAGACATAAAAAATCATCCTTTAAAATAACGTTGTTCAACAAAGGGAAGAGAATGAACTGATAATACAATCTTTTTGCCTCGCAGTTCTGTAAAGACTTGTGTCCCTTCAACTTTAAAATCAACAGGAACGTAACCCATCGCGACAGGACCATCAAAAGAAGGACCAAAACCACCTGATGTTACAATGCCAATCTCATTACCTTGATCATCAAGAAGCACCGCACCGGCACGAATAGGTTGACGCGTTTGCGGTTTTAATCCAACACGACAACGAGCCGGTCCTTTTTGCAGTGCTTTAAGAAAAGCCTTTGCACCATAAAATTGTGCTTTTTCTCGAACACTTTTAGGAACAGCCCATGTTAGAGCCGCATCAATAGGTGTCGTATCAGGGGTAATATCATTTCCATGCAAACACAGCCCCGCTTCCAACCGCAAGCTATCGCGTGCGGCAAGTCCAATCCACTCAACACGAGAATCACTCAGCAATTTTTCAGCCAACATATGCGCATGCCCTATAGGCAAAGCAATTTCAAAGCCATCCTCTCCCGTATAACCAGAACGCGTTATAAACCAATCCTGTTGTGGTTCGAATCCTTGCATAAAGAACAATTCATTCCCTGGCAAATCCGCATCAGCAAGAACAGCTGCCGCTTCAGGACCTTGAAGTGCAAGCAATACCCTTTCAAGGGCAATCACTTGACATTCAAAATCAACCGCACGCTTTTCCAATTCTAAAAAATCAGCCTGTGCATTCCCAGCATTGGCGACCAACATAAAACGACCCTCTTCCAAACGGGTAATAATAAGATCATCAAGAATACCAGCCTGCTCATTAAGCAAATAATTATACCGTGAATGCCCAATCTTTAAAGCTGCTGCATCAATGGGAAAAGCATAGGACAAAAATTCCACAGCTTGTGCCCCTTCAACCGCAATCAATTTCATATGAGAAATATCAAAAAGTCCTGCATGTGCACGCGTATGAAGATGCTCTTTTAAAACGCCAAGAGGATAAGTTAAAGGCATGTTCCAACCCGCAAAAGCACCAAATTTTGCTCCTGCTTTTTCATGCAAATCATATAAAGGAAGTGTTTTTAAAAAAGATGTTTCTTGTGCTGTGCCCATAATAACTCCAAAGCTGCGCTAACGCCCACAGAATATGGTCGTCTCTGCCCCCTCTGTCATCAACCTGAGAGACTCGCGAAAAAATTTTTCGCTTACACCTTCGGCGCGGGTTCTCCCGACTTTCCAGATCTGCCTTCTTCCTTTTACGGTCCTTAAAGCCTGAGAGATTATGGGCTATTTCCCCTTCGGCGGCAATGCGAAAATTTGCAATCTGCACTCTCCCGCAAAAGAATGAAAGAAACGATAACGCTCTTTCCAGCATATTTAAACCTATAGCCTATCTTCATCACACTGTCATTAGTAAAGTGATGAAAATGTTCTCATTTTAAAACTTGCATAAGCTGCTTCAAAAGATTTATAATATTATCCTTTTGAACCTTACAAAAATTGCAAGCAACACATTTTAGGAAATTTAAGACAAAAATCAAAAGCTATAAACAAAAATACCTCTTGAAAATCATGCAAAACGTCACACACTAAAAAGATCGCAAAGCAATATTCTTTCGCGCGCAGTTCAACCTTAAAGATAGGGTTTCATATTCTTTTTGAGAATAAGGACTTCAAATATTTTATAAGTATGATTTTAATGCACAAGAAGTAGGTTTTCTGCTTTCTCAATAGTGTCATAAATAGCGACTATTTACAGACTAAAATTACCGAACAAAGGTGACAAAATACTCATGAAAGCTGGTAATATCTCTTACAATTGCGAAAATGATCTTCCAAAGCAAATTGCTCTTTTTCCTTTAGAAGGTGCACTCTTACTACCCGGTGGTTTTTTATCACTCAATATTTTTGAACCAGAATCACTTGAAATGATTGAAAATGTTATGGTAACTGATCGTCTATTGGGCATTATTCAACCACTTTCATCGGATACAGATCGCTTCTCTACACAACTTTATAAAACAGGCTGTATAGGGCGCATTACAAACTACAGTGAAACAGGAAACGGACAACTGTTCATTATCTTACAAGGTGTTTGCCGCTTCACTTTAGAACAAGAATTGAAAAACACAAAATCCTATCGAACAGCTCTCATCCAATCAAACATAAAAGACTTGCAAGAATTTGATATTGAAGAAAGCATTAACCGAGAGAACTTACTCGACGTTGTAGAAAAATATCTAACCATACATGAAATGGAATATAATTGGAGCAGCATCATAGAAGCCCCTACACCTATATTGGTTAATGCTTTTTCAGCTCTTATCCCCTTTACACCAGCAGAAAAACAAGCTCTCCTTGAAGCTCCAGATATCGAAAGCCGTGCCCAAACTCTTCTTGCATTAACAGAACGCTCGCTCATGAAACAAACAGGAACAGATTACCGCTTAAACTAATGAATGTCCAAACATGAAAAAAATGACCACAGATCCCAAAATGCTCGAATTGCTCGTCTGCCCAATGACGAAAGGTACTCTCTCTTTCAACCGAAAAACACAAGAGCTCATTTCTCTCAAAGCCAAACTTGCCTACCCTATTCGTGATGGCGTTCCCATTATGCTTGCCTCAGAAGCGCGCCCTTTGCAAAACAATGAAGAAATAACGCATAAAAAATAAAAAATCCTCATGCAATTTCCCTCTACAAGCCCACTGTTATCAAGTCTCTATCAATATGATATCTCAATATTTACGATTTCTGAAAAAAGAGATTTACAATGAAGATATTTATATCGCTTTACACCTTGTAACAAAAGCCAAAAATATCATCAGATTCTCTCATTCCAGCCTGTTCATACTGAAGCAATCAAAACCATTCGCTTGCACCACACAAGCATCTGAATAAAAATGGCTCTTATGAACTTCTTAAAAGCAAGAATTATAATAACATTTTTAACCAACTCAGGTAAATGAAATTTATTATATTAAACATAAAGATTGTTATATTTCATGGACTTTAATTTATACTATTTACGAACAACATATTTGAGATACCTCGATTTAAGATGAATAAAAACGACAAGTTATATCATCTTATGTATACCATATCGGGACAAGAATATTTATCTGTTTGCGTAATCTTTGAAACGGAGAAGCAACCTAATTTTTGGGAAAAAACATAAAATCGTAAAGGAGAAAATCACCCCATTACCTTACCATCACCCTTTAATTTCGCTTTACAATTTTTACAAGTATCTAAAGTATCTCAAGCAATATTTTTTATGTATAATATACGCATTAATTACATGAAAACTTGAAAAAACAAACAAGAAACACTGTTGTAATTTCAATTGACGATTGAAAGTAATTGCCTTATGAAGGAGGCTTGTGTTTTTGGTTGTATACGCGACAATCAAATAGGGTCTGGAAGCCCGAAAAACTCAAACTAGAAATAAAACCGCTTTTGCGGATATCCCGGAATTTCCGGGGGCTCTTGTTATGTCCAAGTGCTTTCAGCACTAAAAGCAAGGGGCTGTTTTGAGTCAGCACTTCCAGACCCCGGAATACTAATGCGAGGGCGCTCGCAACCGGTGGGGACATCAAGTGAAAGCCAAAAATCTACATTTTTACGATATTTCTTTAGGCAAAAAAATTCGCTTCAGAAGAAACGTCATGGGGTTTTCTCAAAAACAATTAGGAAGTCATTTAGGCGTAACATTCCAACAAATCCAAAAGTATGAAAAAGGCTTAAATCGCGTAAGTGCAAGACGTTTACAGGAAATTGCTCATATATTAGATGTTCCCGTTTCCTTCTTTTATGCTGATGGCGCAAAAAAAGAAGAGAACCTCTATCATTGTGATGACAGAATAGCAAGCAAAGCAGAATATTTACTTTTAAAAAATTTCAGAATACTGACCCGCAAAAAACAAAGAGCAATTTTGCAGTTGATTTCTGATGAAAAAAATAACCCCTTATTTTCATAAGTTCATTGCAAAGATAATCAAAGTCCTTAATAATATTGACAAGAATTGTGACTGTCTCCCCACACTTCATGAGAATGAAAATGCTTAATCTAATCTGATTTGTAAATAATCCGAATTCTAACGAGTTTAACTTAGAAATAGTGCATTGATTTATAATGATAATCTAACGTTATTGATATTGAATAAGTGTTTCGAATATCGTAAAATTCTTTCATTTCAAACGTGTTCTATATTGAATCAATCAAAATCTCTTGTTTGCACAACACAAGCAAAGTTGGCGTGTGAGTAAAAATGTACAAAAAGGCATACCTCTTATTGAATCGTCTCACATACCAAGAGCTGTAACGACATTGTGTGCTGAAAAAATGGATGATGGTGCTAACTTGCTCTTTTATTAAACGTAAATATGGGAGTGTTCAACGGCTGACTTTCCACTCATATAAGTCACTTAAAAAAGGCTTGCCAAACAAGCCTAAGAATATTCCCACACACTAAAAAACACTTAAATATATCGAGAAAGCTTAAAGATCATATACCATCATACTACAAATAATGATATTTTATAGCATAACAGGATTAAAGTAAAAATAAGAAATATAAATTAAAAATAGACACGAAAAACTATATGTATAACTTTCATAAGAATTTATCTATATATGGATACTTAAGTTTATCCTGTTGTGCCATAAATTCTATCATTTAAGGTATGAGGATATGAAGCACGCATACCTCCTTGAAACATTCAAATGTTTTTTAGATGCCCAATATCTTTTTAAATATTTTTAGGCCTGCTTGTTGAGCCTTTAGTTTAAGTGAAAAATGAGAAGCCGCTAGAATCTAGCAGTTTACAGACTGTAATAGGAAGCTTCGCTTTTAAAGGCATAGGGAGAAAATCAAATAATTCAACAATTAACAGATAAAGTATAAAAAGATTCCACCAACGCGATACGTAATACCATCTTTAAAAAATTCAAAAGTGTGAAGGTACACATTGACAGAAGATAAGGAATTCACTTAATTAAAGTGTTTTCTAAAGAGATAATAGCTTAGCGTAAAATATTCAATTTTTTCAATTCTGAAAGATTAAAAGAGACGTATTATTTGAAATAAAACAATTTATTGTGCTAATGATGATGATTGGTGTGCACAAAATTGAGTTGTTGAAAATCAAAAATATAATTTAATGATGTTCCTTGACCAACTCACTCTCTCCTGAGTATAGCACGGGGAATAAACGTGGAGAGACATGAGGAGTATATAGAAAATGAGTTATAAAGTTGCAATTGTCGGCGCAACCGGAAATGTTGGTCGTGAAATGCTTACAATTTTAGAAGAACGTGGTTTTCCTGCACATGAAATCGTCCCTCTAGCATCACGACGCTCATTAGGACAAGAAGTTTCTTATGGAGATAAAACTTTAAAAGTAAAAGCACTGGATACTTACGATTTTTCTGACACAGATTTTTGTCTTATGTCTGCGGGAGGGAGCATTTCCAAAGAATACGCCCCTAAAATTGCTGCTGCCGGCTGTGTCGTCATCGATAATTCCTCCACGTGGCGCTATGATGCCAATGTTCCGTTGATAGTCCCTGAAGTCAATGGCGAAGCTATAAATGCCTTTTCTAAGCGTAATATTATAGCAAATCCTAATTGTTCAACAATTCAACTGGTCTTAGCTTTAAAACCTCTCCATGATGCTGCAATCATTAAACGTGTTGTTGTCTCTACATATCAGTCTGTTTCTGGAGCTGGTAAAGAAGGAATGGACGAACTTTTCGAACAATCACGTGCAGTTTTTGTTGCAGACCCAATTACATCAAAAAAATTCACTAAACGCATTGCCTTTAATGTCATTCCTCATATCGATGTTTTCATGGAAGATGGTTATACAAAAGAAGAATGGAAAATGATGGTTGAGACGAAGAAAATTCTCGATCCGAAAATTAAATTAACAGCCACTGCTGTTCGGGTCCCTGTCTTTATCGGTCATGCCGAAGCCGTCCATGTTGAATTTGAAAAACCACTAAGCGCATCTGAAGCACAAGCGCTCCTCCGCGATGCACCAGGCTGTCAGCTTATCGATAAACACGAAGATGGTGGTTATACCACACCTTATGAAGGTACCGGAGAAGATGATACCTTTATTAGCCGTGTTCGTGAAGATATCACCGTTGAAAATGGTTTAGCTTTCTGGGTTGTCGCCGATAATTTAAGAAAAGGAGCAGCATTGAATGCCGTTCAAATTGCTGAATTGCTCATTTTTCGTAATTTGATAAAGCCTAAGTCCGCAAATTAACGCCCTGTCCGAAAGGACAAAGAACCCCTAGCCGGTCTGTCAAAAGTCCGGCTTCTCTTCAGTATAACCTTCCCCAGCTGAAGGTTCATATCACCATCCTAAAGAACTGTAATCCAAGGTATTGTCAAATTTGACTCGGAATATCCTTGAATGCCTCGCCACCTTAAGTTAAGCATTGCCGCCTTAATGACATTTTACGGTACAATAGGATCAGCAGCATAAGCATTGTTTGCTTCATGCTGCTGATCCTTTTTGTCATTCCGGTTGTAAAATTAACTTTACCCTTATCGAGCAGGATAAGTCACGACACGGTAACGCGTTTCATTACGTTCAAAATTTTTGTAATTGACATTATCAGGAAAGGAGGGATTATAAGCACTCACGTGCTTTACAGAAACGCCTTGTGCTTTTTGCGACGGATTTAAAATTGTTCGTTCATCTCTTTTTTTAACACCTGTAGAATCGATAATCATATCTGTTCTGTATAGTTTTTGCATATTTTTCCGTGTTTTTTGAATCGCCGGAAGAGCTTTAAAGTCGGAAACAGCCTGTTTTACTTTTTCTTTTGGCGATTTTTCCATGGATTTTGATTTTGCTGGCATCTTTTTAAAAGCAATGGTAGGAACATTGTTAACATTGACGTAACGTGCAGATGCCCAACCAACTTTTCCATGATAACCAAGAGAACACCAAGTTTTATTGGATAGGCAGCCATAAATTTGCACTTTTGCTCCCATTGGAACCATTGCGATAACTTTATAAGCTGTCGCAGGGCCTGTGCGTAAAGATACCTGACCTGATGCAACACGAGCAACTGTTCCTGTAATGGTTCCAGCTTGTGCGTGAAAAGCAGTCACAGCCACCCCTGACGCTCCTAAAGCCCATAAAGTCATCATTGTTGATAAAAATTTCTTTCTTAACATTATTTTTCTTCCTCTCTTAAAACGTATGAAGGGCAAAAATTCGCCTTTGCAAAAATTTGCCGCGTTTAAATCCAATGATCAGCAACCTTTATTCCCCCCCCCAAAAACCCACAACATTGCAACAAAATTTCTCTTTATCGCCTACACGAACACGGCCTTTTGATCTTGATTGCACAGTATGTTCTTCATGAATTTACGGCTAAAGCATCATCTGATTGTCCGGTTCTTCAACCAATTGTCCCTTACAGAAGTTTTTAAAGGGGCATTGGTTCCCTCAACAAATGATTGCAATAAAAGAATTAATTATTTGAATTTCAGAGAATTTCTATGAACAAATGATGATCAGCCCCCAAAACAACTAAAATAGAAGGAAAAATAATACTCTTTTAAAAATAAAAGTGATTGAATATTCTCTAAAGCTTGTATAACTTTAAATCTGCCTAAAAAATACAGAGTATATTGAAACTTCCCTCAAAAAATTTCTCGAAAAAGAAAGTTAAAAGCATATGACATTAAAAATTTTTTCTCGTAGTCGGATTATAGGATTATTCCTCTCTCTCTTTGCACTTTTTTTGTCTACTGCTTTTTCCATGGCCGCAGATAAATCAAAAATCAAACTTGGTATTATGGAAGGGCGGGATGCTATTATTTGGAAAACTGCTGCTGAACAGGCTAAAAAAGCCGGTTTAGATATTGAACTCGTTTATTTTTCTGATTACGCTTTGCCTAATGATGCTGTTAACGCAGGAGAGATCGATGCGAATGCTTTTCAGCACGCCCCTTATCTTAATGAACAAATGAAACAACGTGGCTATAAACTTTCAATTGTCGGCTATACATTTATTGCTCCAATCGGTGTTTACTCACACAAAATAAAAGACTTAAAAGATCTTCGTGATGGTGCACATGTTGGTATTCCGAACGACCCATCTAATGGTGGAAGAGCCTTACTTCTTCTTAATTCTTTAGGTCTCATTAAGTTAAAAGATCCTCATAATATTCTTGCATCTCCACTTGATATTATCGAAAATCCTAAAAACCTGCAAATTCGTGAACTCGATGCCGGTATGTTAGGACGAGCTATTGACGATTTTGATCTTGCAATTATAAACACAAACTGGGCTATTGTTTCCGGATTAAACTTCGAAAAAGATGTAGTCGCATGGGAGAGCGCAAAAAATAATCCTTATGATAATATCATCGTTGTACGCACGAGCGAAAAAGATGAACCATGGGTTAAAAAATTAGTTGCCGCTTACAACAACGATCTTATCCGTGCAAAAATCAAAGAGATTTTTGGCAATACCGCCCAAACATCTTGGTAATTGTGCCAAATATCCGAGTAATTGTGAATGGAAAAACCTACTCTTATCTCCTTAAAAAACATCAGCCGTTGTTTTAACAAAACGGCTGGTGTTCCGGTGATTAATAATCTCTCTTTAAATATCCATGCTGGTGAAATCCTTGGCATTATTGGGCGCAGTGGAGCAGGAAAATCAACACTTATTCGCTGTTTAAATGGGTTAGAGAAGATTGATGCAGGGTCCATTTTTTTTGAAGGTGTTGATATTTCTAATCTATCAGAGATAGAATGGGCGCCTTACCGTCAACGAATTGGGATGATTTTTCAACATTTCAATCTTCTCTCATCGCAAAATATTCTTGATAACATTGCATTGCCACTTAAATTAAGTGGTGTAAGTAAAAAACAACGCCACAAACGTGCCCTTGAACTGATTGAATTGGTTGGGTTATCTGGGAAAGAATATTGCTATCCAGCACAATTGTCCGGGGGACAAAAACAACGCGTTGGCATTGCACGCGCTCTTGCTGCTAATCCTAAAATATTGTTATCAGATGAAGCCACCTCTGCTCTTGACCCTGAAACAACACAATCTATTCTAGAGCTCCTTGCTGATATTAATAAACACCTCAATCTCACGATTGTGCTCATCACCCATGAAATGGAAGTTGTGCGCACCATAGCGCATCGCGTTGTTGTTCTTAATCAGGGGAATATTGTAGAAGAAGGACGTGTGAAAGACATCTTTACATCACCGCAAGACGATACAACCATAGCCATGCTCAAGCTTGTAACCCCGCAACTTCCTGAAAAATTTGCGAAAAATCTCAAACCAATCGGACGAGAAGCTGTCATTGAAATTAATATTGCCGGTGAAATTGCCCAGCAGCCTTTTCTTCATCTTCTAGAAAATGAGAGTGGTTTAAAAGCACGTATTTTGCATGGTGGCATTGATACAGTTCAAGATGAAACCATCGGGAGACTCTTCTTGGCTCTTCCTGGAGAAGATAAAGAAGCTTTAGAAAAAGCTGTTCAATGGTTAACGAAAAAAGGACGATATTGTGAGGTCTTAGGCTATGTTTAATGTTCTGTCTCATGAACTTCCCCAAGCTGTTATTGATACAATATTGATGACACTTAGTGCTTCTGTTATGGCATTTATTATAGGGCTTCCCCTTGGTCTTCTTCTTCACACAACAGCACGCGGAGGGATTTTTTCCTCATCTCTCATCAATCGCCCTTTAAGCATGATCATTGACAGTATTCGTGCCATTCCCTTTATCATTCTTGCATTTTATCTTCTTCCCGTTACGCGTATCGTTGTAGGAAGAGGGATAGGAATGCCTGCTGTAATTTTTATACTGACCATTTCAGCTATCCCTTTTTATGCACGCATGGCGGAACTCTCTTTTAAAACCGTTGAAAACGGTCTCATTGAAGCGATCCGCTCGATGGGTGCAAGTCGTCTTCAAATTATCAGACATGTTCTTATTCCTGAAGCTCTCCCTAGCCTGATTACAGGTTTTACAGTCATGGTCATTTCTCTTATAGGAGCCACCTCACTTGCTGGATATCTTGGTGGAGGCGGTTTAGGGGATATGGCAATCCGCTATGGCTACCAACGCTACAATACCTTCATCATGACCATCGTCATCATCCTTTTGATCGTGCTTAATATTACAACCCAATGGACTTCTGATAAAATCGTACAAAAACTTGATAAAACAAAACATTAAAAGACTTAGAATTTCACATGCCAATACCATCATCCCCTTTGCCACTTTCCAAGTGCACCAACCCTTGCCTATCGAAAACACTCATAAGAGATTAGAAACTTTTTTCTTAAACAGTTTTTATCTCTCCCCATCCGTTTGTAACATGAAAGAAAATAGTTTTAATGGCTTTAATATAAAAGAATATAAAAGGGGATAAAATAAGAGATCTCACAGTATGTGAGACTCTCTTTAAATTAAGACATTGGTCACGACCTTTCCAAACCGTAGATAACACATTGAATTTATAATGATAATATGGCGTTATTCATATTGAACGAGAACTCTGAATACCGTAAGATCCTCTCATTCCCAATTTGTTCCATATAGAATCAACCAAAACCTCTCGCTTACACGTTACAAGCAGGAAGAGCCGTGTGAGTAAAACTATACAAGAAAGAAAGGCATGCCTCTTATGAATTATCTCAAGCGCCAAGACCTGTCTTAACATTGGCGGCTAGCATATAATATGATGGTGCCAGCTTTCTTCTTCACAAGCATAAAGATAGGGGTGCTCAATGGCTTTATCGTTATACTATTCACAGGCGCCATTGCGAAATGGGCGTAACGAACGTTGAGAGATGTTGCTTTAAAATAAACCCGTGAATTGGCAACGCAAGTATATTCCATTTGAAGCGTTCTGTTTTACGTGATGGGTATGATCCCATTAAAGAACGCTATAAACAAAAGCGTGAAGCAATGCACTATCTTCATTAGGAAACTCCTCTTCAAAACGATCTAGGAAAGATAGCAACCTGCTATGGCTATCAACGCTATGATAGCTCCACCATATCTATTATCCTATAGATTATTCTCAATATCATCATTGAAGAAACTTCTAATAGAATTGTATAAAAATTTTATAAAATAAAGCACTCAAATAATCTAGATATTGGAAGGTTTTTCTTCCACAACAGCAACAATAAGCCATTGAGCTGTAAGAGCTGGTTTTTTTAACTTTTCAATTTCCACCGTAACCCCATAATGGAAAACCACTCGACCAGAAGGACGAATTTCTGCGTCGTCTAACACAAAACGCGCACGTATCCGTACCCCTGTTTTCACAGGACTCATGAAGCGTACTTTATCGAAACCATAATTAATCCCCATTGTGCTCCCTTCTAACTCTGGAAGAGCTTCATAAGCGAGCGTAGACAAAAGCGATAATGTTAAAAAACCATGAGCAATCGTGCCGCCAAAAGGTGTCTTTTTAGCCTTTTCCTCATCAACGTGTATCCATTGATGATCATCTGTAGCACATGCAAACTGATTAATCATATCCTGTGTAACAAGACGCCACTCCGATAATCCCACTTCTTTCCCAATAAAACTGGTGACATCTTGTACTGTTATTTTTTGCTGCATAACGCTATTCCTATTTTATTTGATAAAAGAAACCACCCCTCTTGCTTTTATAAAATCCATTGATTAGAGCATCAAGAATAAAAGATTAATTGTCTTAAAAACAAATGCACCTTATGAATGAGAAAAGTTCTTTAGCAGAGTAGTTTTCAAATAGGAAAAAAGAATGGCAAGCAATGTGAACCTAACAGGTTTAGCGCATGATTTGAAACAACGTGCAGAAAACCATCCCCCTATCCGTATTGGACTGATTGGTTGTGGTGAAATGGGCACAGATTTATTATCAAGTATTGCGCATATGGATGGTATAACAGTCGCTGCTGTAGCCACGAGGACACCGTCACGTATTTTTGATGCCGCTACACTAGCCTATGGCGAAGATGGACATGTCTGTGAAGTTGAAAATACTTATGCTCTCACCCAAAGCATTGAAAAGGGTTTGATTGCAGCAACAGATGATATTAACCTTGTTTTGCGCCATGAACAAATTGATATTATCGTTGATGCAACAGGCTATCCCGAAGCAGGAGCAGAGATTGGTATCAAAGCGCTTGAGAATAACAAACATCTTGTCATGATGAATGTTGAAGCAGATGTTACAATTGGCGCTTATCTCAAACATGAAGCAGAAAAACGAGGGCTCATTTATACACTTGGTGCCGGCGATGAACCTACTTCTTGTATGGAACTCATAGAATTTGTTTCAGCCCTTGGACATAAGATTGTTGCAGCGGGTAAAGGAAAAAATAATCCTCTGCGCTTTGATGCTACACCTGACGCTTACGAAGAAGAAGCATTCCGGCGTAATATGAATGTGCGCATGTTGGTTGAATTTATTGATGGTTCCAAAACGATGGTTGAAATGGCAGCCATTGCCAATGCCACCGGACTTCTCCCCGATTGCCCAGGAATGCATGGACCACGAGCAGCGCTACAAGATTTAAACAAAGTGCTTATTCCAAAACAAGATGGGGGCATTTTACAACAATATGGTGTTGTAGATTATTCAATAGGTCCAGGTGTTTCACCTGGTGTCTTTGTCATTGCCGAAATAGCACACCCGCGTTTACGCGAACGTATGGAAGATTTAAAAATTGGTCAGGGGCCTTACTTCACCTTTCATCGCCCCTATCATTTAACAGCAATGGAAGTTCCCCTCACCTGCGCACGTATTATGCTTTATGGCAAAAAAGATATGGTTCCTCTTAGCCATCCCGTAGTAGAAGTCTGTGCTGTTGCTAAAAAAGATTTACATCCAGGTGATCAGCTAGACTTTATCGGTCTTTATACTTATCGTGCTTGGATAATGAACATCGCAGAAGCACGCGCTCACCACGCCATTCCTTGTGGCCTTTTAGAAAAAGCAACAGTAACAGCTACAATTAAAAAAAACGAACTCATTACAGTACATAATACTGCTATTCGTGAAGATCAATGGATTGCACGTCTTCGTGCTAAACAAGACCTTTTACTTCATTACCCTTCTTCCGCTAAGCTATAAATACTCCTGAATTACCTTACTTAACAGTATCCTTCCCTTAGGCAACAGAATAACCCAGAATACACTTCTATCGCAAATACAGGTTTATGTTTTAATAAAAGCATTTTCCAACGATGCACATCACCACTTCCCTCTCACAATATGTCCCGTAAATGCGACAGTATAAACCACCCCATGAGATGGCATAAGATTCATTGTGTATCACTATCTTTACTCTATGAAGATACAAACCAGCACCATCATTTATTTTCCAATACTACAACAGTCCTTGAACCTTAGAGATAATTAATGAGAAGAATTTTTAGTCTTTTTTTTAATAATTTTATCCATACACGAACGCAACTTGTTATACGTAAAAAATACTTCTGATGGATTTAACATAAACAAATTTAAAATGATAAATAATAATTTCTCATTTTTCTTATTGCATGAGAGCCATGGATATAGGGATATTTTTTATTTTATCCCCTTATGAAAGATAAAAAAATTTAAAAAGGATAAAATATACCTTTGACGAATAATCTTCATATGAGAAAAGGTAGACAATATTAAAAGACTGATAAAGATAGTAAGTATACTAGCCTTATTACTAGAAAATAATCATAAACTGTAAAAAAAAAATCAGGTTACGCTAATTTGTAAAAAACAACATAAATGTAGGATCTTGAACTTTAATAATGTTAATAAAAGCTACATTTAGTATTAAGATTAGTGATTTTATTATCTAGTATAGTATAAATAATAAAATATTTATTTTTTAAAAATAATGAAGTGAACAAAAAAATCCTCGACTCTGTCGATGAGCTTCCTACTAAAGTGTACTAAATATTGCAAAAAGAGTTACAACAGTACCTAATACATCCCCAATACATAAAGAAGCAAGAAGTGATAAAATACTTATTCCCCCCCAAAAGGCTGAACCTGAAAAGGCAGCAGCTTTTTCAGGTTTCCCTAACGCAATAACATCTTGTTCCTCAACGCCTTGAATAACAACTCTATCCACAGCTTTAATAGCTACATTTTTTTCTAGTGTAGGAATAGTAATTGCCATTCTCTCTTGAACTTTATTTTTTACAAAACTTGCATTTCCCTCTATAGTTTGTATAAAAAAAAGAATAAATAGTGTAAAAGTAAATGAACATACACGATTTTTAAATATTTTAAACATAGCTTTCTTTGCTCCTCTTTTTCTTCACTGAAAAAATGAAAGAATATTCACATATATAAAAACCAAAAATTATATTTAATCATTTATATAATTGCACATAATAAAATATTATATGTAATTTTGTTATTATAATATAACACATTATGTATTACATGTAAAGATAAAAAACAATAAATGATAAAAATAATTTATTCCTTTTACGCCATAATAACTCAAGATACCAACAGTAATATTTTGTCATTTTTATTGCTATAATTAAAAATAATAATAATTTATTAAATTTCTTATTATAAGAAATATTACGAAACAAATTCATTTAAAAAATTATATAATAGAGCTTTTATAAATAATTTAAAATGTAATTAATTTTAAAGAACTATAAAATTTAAAACTGCCAATATAATGATATATGATTGTCTATTATTTCAATAAATATAAAAATGAAATAGCACTTAATGGATTTTTATTATATCACTCATCAGTAATATTGAAAAATAAAATTGGTATCAAATAAAAACTTGATCTAAAACAAATCTATCCTAATAAAACAAATTTAAATAGTGTACTATTTTTCTATAAAACAGGTATAAAGTGTAAAAAAACAATTAAGATCTCTATCTTCAAATGGAAGAGACGTTAATAAAATGATTCTCAACTTTTACTGATATATAAAAAGAAAAAATACTGCATAGCATCTTAAAAAAGGTAATTCAGCCCCCTTTATCCCATACAGCATAAAGAACACAAAATATTGACTTTCAAACCTAATAAAACAAACGCATAAAATAAGTAAATCTATCAGATTTACAAAAAAATTATAAGCAATACTAGAACACCAACAAACTACCTAAAACCAGATAAAAAGAGAGTCATGAAAAATGAGATGATCCCCAAAATACTGAAAAAACTTTCTTGCTTAATTTTCATAAAAGTTATTCCATATTTTTCGTCAATATTGTAGAGCGCAGCCTTATTTATATTTACTCTGTATTAGTAAAAAATAATTCTCTTTGAAATAAAGTTTTGGCAATATTCACATAACTGTCTGCTATTTGTGAAAAATGAATAATAATAAAGAATTAATCAAATGCTTGAAAGAAAAGGAGTAGAGAAACTTACTAAAAAATTGCATTTTTAAAATACCAACTTAAGTAGCGCATTGAAAAAATAACGCCATGAAAACTGATATTGAATGATAAATTCATCAACCGATCACTTTAATCGCAAAATATTAATCTATAATAATAATTTATTGTTTTGCCTGTTGAATGAGAAAGCTGACGATTATAAAACTCTCTTAATTTTAACTCTGTTTATATTGAATCAATCAAAATTCTTCACTTGCAAATCACAAACGAGATCGGTGTGTGTGTGTAAACACACTTGAAGAAAGGAAAATATCACTTATGAGGTATTTTAACTAACAAGCGCTGTTAACACAGTATTGAAAACTAGCAAAGTGAATGATGGTGCCCATTTTTACTTTAAAAGTGTAAATATGGTGGAAAACAATAGATTTTATATTATAAAACTTTACCGTTATACTATTCACGGGCGCCGTTGCAAAATAGGCTTGGATACCTTGAGAAATGTTTCTTTAAAACAAAAGCGTCAATGTGCAACACAATGGCGTTCTGTTTATTATGTATCCAACGGTGTTTCTTGTATCCAACGGTGTTTCTTACTGAATCATCTTATAAACTGCTCTATGAGATTACAAATTCATCTTAGTGAATTCTTCCCTTTATATTTATTTTTTCTCATGAACACTAAAATCTGTTAAGACACTATCCAAAGTAAAATCAATCAACAAATATTTCCATTCTTTTGTAATATACAGATAATTGAATAGAGTTCCTGATTGCAACAAAAGTCTGTAATATTGCAATAGTAGAAATACTTTGATCATCCTCTCTCCATAATAAAAGAATAATATGTAATTTACAGAAAAAATTATATATTTAATATATACTTATTAAAAATGAGAATATAAATCAGAAATACTTATAAAAGACAACTATCTTGAGAAAGATTGCCTAATATTACAGAAAAATTGCGGTGGCTTTGCTCAATAAAAGCTTCTCTATTTTTAACAAAGCTCTCATTTTTATGCATCCATATGTGATGTAAAAAGATGCCTATTTGCGTTTCTCTTATAGATAGATTAAATAGTGACAGCACCTTTGATCACTTTGTCTCTTTTGACTTCTCTTTTGGGCATTAATTTATGGTATCTAACCCACCTTTTCTCGCTCTTTTACCTTTGGGTGCACATGAATATCACGGAGAGCACCTTCCTTTCGAAACCGACTGGATTATTGCTGAAGCTTTTGCAAAAGCCCTCACTTTACAAACAAAAGAGCAGTTTCATATCGCACTTTTACCGGTTGAAAAGATTGGCTATTCTATAGAACATATGGATGTTACAGGTACACAAACCCTTACCTTTTCTGATGCGATTAAGCGATGGATAAAGATTGGTGAAAACTGTTATCACAAAGGGATCAACCGTCTTCTTCTTCTCAATGCTCACGGAGGAAATTCACCTTTAATGAGCATCGTTATCACCGAATTACGAAGGCGCCTTTCGATGCTCGCTGTAGCAACAAGCTGGAGCCGTTTTGGTTTACCACAAGGTCTCATGGAGCCATCTCAACAACATCTTGATATCCATGGAGGCTTTATCGAAACCTCTCTCATGCTCTATTTAGCACCAGAAAAAGTCCATATGGAAAAGGCAGAAAATTTTCATAATAAACAAGCGGATATGATTGCCAATTATCGGTATTTACGTGCTTATGGTCCTCATGCCTTTGGTTGGACAATGAAAGATCTAAATACGCAAGGTGCGGCAGGAAATGCAAGCAAAGCAACACCACAAGCCGGTGAAGCAATCTTTTCTCATGTTCTGTCTCAGCTTCGTGATTTACTTGATGATATCAATCGATTTAACATAAACACATGGCAATAAAGAACAATAAAAGGTCTCTCCATGGAAATGATACACCCCAAAAAACTTCCCGTTACGGTTCTCACAGGCTATCTTGGTGCTGGAAAAACCACCCTTCTCAACCGCATTCTCAGTGAAAATCATGGCAAACGTTATGCCGTCATTGTCAATGAATTTGGTGAAATTGGTATTGATAATGACCTGATTATTGAATCAGACGAAGAAATTTATGAAATGAATAATGGCTGTGTTTGCTGCACCGTACGTGGTGATCTCATTCGCATTTTAGAAAGCCTGATGCAACGTTCTCATCGATTTGATGCGATCATTATAGAAACGACAGGGCTTGCTGATCCCGTTCCCGTAGCACAGACTTTTTTCATGGATGATACTATCCATGAAAAAACAGCTCTCGACAGTGTCATAGCAGTCGTTGATGCAAAGCATTTTCCCTCTCAATTAAAAACAAGTCGTGAAGCTGAAGACCAAATTGCCTTCGCGGATATTATTCTTTTAAATAAGATTGATCTTGTCACCCAACAAGAACGCAGCCATGCTGAATCCCTTATTCTGGCCATTAATCCCAGAGCCATAATTTACGCAACAGAGCGCGTTAACATCCCTGTTGATAAACTCCTCGATCGTAGTTCCTTTGATCTCCAACGCACTTTAGATAATGATCCCCATTTTCTTGACCATCATCACGCAGATCATGTATGTGGTCCCGATTGTAATCATGATCATGACCATCATCACGCATCCACCATTCATGATATTACCATCACTTCTGTAAGTTTAAAAACAGATGCTCTGCAACCAGAAAAGTTTTTCCCTTGGATCCAGCAGGTTACACAGCAACAAGGACCTGATATCTTGCGTCTTAAAGGCATTATCGCCTTTCAAGGAGACGATGATCGTTACGTCATTCAAGGGATACATATGCTTCTTGAAGGACAACATCAACGCCCATGGCGTGAAGATGAAAAACGAGAAAGCCGCCTTGTCTTTATAGGACGCTCTCTTGATGCTGAAAAATTAAAAACTGGTTTTGAAAATTGCGCATAAGTGAGTGATAATGCCAAACATTACCCATTATGATCTCAAAAGTTACTGCCTTTCCTGCGGTTTTATAGGCAATAAACCAGCCTTTGTTTCCGTAGAAGGTCTCATTGTTTTTTTTAATCCAACCCCACAAATCGTTGAAGTGCACCAAGGAATAATTTCAAGCCATTTTTCCCATGACAATACCGCGATCATCACCGGTGGAGAAGATGGAAAAGTCTGTCAAACAACCGCAGCAGATCACACGGAAGTGTTAAGCCAAAAAGAACGCAAATGGATAAACAACGTTGCTTTTGGTCCACAAAAAGCTTTTGCTTTTTCCTCCTCACGCCTCGCATTTGCGCATATTGGAAAAGAACGACAAAAGCTCACACATGAACGCAGTGTAGAAGGCCTTGCTTTTGCCCCAAAAGGTTTGCGACTTGCCGTTGCCCATTACAATGGAGTCACTCTTCATTGGTTATCAACGCAAATATCTCCCACCACATTGGTATGGAAAGGAGCTCATTGTGGTGTCACCTTTTCACCAGACAACCGCTATGTCATTTCCACCATGCAAGAAAACGCCTTACACGGCTGGCGTCTCACTGATAATCAGCACCTCCGCATGAGTGGCTATCCAAGCAAAGTCAAAAGCTGGTCTTGGAGCGCAAAAGGAAAATGGCTAGCAACATCAGGTGCCTCTGCCGCAATTGTTTGGCCCTTTCATACAAAAGATGGCCCCATGGGAAAAACACCTCTAGAACTAGGCACACGAGCAAATGCACTTGTTAGCACCGTTTCATGCCACCCAAACAAAGAAATTGTAGCAATAGGCTTCAATGATGGAATGATTTTAGCGGCACAATTCCATGATGGAAAAGAAGTCCTTCTAAAAGGTTATGGGAAAAGTGCTATCTCAGCACTTAATTGGGATCAAGCAGGGCAAAACCTCTCCTTCGGTAGCGAAAATGGTGAATGTGGTATAATCAAGATCACTGATTAAATTAAGCACCCAAAAGCGCAATCATCGCCGATAAAGAATGCCCACACAATCCTCCAGAAATCTTATCCCCTTGCATCTCCAGAGCTCTCAGAAATCCTATCTCCCTAATCTCCCCCCAAAAATCTCCTAAAATCTTCGTAATCATTAAATCTTCCCTCTTCCTTTCCTCCCCCCTTTAGACAAGAAAATACCTTAAACATGTTTTTTGACCTTTTAACATTGCTACCCCCATACAAGAATAAAAACATCACTCTCAAGACCGCCCCCCATCTCCCTATAAACATCTATATAGGCTACATACTTCCACAAAAGCATTTTTCTTAAAAATTCGGCAAAAAATAGCTGATATCATCATTGAAACAACGATTTATTCTTACGATCAGAAGAAGGGAATTCAACACTATTTTCCTAAATAAAAAATTTTTTGATTTCCCCCTCCAAAGAGCAAAGTTTCCTACGAGCAGCCTTCCACTCTTTAGTTTCTTGCCTAGAAAATTCTATCTAATAATCATTTCATGGAACTTCTATTACCGCCCTCTGTTCCGGTATCACCTTCTTCTACAGATTCTGTTGTTCTTCCTTCTGTCCCTGTTGAACCAAAGCCTTCTCAGTCCTCTGAACCTTTAGATCCTTCATCTAATCTCTCTATACCGCTTGATGTTCAGTCTAATCTCCAAATTAGAGCTGTTGTTCCACAGGTTCCAACTTATCTTCTTTTGCCAAATGCCTTATTGCATGCTGGTTTAGTGGATATGACCACGCAAAATAAGACGTTAGAGACAATGCGGAATGCTTTTCATTCCTTTGGGAAAGATGATAAAAAGACAGCCTTTTTTCTGCGTGCTTATGGGGG
>NZ_JBHIRO010000013.1:18144-43102 GCF_042197165.1 Bartonella sp. AA23NXGY | reverse complement strand
TTTGACTTTTTAGAATTAGAGACCCTTTGGACCTCTGGTTTTGCTAAAAAACCACCCCGAAAAGAACTCTTGATTCGCAATCATTAAGAGACGTGTTGCAAAATCCTATTCCCTCACTTTTATTTACGCGTCCCTCACTGTAAAAAATATATGGAAAATCAATAAATTATTTTGGATAAAAAAGAGTATGGTGCCCAAAAGAGGACTCGAACCTCCACGCCTTACGGCACAGGTACCTGAAACCTGCGCGTCTACCAATTCCGCCATCTGGGCTTATAAAATTCATCTAAGCGCATGAAGCAACTCTGTCAATAAAATTATAGAATTTATTTTTTTAGCTTAAAACGATAGCATTGAACTTTTGAGGGAGATCATGATTTTAGAAGTTTAAGGTGTGAGGACTGTCTTTGATAAAATTGTTGAATCCGGATTAAATGTGTAAATAATAGGAATGCCGGTCGCTAATTCTTGAGATATAATTTCCTCACCGGAGAGACCTTCAAGCACCATAATAAGAGCACGAAGAGAATTTCCATGTGCTGCGATCAAAACAGTTTGGGAGCGCAAAATATAAGGCTGGATATGGTAAAGATAATAAGGCCAGATGCGTGCACCGGTATCGCGTAGGCTTTCTCCATTCGGCGGCGCAATCGTATAGGAGCGGCGCCACATTTGCACTTTCTCCTGCCCCCATTGTTGGCGTACTTCATCTTTATTTAAACCAGAAAGATCACCATAATTACGTTCATTTAATGCGGGATTTTTTATCACTTCTAAATCTGATTGTCCCATTTGCTCTAAAATGTGCTGAGCGGTTTTTTGAGCTCGCTGTAAGGCAGATGTATAAGCGATATCAAATCTCAAACCATATTCTTTCAGTTTTTTTCCTGCTGCTATCGCTTCTGCATGACCTTTTTCTGTTAAATCGGGATCTTTCCAACCGGTAAAAAGGTTTTTGAGATTCCATTCACTTTGTCCATGACGAATTAGTGTAAGTATGCGTCCCATTATAAATTGCCTCTATTCTATTGATTGTTTAAAATTCATCGTTTAATCCCAAAACATCGAACATTGAATAAAGACCGCTTTCATGATTTTGTGCCCATAAAGCTGCTTTTAATGCGCCATTGGCAAAGATAGAGCGTTCTTGCGCTGTATGTGAAAGAACAATGCGCTCATTGGAGCCGGCAAAAATGACACTGTGTTCTCCAACAACTGTCCCACCACGTGAACAGGAAAAGCCAATGGTGCCTTTTTTGCGTTTACCTATATGACCATTGCGTTCGTTGACACGCACATTTTTAAGCATAACATTGCGCCCTTCAGCTGCTGCTTGGCCAAGAAGAAGGGCTGTTCCAGAAGGAGCATCAACTTTGTTAGCGTGATGCATTTCATAAACTTCGATATCAAAATCATCGGCTTCTAATGCTTTAGCGGCTTTCTTTACAAGGTTGGCTAAAAGATTTATTCCAAGGCTCATATTCCCGGATTTGACAATAGTTGTATATCTCGCAAAATTTGCAATTTTTTCTTCTTCTGTTTTGCTAAATCCTGTGGTGCCAATAATATGGACAAGGCTTTTTTGAGCAGCGTAGTTAGCATAAAGAATACTGGCTTCTGGTTGTGAAAAATCTAAAATACCTTCTGTATTAGAAAAGGCATTTTCGGGATTGTCAGTGATACTAATCCCAAGAGAATCTGAACCAATTAATGCACTGGCATCTTTTCCTACAAACGGTGAGCCTTTACGTACAAGAACAGCACAAAGCTCTACATCTTTCCTCTGCTGGATTGCTGTAATGAGTTCACGTCCCATTCTTCCATTTGCACCAACAACTGTAAGGCGCATTTTTATCTCCTTATGATACTTTACTGTGCAGTATAGGCAAATTCTTGCCTTCTTTCCAATGGTTCTTTTTCTTTATAGAATTTTTTTCCTTCTTTAATTTATCTTGTTGTGCTGTAAAACACTGTTGTTTAGAGCAAGTGATATAAGATCTACAAATTTAAATAGAGATGTTTTTCGTTAGAGTGTGTGATGAATATTCTTAAGTAAGGTTTGCTTATGAAACCTTATGAAGATTGTGTATTACTTTACGCTTTTTTTTCGTTCTTTAAAGGGGAGCGTTCTTCATGCAAAATAAGATCTCCCAAACAAAATAGACCTATGTTGTCAATTCATGCGCTTTTCTTAAAGAAATATTTATCAATTCTTCTAAACTTATTTTATGATAGTGCTCGTGAGTGGTATCACGAGAGAGTATCCATGAATAATATAACATCTATTCTGCGCCACTATCTTTATGCTTCATAAATAGAGAAAATTAGCATTATCATACGTTTTGTTAGCCTTTAATGTTTTAACTTAGTCATTTTCACTCATCAATTCCATTTGTGACGCATAAGAAAACGATTATTTATCATTGTATATCAATATGTTATCCATAAATAAAATCACGTAAAAGGGGGGCAAGGGCTAACAAGAAGTTGGATTGTTTTCACACGAGAGTTGGTCGGATTCTTCATCTTTTAGGAAAGTCAGTTGAAAAAATTGTTATGTTGTAAAAACGTATGATGAGGCTTTGTTTATTATAGAGAAAATAGGATATATATTATGCAATGCGTTTTTTCATATATTGGGGAGAATGGAGTATAACATGCGTTAAGTACTGTTATTTTATTTGCCTAGCTTCCAATGATGCTACAGCTCTTGTATTTAAAGAGAGTCTTTAAAATGCTTTCTTAAGTATTTTTATCCCTGTGCTGATCTTTTTTGTGACACGATAAGAAAGTGATTTTTGTGATTCAATTATAATGGGTTTTATTCTCTGTTTAATACGATCATAAATCAATGTATTATTATATTGTTTATACGCATGCATAAAAATTCATAAACCTATAAATATCCTTTAGATAAAATATCACTTTTATTTTTGTTTGTGAGAGAAGGCTAGAAATCAAGATCTGCATAGTGAGCACTTGCAACAATTCCGCGGACGCGATCTGTTAAAAGAGAACGAAAAGAAGGGCGTGATTTAATTCTCATATACCAGTCTTTGGCAGCAGGAGATTGTTCCCAGTCAATTTCCCCTAGAAAGTCAAGTACAGAAATAGAGGCTGCTGCTGCTAGATCTGCATAGGACAAGGCAGAACCGACTAAGCTATCGCGAGAGGCACAGAGCCAATTGAGATAGTTCATATGTGGTAAAATATTGGCACGTGCATTGCGTAAAATTTGTGAATTAGGAGCACCACCGCCAATGGCAAGTGGCATTTCACGTTTATGGATTCGTTCTCGTACGATATGGCGCGTTGCTTCATTTTCGAATTTATTTAAGAACCAGTCATTGAGACGGCGTACTTCCGCACGATCTAAAGGATTTTCTGGAAAGAGCTTATTTTCTTGTCGTAAACTTCCATGTGTTTCGTCTAAATATTCGCAGATAACAAGAGGACCTGATAATGGAACCTCGTGTTCATCGAGAAAAACAGGAACATGACCAGCGGGATTGAGGGCTAGAAATTCGTGTCTTCTTGCCCATTCATATTCTTCAATCAGTTGAGTGGTTACACCATATTCCCCAAGAATGAGGCGTATGAAGCGCGAGGCAGAGGATAGGGGAGAGTGAAAAAGTGTCAGCATAATTTACACTATCAAATAGAGTTGAAGAGAATTCTTTCAAGTAATCATTTTTATAAAGATGCTTGACTAGAAGTACAAGATCATTAGTAGCTGCTAGTAATTATAATTAATAAATTGTTAATGACTAGGAATTGTTCTCTTATGCGATGGTTTGCAAAATGGCAGCACGTAATTCTTCTAAACCGATAGCTTTTTCTGAAGAGGTTACAAGAAGCTCAGGATAAGCTGCTGGGCGTTTAAGAAGCTTTGTTTGTGTGCTCATAATTAATTTTTCCAAAGCATTTGATTTGATTTTATCGCTTTTTGTCAAAACAATGTGATAAGAAACAGCTGCTTTATCAAGGAGAGCAAGAACATCTTCATCATTATTTTTGATTCCGTGCCGTGAATCAATCAAGATATATACACGTTTTAACGTTGTGCGCCCCCGTAAATAGCTAAAAATCAAATTTGTCCACGCATCAACAAGATTTTTAGGAGCAGCAGCAAAACCATAACCAGGCATATCTACTAATGCTAGAGGGGGAAGGTCTCCTAGTTGCCCACTGAATCCATCGGGGACAAAATAATTAAGCTCTTGAGTTCGTCCTGGTGTATTTGAGGTACGTGCTAAGCTTTTTTGTTGGACGAGTGCGTTGATTAAAGATGATTTTCCAACATTGGAACGACCTGCAAATGCAATTTCTGGTGGTCCTTCAGGGGGTAGAAAGCGTATTTCTGGTACACCACGAATAAAAATCCAATTGCGAGAAAAAATTCCAGAAAGGGAAGAATCTCTTGTCATTCATGCACTTCTTTTTTGGGTGATCTTCTCCAGATGGCTTTCAGATTATCAAAAAGCTCAATTTTAACTCCTTGGCGCTTCATCATGATACCTTGCTGAATGATTGATAATATATTGTTCCATGCCCAATAGATGACGAGACCAACAGGGAAAGAGGCGAGCATAAAAGTAAAGACAACAGGCATCCATGTGAATATCATCGCTTGGGTTTGGTCTTGAGGAGCAGGATTCATACGCATTTGTAAAAACATCGTTATTCCCATAATCAAAGGCCATGCACCAATCATAAGAAATGTTGGCGTTGTATATGGCAAGAGACCAAACAAGTTAAAAAGAGAAGTTGGATCGGGTGCCGCTAAATCTTTAATCCAGCCAAAGAAAGGGGCATGGCGCATTTCAATAGTGATATAGAGAACTTTATAAAGAGCAAAGAATATTGGGAATTGAACCAACATTGGCCAACAGCCTGCAAGGGGATTTATTTTTTCGGTTTTATATAGATCTATTATTGCCTTTTGTTGTTTGGTTTGGTCATCGGGATACTTTTCTTTTATTTCTAGCAACCGCGGTTGTAAAAGCTTCATGCGTGCCATAGATTTATAAGATTTATTGGCTAGAGGGAAAAGAAGAGTTTTTAAGAGAACTGTGACAAGAAGGATGGCGATACCAAAATTCCCTGTTTGTTTATAAAGAATATCAATGAGGGAAAACATTGGTTTGGTGATGAAATCAAACCAGCCCCAATCAATTAAAAGAGCAAACTTTTTTATTTTTAGGTCATTTTGATAATTATTAATAATTTCAACTTGTTTTGCACCAGCAAAAAGACGATTTGTAACAGTTTTTGTTTCATTTGGGGCAATCGTTAAAAGCGACCCTAGCAAGTCAGACTGATAATGCGTTTGCAAACGATCAAAATAAATAAAACGGCTTGTATATTCTTTATTTTGCGGGGGAATAACTGCTACAGCCCAATATTTATCGGTAATACCAATCCAACCTCCTGTTACTTTGGAAAAAGTCATGCTTTTTTGCCCATTATCAGGATTTGGGTCAAGCTCTGCTAAGGTTTTATATTTTTCAGTTTTGAGCGAATCTCCTGCAATACCTATCATACCTTCATGAAGTAAATAGGTTGCATTTGTATGTTCTGGTGGTGCTGCACGTGCAACGCGGGCATAGGACGAGAGATGTATTGGTTGATCACTTTCATTGCTGATAGAATCCTCAATGGTAAACATGAAATGATTATCAACAGAAAGGGTCCGCCGGAAGATTTGTCCCTGTCCATTATTATAAATTAAAGTGATGGGTGTTGAAGGAGTCAGGATTGTATTGTTTCCCTCTATTTGCCATTTTGTATCCGATTGTGGCAAGGCTTTTGCTGGCAAAGACGCACTTGCAAAACCAAATTCAGCAAGGTAGGTTGTTTTGAAACCTTTAGGATTTAGCAAATCGATTTCCGGTGATTTTTTATCGACTGTTAAACGATATTTTTTGAGGTGAAGATCATCAAATTGTGCACCAACAAGATTAATAGAGCCTTCCAGTTCATTGGTTTTGATTGCAATACGCTCTGTTTTGTCCAATACAGCTTTCCGGATTTCAGGTGTCATGGGCTGTTCGATGATAGATGTAGCTTGATACGTTGAGGTATCATCAGAAAAATCTGTCGTGGTAGTAGAAAGGGCTGATTGTTGTTTTGACAATTGCTGTGCGATGACTTGTTGTTTTTGTAACTTTGCTTGTTTGGGAGCAACATGAAGAAATTGCCATGCGATGAGCACTACGAAAGATAAGCCAATAGCGATAAAGAAATTGCGATTATATTCCATCCGTACACCCTTGTTGTTGTTGCTGATGTTTTATTTTTGGTTTTATTCGCCGATTTAATTCACTAATCAAGGATGTAAAAGGTGCATGTAACACATCACGGTACGCTACAATGACATAGTCTGTTCCTGCTTCCATGTGATTTGTTACACCAACTCTCACGGCCTCACGCAAGCGCCTTTTGATACGATTACGTTTCACAGCGTTACCGTTTTTACGGGTAACAGTGAAGCCTACACGTGCAAAAAGAGAATCTTTTCTTTCTGTTGTTTGTTCACGAGATTTAACTTCGAGCAAAAATAAAGGACCACGTCGTTTTTCTCCTGTACGGACAGCCAAAAAGTCTGCTCTTTTGCGAATACGGCAGGGATGTTTTTTCTTCATAAAAGAATATTTCGCAATTTCATTAAATGCCTGCAAGCAGACATTGTAGGTTCATAATAAAAGTTTCACAACGAAGAAACGATGAGCAATCCTCAACGGTTGTGAAAATTTAAATGGTTAAGCAGAAAGCCGCTTACGTCCACGAGCACGTCTTGCAGCAATAATTTTACGTCCTCCAGCTGTGGCCATGCGTGCACGAAACCCATGGCGGCGTTTACGGACAAGTTTAGAGGGTTGGTAAGTACGTTTCATTTATTTAAATACCGCGGAGTGCGGCCCTTCTTAATCTTCGTTTTATGAGTAGTTATGCGCGAGATAAACAATTTTATCCTATCATACGGCTGTTAACCCATAAGGAAAAATATAAAAAAAGTCAATCTTAGATTGTTTTTCTCTCTCTTGAAAGAATACAAAACACCTTATAACTATCTGTAACGCTTTTTTACAATACTGTAGGAGTGTTAGAAAATAACGATTGAAGCTACAGAACATAAATAGCTAGGGCCTTAAAGAATTAAAGAAGGTGTGACTGATTACTGTATGCTCAATTTAAAATATCCTTTAGGATTAAGAGTTTTTTTCAGTTTTTGTTTTTACAAAATTTTTATCAGAATATTCATTAAAGTGGTTGTAGCACAAACGTGATTGATAGGATTTTATAGCAGATTTTATGTTTGAACTTCTTTATTTTAAGGATGGTTTCATATTTTTAAAGAGATAAGAGATGTATACTTTATAATGCTGAGTAAAGTAGAAAATTATCAAGTGATGAACAAAATTATCAGGTGATGAACCTTGTAAGTATTTTTCGTTCTTATGCTTATATTTGCTGGTATTTTTATAGAGAGGAAAGAACATGGATCTTATCACAAGTGAGGCTGTCCGCAACGTATTACGTACAATCAAAGGACCAGATCTTGAAAGCGATATTGTGTCGTTGGGTCTTCTTTCAGAAATATTGATTGCTGATGGTAAGGTTTTCTTTTCCATTACAGTTCCTGATGGAGGTGTGCAAAAATGGGAATCATTGCGTCGTTCTGCTGAAAAGGTGGTATGTGCTTTGGAGGGAGTGAAATCTGCTGTTGTTACACTTACAGCAGAAAAAATAACAAAGACAGCACCTAGTCGGAGAGCAAATCTCTTACCGATCAAAATGCCCATAGAAGGTGTGCGGCATGTGATTGCTGTTGCTTCTGGAAAAGGAGGGGTCGGAAAATCTACGATGGCAATAAATATCGCCTTAGCTTTACAAGATTCTGGTTTCAAAACGGGGGTGATGGATGCTGATATTTATGGTCCTTCGTTGCCACGTTTGACAGGACTTGTTAATCAAAAACCACAGCTTATTGGAGAAAAAAAGATTCAACCTCTTGAAAAATTTGGACTTAAATTGATGTCGATGGGGTTTTTGGTTGAGGAAGAAAAGCCGGTAGTATGGCGTGGTCCTATGGTTATGGCAGCTGTAACGCAATTGTTACGAGATGTTGTATGGGGCCCTATGGACGTTTTAGTCGTGGATATGCCGCCCGGTACAGGGGATGCACAATTAACGCTTGCCCAACAGGTACAATTAACAGGTGCGTTGGTTGTCTCTACGCCCCAAGATCTTGCTTTAGTGGATGCACGTAAAGCAATAGAAATGTTCATGAAAGTTAATGTTCCTATTTTAGGACTCATTGAGAATATGAGTTATTTTATCGCTCCTGATACGGGAAAACGCTATGATATTTTTGGCTATGGTGGTGCACGGGCAGAAGCGGAACGTCGAGAACTCCCTTTCTTAGGGGAAATACCGCTTGATGCAGCTTTACGATTTTCTTCAGATGAGGGAATCCCTATTTTTGTTGCTAAGCCTAGTGAAGAGCATGCTAAACTATATCGTAAAATTGTTGATCAAATAAAAAATCAACTCTTTTGAATGGGGGGGTGTTTAAGAGAGTTTATTAAAACACAATCATGAAAGACATAAAAATAGTCGCTTCTTTGTAAGAGGAAGTTTTAATGTGTGAATGGAATATATAGGTTAAATAAACAAAAAATTATTCATGCGTTTGGATAACCTGAAGGGGAACAAAATTGAAGAGCTAGAGCCGTGAGGTAGAAAAAATATTGGACTTGAGGCAAAAAGAAGAAGACCGAAAATAAAAATAATTTAGAAAAATTGTAAAAGGTTGTAAAAAATATTTTAAAAATCATTTTTTGATACGAATTTTCTTGATATAAATCTTAAAATTTCTTTTTAGAAGCATTCATTTTTTGCAAAGTAGCTTCAAGAGCCATTGTTAAAGCATTCCTTCCTCCTTGTTGAGAAAAGTAATTTGACAAAAATTCATTTGTTCCACCCTTTGTTGAAAACTCTTTTTCAAGCAGTGAAAAATCGAGAGATACAGAACGATCCGTTGCTATAGTTTTACGCATTTCATCTGTAAGATTTCCAAACATCATGGTAAGGAATTCTGCTGATTGTTGTTTTTTTAACCCTTGTATTATAAACCATTGATGGGCAGTTTCTATAAAATTAAAATATACTCCCATAAGTGAACCAGCTGTCATAAAAAGATTAAACTGCTCTTCCTTATCCAGCACCAATGTGCCCCCCAATGCATCAAATAAAGTGCGTAAAAAGGGATGATTGGGATAGATTGGTGTCAAATTTTTGCATTCTGCAACAAAAGGTAATGGAACAGCACGATAAACTTTATGATTAATCCACTCTTCTATTTCTGCTGCTTTTGCCATAGCAAGTACGGAAATAACCAGCTGTTCTGGACGAAAACGAAGAGAGCACAAAACGTCTTCTGCAATTTGGTTGGGCAAGCAAAGAAAAACACAATCACTAACATCGAGCAACGCTTGGTTATTTTCAGCAATCATAACTTTATCATAAGTACGTGAAAGGCGCTTTGCTGTTTGTGCATTGCGAGGCGAAACAATAATGGAAGAAACATCAAAGTTGCTTGTCATTAAGCCATTCACCATTGAAGCACTGATTGTACCCGTTCCCAAAAAGCCAAGTCTCATTATCTATTTCTCAGTTTCATATTTTAAAAGGAATTTCAATCAACATCTCAGGTGTTTTAACTAACATAAACGCTAATTGAAGAAGCAACACATAACATAGCAAGAATAATCAAAACCAAATAGATTTTGGGCTTGTCAAAGAGAACGGCAAAAGCAGAAAACCAACCAACAACAGCTGCGGCTAATGCAAATAAAAAACCTGGTTTATTCATAAGCACAATATGCATTGCCATTAAACCACCAATAATTAGCGCTCCAAAAATGATGAGCAAACCTGTTGCAAACTTTTCATAATCATCCATATTTCGCTCCTTATAGCGCTCAATTATTACACACTTTTTAACGCATATGCACATAAAAACGAAATGTTTTTTATTGAATATGGTTAAAACGGGGGGTGCCGTTTATTGATCAGATGTAAAAAATGCAGGGATATGCTGTGGCCAACGCCAAGGTAAAATTGCAATTAAATCAAAGCGTACAGACAAAAGGGCATAATCTTTTTGCCGTGCGAGCCAAATATCGGCAGCTGCCTCAATTCGCTTTTCATTCATTCGGGAAACCGCTTCCATTGCTTCAGCCAACGTTGAACGTGCTTTAACTTCAACGATTAACACAAGATTTCCGCGTCGTGCAATTAAATCAATTTCTCCACATTTTGTTTTAAAACGCCTTTCGGCAATGTGAAACCCTTTGCAACGTAGCCACCAAGCTGCCAATTTTTCTGCACGAATCCCTCGATAAAAAGACTTTTGTCTGCGTTTTTTTTGTATTATTTTACGCATTTTTTAAAAAGATTAATCGCTGAAAAAGTTCTTGCTTTTTTAAACCGGTTTTTTTTGCAACAAAAGCTGCCGCTTGAGCAGCAGAATGTATCCGTGCGCGTTCTAATAGCATTTCATCAATTTCTTGATCACTTATCACATTTAAAGAAGAAGATGATTCTCCAACAAGTACAACAATTTCCCCACGAATATGTGCTTGTTTTCTGTAATTTTCTAACAAATTTCCCAAATTGGAAACATCTACTGTTTCAAACTTTTTTGTTAATTCACGACAAATGGCAGCAGGTCGATTAGCCGAAAAAAGTGTGACCATATCCTGTAAAGTTTCAACAAGACGATGCGGTGATTCATAAAAAATCAAAGTTGCTGGAATCTCTTTTAATTGTTCCAACCGTTTTCGGCGCTGTAGCTTTCGTGCACTCAAAAAACCTGCAAAAAAAAAGCTATCCGTAGGAAGCCCTGTCGGTATAAGAGCGGCTAAAAGAGCGGATGCTCCAGGAATAGGAATAATTTTATGACCAGCTTTACGGGCCTCTTCTACCAATCGAAATCCAGGATCAGAAATAAGTGGTGTTCCGGCATCTGAAACAAGTGCTACTGTTTTGTTTTCTGCTAAAGCCGCTAAGAGCTTCGGACCCGCTTTTTGCGCATTATATTCATGATAGAGAAAAGGTTTTTTTTGAATGCCGTAACGTTCCAACAAAACACGGGTTACTCGCGTATCCTCACACGCTAAAATATCAATTCCTGCAAGCACTTGCAAAGCACGAAGCGTAATATCTGCAAGATTTCCGATAGGTGTTGCCACAAGATAAAGCCCTGATTCTATAACGGGTGCAGAATAAGCATGCGCACCTATAAAATATGCTTTTTCACACATGCTCTTTTCTTTTCATTAAATTCTCCTCACCACAAGATTTTTATCCATACTCATAAGCCATTTTGGCTCATTTTTTACCAGCACATTTTTTATCATTACAAAGGCTTACCTTACTCGAATAATCGATTACACTACAATAAGATAATTTCATATTTAACGTCTTAATTTAACATTATTATCTATTTTGATCCGCGTTATTTTTTCCAGTAAAACAAATTCCAAATGTAACCAATATTCTATCAGCCCCATGATTTTCTATAAAGTTTTTCCTTCGAGAACCAAAAAACAACTTTACTCATGTTATAATCTCATGCTTCTTTGTGCTCTTTGAAAAGCTAAGCTTTTTAGATTATTTCCATAACGCCGATTTTTCAAATATTCTATTGATATCCAAACTGTTTTTCTGAGCAAATGTAAACAGCCCCTTTTGAAACACATACAGTTAACTGGCAGCTGACTTGATCAAATATAAGCTCTTATCAGCAAAATACTTTATTTTTTCATATTCTCTACAGCTTTAACAGTATACAGTATAATGAGTACCTTAGAAAAGTTTAAGGCTAAATTTTATCTTAAACATTTGATTTATAATAGAAAATTTATTATTTTGCCTATTAATTAGGAGCTTTAAATATCGTAACATTATCTCAGCTCTTCTTATAGTCAATTAATCAAAATCATTTTTGTGCATCTTGAAACCTCCTTAAAACAAAGATTATCGCCTCATTGGAGATCGCAGAGAAAATAATGCTGTTAGCTTGTACTTTTTATTTCATAAATATGGAACTGTTCGTTCACAGGATTGCGTTATACCTTTTTCGGATAGTGTCGCAAAATTATTGTTTGATATGAGAGCTATCTCTTAAAAACAAGCCCATGACTGAACAACACAAGTCTGCTTTAATTTTGGATACCTTATTTTTTTGAAGGATATGCTCCCATAAAAAACGTAAGTAATAAAAGCGGGGACAATACGTTATCTCTTCTTTTTAGAGGATATTGTGATGCTTTTGAAAGTTTAAAAACCAAATGGACAGATGATAGTAAAGAGGAAAACAGGTTTTTTCCTTTCAGGTTTCATATTCTTGCTAAATGAAACTGTATTTTCGTTTCAGAGATTACTCAAATAGAATATGCAATATTTTTGCTCTAGCTACAAAATCTGGAACGGCGTGCAGAGCTTTCATTCACCTTAATCTTTCTTTTAAATATACCACTTGTGTTCAATTTGGATGTTGATTTACAAGCAATAGCGAAAGCACAAGCTTTATAAAAAAACAACTCTATAAAACACGTCATAGAGTGGTCATGAAAGCTATTTTGTTTTTTATCAGGTGTTTTGCTAATAGCGATAGTCTCCATGGCTTGGCATCTGCTTATTTTTACGGTATTTGTACACATTCATTGCAGTATATTGGTAAAGGTTAGATGCAAGGCGATTATCTTTAATGCAAAAATAAAAGGTTAATGTGAGATTAAAGATTTTTTCGTGTCATTATCAGTAGAAACATTATAAAGGGCTTGAACGAGCATGCTCTTTATCTCACGATGTTTTTTCTACATTCATTCGTGGTTTTCTTGAGTGAGCATTACTTGGCAAAGTGTAGGAGAAAAAATAAATGTGAAGCGCATCTTCAGGGGGGCTCTTGGCTAGTTAAAACGATAGATGTTTCTTATGAGAGGGCTAAAAGCATTTTGGATCATATGGGAGAGGGGGTAAAGTAGAACGGGCTTATTTTCCTTCAGATTTTCGAGAACCGCGGCTGTTTCTTTATCGCAGAATTGTCAAGAATATATTCATTATTGTTTTGTCATTTAGATAAAAAATTTTTGATAAAAATATGTTATGTTTTTTTATTGAAAAAAGTCATGCGGTAGGGAGAGTATTTTATATGAGAATAGAGTTCTTTTTACATTGTGAAAGAACGTATGCAGGAAGGTGATTGATGGATTTCTGATCTGAGGGAAATATTTTTATCCATTGCGTTTTGTATATTTCAATTTTAGGAGAATGAACAATGATTATATATTGGGAAATTACATATTGGGATAGAAGGGGCCCTCATTGCCTTGCGGACAGATCCAAGTGATATTTTGGTTTGGGTCTTTGATGTCACACGTTTTACAATGTATACAATTTGAAGCGTTGATCATATAAGCCAGATGACCATTATCTTCTAGCCACTCGTAGACAGCGGCGGGACAATAGCGTGTAGAGGGTCCTCCATAGATTGCATACTCAGAGTCTTTTTGTTTTTTTAATGAGGCGATTTTTAAATGGCAAGGTTGATTTTCTTCATGGTGCGTATTGGAAAGGGCAACACTTGAAAGGCGATCAAAGGTTATAACGCCATCTGGTTTTGGGTAAGCAATGGGTTGAAATTTTTCTGCTGGTTCAAGGCATGCATAATCTTCCTTTCCATGGGAGAGTGTTTTAAATAAGGAAAATCCGAACAATTGTTGCCACCACATATCAAAACCAGCAAGTTTAATTCCATATTTTGTCCCATATTTTGCCCAGAGCGGTTTGGCATTTCGCACTTTATAAAGATCTTTACCAATGAGCCCTTTTCGCCACTGCTCTTCGATTTCTTTAACCTCATCATGGGCACGCCCTTGTGCAAGAGCGGTAGCAATTCTATCGGCAGCTAATATGCCAGATAAGATGGCATTGTGTGATCCTTTGATACGAGGAACATTGACAAATCCAGCAGAGCAGCCAATAAGCGCTCCACCAGGAAAGGTGAGTTTTGGTACAGATTGCCAACCTCCTTCGCTGATAACACGTGCACCATAGGAAAGACGTTTTGCGCCTTTAAAGATTTTATAGAGTTTTGGATGTGTTTTAAAACGTTGAAATTCTTCAAAGGGAGAAAGATAAGGATTTTTGTAATCTAAGTGCACAACAAAACCGACAGAAATGATATTGTTTTCTTGGTGATAAATAAAGCCACCGCCACCGGTATTATTGTCTAAGGGCCAACCAGTGAAATGTTGTACTAAACCGCGTTGGTGTTTGTTGGGGGCAATTTCCCAGAGCTCCTTGAGACCAAGACCAAATTTTTGTGGTTCTCGATTTTTGCTAAGATTAAAATGTTGTATCAGTTGTTTTGCAATTGAGCCGCGTGCTCCTTCCGCAATCAGAGTATATTTTGCCAATAAAGCCATCCCAGGCATATAATTTTTTCCAGGGGTTCCATCTTTGTTAAGCCCCATATCACCGGTGAGAACACCAATGATAGCTCCGTTATCTTTTTGGATGATGGGTTCTGTTGCTGAAAAACCAGGATAGATTTCAACACCCAACGCTTCAGCTTTTTTGCTTAGCCAGCGGCAGACGCTCCCAAGCGAAACGATATAACATCCGTTATTTGATAAGATTTTAGGGTGCAAAATATTGGGAAATACTGTGGACTTTTGAGGCTTTAGAAAAAAAAATTGGTCTTGTGTAACAGGGGTTGTGAAGGGATGGTCGTTATCATTTCGCCATTCTGGTAAGAGTGTGTCGATACCAATGGGGTCAACAACTGCGCCAGAGAGAATATGTGCACCAACTTCGGTTCCTTTTTCAACAATTGTGACAGAAAGCTCAGGATTAATTTGTTTAAAACGAATTGCGGCAGAAAGCCCTGCAGGTCCTGCTCCGACAATGACTATGTCAAACTCCATACTTTCACGTTGGTCATGCAGAGGTGCTTTCATGGCTTATAAAGCTTTCTCCAATTCTGGAATAATTTGGTGGAGATCACCTACAAGGGTGTAATCGGCAATTTGCATGATGGGAGCTTCTTCATCTTTATTAATGGCAACAATAATTTGTGCATCCATTATACCGGCTACATGCTGGATTGCACCGGAAATGCCAACGGCGATATAGAGTTCAGGGGCAACGACTTTTCCTGTTTGTCCAATTTGCCAATCATTGGGAGCATAGCCTGCATCCACTGCTGCGCGGCTGGCACCTAAAGCAGCATTTAATTTGTTTGCAAGAGGAAGAAGCAGGGCCATAAATTTCTCTTGAGAACCAAGACCACGCCCGCCTGATATAATAACACGTGCTGAGGTGAGCTCAGGACGATCACTTTTGTTTGTCTCTGCTTTTACGAAAGAAGAAAGATTTGGATTGGGAGCTGGTGTTATTGTTTTAATGGGAGCAGAATTATTTTGGGAAGGCGTTGGGGTGAAAGAAGCGGTGCGAACTGTTATAATCTTTTTATAATCATTGGTGCGTACAGTTTCAAATGCATTACCTGCATAAATTGGTCGTTTGAAGGTATTGGGTGAAAGAATGGCGGTAATATCTGAAATTTGCATAAGATCAAGAAGAGCTGCTACGCGCGGCATCACATTTTTCCCAGTACTGCTGGATGCTGCCATGATCACATTATAATCATTTGCTAACGTGAGAATTGTATCTGCCATAGGCTCGGCAAGTTGATGGGCTAAATAGTCTGCTTTTGCAATAAGAACTTGCCGCACACCATTAAGTTTAGCACTATTTTCCGCTATCGTTTGAACTTTTTCTCCGCAAACCAGAATATCGATATCGTTACTGAGTACGCGTGCAGCGGTGAGTACTTTTGCTGTTTCTTCTGTATTATGATCGGCCAATAAAAGAATTGCCATAAGTTTTTGCCCTTTTATGTGAGTGTTGCTTTTACTCTAGTGGTGAGAATATTAAATGCAGTTCTTCTGTTTTAAGGCTCTGACAAGTTCTACTACATTTGCCACTTTTATACCGGATTGACGGGTTTTTGGCTCTTCAACGCTTAAAATTGTTAAGCGTGCTTTCGTATCGACGCCAAGATCAGTAAGAGATTTTTGTTCAATGATTTTCTTTTTTGCTTTCATGATATTGGGGAGAGAGGTGTAACGCGGTTCATTGAGCCGTAGATCGGCGGTCATAACCATGGGAAGGGGAAGACAAAGGGTTTGTGTTCCATTATCAACTTCACGAGTAACTGTAGCATGCCCATTTTCTATGTTAAGATGTGAGGCAAAAGTTGCTTGTCCCCACCCAAGAAGAGCAGCGAGCATTTGTCCTGTTTGGTTGCTATCGTCATCAATTGCTTGTTTTCCTAAAAAGACCATGTCGGGTTTTTCTTCATCAACAATGGTTTTGAGAATCTTAGCAATTGCTAAGGGTTCAAGTGTTTGATCCGTTGTGACAAGAAGTGCGCGATCAGCTCCCATTGCAAGTCCTGTTCGTAGAGTTTCTTGAGCTGCTTCTGGGCCAATTGAAACAAGAAGAACTTCTGAAATTTTACCGGATTCTTTTTGGCGAATGGCCTCCTCCACGGCTATCTCATCAAAAGGATTCATAGACATTTTTACGTGAGACAGATCAACGCCTGTACTATCCGGTTTGACGCGTATCTTGATGTTATAATCAACAACACGTTTGACAGCGACAATTATCTTCATAATGATCCTCTTTGTTTGTATGTTACAAGTTTATAGCAATACTCATAAGAAACCAAATTGTTTAGAATGAAGTCTCAATTTATAACTTGTGTTCTCTTTCGTATAAGCTTTTTTATGTTTACTTGTACTTTCTCGTCGTCATTTTCAATCTTCATATTTTTGCATTGCCATAATTGCCTTATTTGCTTGAATAAAAAGTAAAAAAATCAAACTGTCTTGTGAGAATATTCTTTTTTAGTTTCTTATGCTTTGTTTATGATGGTGCAATAGGTCCTTTATGCAATGAAAAATTAAGTGAAAAAGATAAAAATGGGGGAATGATTTTGCTCTTCAAATCTTGAAGACAGAAAAATTAAAGATCTTTCTTTCAAATATTTTAGATAAAGATTGGGGAAAATATTTCTAACAAAAAAGTTTTTGGAAGTTCTTAAAGCTCTATTTACTAAAATAGAGCACATTTTCTCATCATTTGTTGCGATTCTTTTCAAAAAGGTTAATGAGGGGTAGGCGTTTGTGAATACGAAGGGTCATACGATCGACCAAGCGACCAAACAGGTTAGGAACGATAAAGTCTTTTCTTTTGTTGAACAGAAAGACAGAAGGGATACTTCTGTAGAAGTAACGATGTCGGATATTGCTCAAAAATTACGCACCGTTTATGCGCAAATGCAAATGAAGCATTCGCCTCGTTCTTTAATGCAGCAGAGTTCTGTAGAAGAGCATTTTAAATCTTACTTAGATGATATTAGTCGGGCCATTTTGGCTGAACATTATATACGTCGTCAAAGAGAAAAAAAGCTTTTCCAGTCTTTAGAGCAGATTAAAACAATTGTTCAAAGTTTGCAGAGTGAAAAAAAAAGCTTAGAAGAAGCAGCGGTAACACGACAGGTGTCTCGTTCAAAATCACCTGATTCTGTTGTACAAAAACTTGCTCACATGGAATGTGAGGGAAATCAAGAACGCTTATTACTTCAAAAGGTGCGAAATTTTTCGAAAGAAAACAGCATAATTTCACTCCAAACAAATGTTGAAAATACGTTGCAGCAAGAAAATAGAAGCCCTTTGCCCAATGATGCTCTGAAATCTTCTTTTAAAAAGGTTGAGGGAGTAGTGAAGCATGCTGTGATAGAAGAAAAAGGTATGATGGGTGCTCAGGCATCTAATCATTGTATTGAGAATGATTTTTCTTCTTTAAGGACGCAGTCTCGGGAACATGTCTCGTTTTTATCTTATTTGGTAAAAAAAGGTGTTCTTTGTTTTTTAACCGTTGCATTTGTGGTAGCGATAACGTTATGTTTTTATAGCTTTTTAAAAGGAGCTCGTTTTTTTTAATTTTTATGATGTTGATGTTAATAGATGTGAAATGTATTGCGCATTCATGTTTGTGCGGAAGCTATAGCAACTAAAATTATCTTTTTAAACACGCAACAGAGATTATTGGAAAAGAGGATAATTGGAGAAGGATTCTCTAATTGTAAAAAAAAACTCAAATTATCTTGAAGGTTCTGTAAGTGAGTATTTATTTACCAATTGCTGAAATGTCACTCAATATGCTGATCTTGATTGGTATGGGAGTCGTTGCTGGTTTTTTTTCAGGACTTTTTGGAATCGGTGGTGGGTTTCTCATCACGCCGTTATTGATTTTTTATAATATTCCTCCTGCTATTGCTGTTGGAACAGGTGCTAACCAGATGATTGCTTCATCTGTAACAGGAGCAATTACACATTTTAGAAGACGTACGCTCGATATTAAACTTGGTATTCTTTTGGCGATTGGAGGAGGGATTGGTTCTTTAATCGGGATTCAGGTTTTCTCTGTTTTGAAAAAGTTAGGTCAATTAGACTTAATGATTTCGCTTCTTTATGTGATTCTTCTTGGAAGTGTAGGAAGCTTGATGATCGTTGAAAGTTGGTATGATATGATGCGCAAGCGTAAGGAAGGAAAAGCCAATATTCGTCTTGCTGGTCGACATAATTGGATTCATCGCTTACCCTTAAAAATGCGTTTTCGGACATCTATGATATATGTTAGCATTATTCCAGTTTTAGGGATTGGTCTCATTGTGGGGTTGTTGTCTTCTATTATGGGAATTGGTGGGGGGTTCTTTATGATACCAGCATTGATTTATCTTCTGCGTGTTCCAACCAGTGTGGTGATTGGGACTTCACTTTTTCAGATTACATTTGTGTCTTCTTTCACGACAGTTTTGCAAAGTATGACTAATCAGTCCGTTGATATTGTCTTGGCTTTTTTGTTAATGCTTGGAGGAAGTATTGGTGCGCAATATGGAACACGGGTTGGACGGAAGTTAAAGGCTGAACAATTGCGTATGGCACTTGCATTTTTAGTGTTGATTGTGTGTATGCGTCTTGCTTTTCAATTATTTATACGCCCTGATAATCTTTTCTCTCTGGATATTCTTATGAGATAAAAATGGGTAGATTATTTTCTTTATACATCATTACAGGTTGCTTTTGTTTTATTTCTTTTTCTACATGGTCACATGTTGGGACGCCAGCTACATTCATTGATCAAGTTGACCACGAAACTGTCCAAATTATTGTAACAACGAATACGATTACTGTGGATGCAAATTTTGCTGGTCGTGATCTTTATATTGCTGGTGTTTTAGAAAATATTGATCCTTTATATTCTCGACAGAACCGTTATGATATTGTTGTAAGCTTGGAGGGACAAGATCGGACAATGGTGATGCGAGAAAAAAAACGCAATGCCGGTGTATGGGTCAATACAGATTCTCTTATTTTTAAAAAGGTTCCTCTTTTTTACTCTATGGTCACAACACGTGAAATTGACGATATTACGAGCATTGAAGATTATAAACGCTTAGGGTTAGGATTACTCTATTTGCCATTGCAGACGGATGAACAAGATCAGAAAAAAATACAAATCTTTCGCGATGAACTTATAAAATTGCAAAAAGCTAAAAGCCTTTATTATGAGGAAGTGGGTGGGGTTCGTTTTGGTTCTGACACACTTTTCACAGCGCATTTTCGTTTGCCAGCAAATATCCCAGTTGGACATTATAAAGTTCGTGCTTATCTTTTTCGTGATGGACAGTTTATTGATAGTGCAACAACGACTCTTGAAATTGTTAAAGCACATATCACCTATACAATTTTTTATGCAGCGCACAAGTATCGTTTTTTATACGGTATTGTTGCAGTGATTATTGCTATTACTACAGGATTTTTGTGTCGTTTGATTTTTCGAAAAGATTAACGCAAGGAAAATGTTAAGGCTTTTATTTTTTATGAAAAATTCGTAAGATAAGAAAAATAGGCACAACAACAATAGCTCCTGTCATAGTTATATGGAAGAAATTTGTAAGCGTTATAAATCCTGCTTCCCATAGTGATTGAAAAAAATCGACTATTTTTTGTATGAGGTTTTGAGGTGTCCATCCCAAAAAATTCATTACGATACCAATGAAGAATGAAAGGATAAGCAATTTTAGACTAACGCGGCGTGATTTTCCTCCAAGAAACGCATGAAAAGAATCTAATAATTTTTTTTTTCGCTTCATTTTAATATACTTTCAAAGATCGTGTTTTTTATTGTATTATCATGGTACAGCGATGTTATTATCATAAAGGAAAAACATTTTTTTATTTTTTCTTACTTTTTGAGTTTATCACCTTAGTCTGGTTAACGGTGCTGGTTTTTGAAATATACACATGTTTTATTGCATTTTTTGCGATATTTTCATGGCGCTTCTTTTATTAAATGAAGGGATATCCTTTCGTCTCGAGAATTTGTAGAGAAATTTTATAACGTTTCAGCATTTCTTATCAGAGTGAGAGTTCTAGTATATTGAAGATTTTGTAACGAACTTATTATTGTCGTGTATAGAAATAATATTTCAAGACAGTTTACTTAAAAAAAGACTATCTATTCTAATAAGGGTATGCTTATATAGGTATTATATTTAGATATTTCAACCTTAGTGCATTGAAAAGATCTTTTTTTCTGAAAAAATGTAAGCAATGAATTGAGTGTTGTTAAAGGAGCAAAGATATTAAAAATACGATGTGGAAAAAAGTTTTGTTATGTGTGGGTGCGTAAAGGAATATCAGGGGGAGCCTATGCTCCTTTTATTTAGAAATAAAATATAATTTAAAAGCTGTTATTTGGCAGAGGATTATGGAAAAATTCAAAATTCCTCTTGTAGGGGGAGGAGGTCATGTCGGTTGATGGGTGAATTTTCCTGTTTTGTTAAAATGTCAAATTGTTAGTAGAGCTCTTTGTTATTAAGGCGCTTAAGCTAACAAAGAAGAGTCTTTTGATGGCATAAAAAGGCGAGAGGAAAGAAGAGACAAGCTTACCCGACAAAAGAGAGAAAATAGTGGTTTTATAGTCTTCAATCGTAGGCGTTATGACATCATGAATAGGCTCTGTTATGGGGGGGAGCATTCATTGTATGTCAGAGTGTTTGTTGTTGCATGTTTTGGTTTGTCTTGGCTTATAGCCATGGGTAGAAGTCTGTGGTTGGTAAGTGGTGTTGTTTGAAGGTTTTAATAATACTTTGTTTGAGGCGCTTATGGATCATCTAACCTTATTATTAAGCATATGCTTGTTGTGTGGGAAATTTATATAGTAAACTTTAAAAGGAAAAGTCTATGAACTTGAAGAAAAAAATATTACAAAATAGCAGCTCTCTTGTTTCTGCTTTTATAGCTTTGGCGATGGTTGCACAACAAGTTTCAGCAAAAACACCCGCTGATACCCTTGTGATGGCTTGGAATCTTGATGCAATTAGTACATTTGATCCCGCACAACTTAATGATGTTTATGGAAGTGAAATTGTTCGCAATGTTTGTGATAATTTGGTCAGTACTGCGACAGATGATCCTGCTAAAATGGTTCCCGCTTTAGCAACACATTGGGATGTTTCAGGTGATGATCACAGTACGGTGATTACTTTTCATTTACGTGATGGTTTGAAGTTTAATGATGGTCGATCAGCCAATGCCAATGATCTTGTTTGGGGTATGAAGCGGATTGTCAAATTGAAGATGGGTAATGCGGCAATTTTTAATGAATATGGAATTACAGAGCAAAATGTTGATGATGCTTTGCAAGCCCCAGATAAGAAAACAGTGGTGATGAAATTTGATAAGCCTTATCCAGCAGAGCTCATTCTTAATAATATTGTTGCAAGTCCGGCAACAGCTTTGCTTGATCGTCAGACAATTATGAAGCATGAAAAAGATGGCGATTTTGGAAATCAGTATTTGAAAAGTCATGCTGCTTGTGTTGGTCCTTATCAGTTAAAAAGTTGGCGCTCTGGAGAAGCTCTTTTGTTGCGTGCAAGCTCTCACTATTGGGGACAAGCGCCTAAACTGAAGCAGATTTTAATTCGCCATGTTGCAGAGCCCGGAACACAACGTTTGTTGTTGCAAAAGCACGATATTGATGTTGCTCGTGATTTGACACCTGAAGATCTTGCAGATCTGCAAAAAACAACAGATGTTAAAATCGAAGAAGTGTTAGAACCATCTATGATGTACTGGGGATTTAACATGACAAATCCTATTTTTGCTAAGGAAAAAGTGCGTTTGGCGATGCGTTATCTCATAGATTATGAAGGTCTTGGCAAGAAGCTTCTCAAAGGTGTTGGTGTTCCACGGGCCAGTTTTATTCCTCTTGGCAACTTTGGGGCTTTAGATGAAAAAGAAGGGCAACCCTTTAAACTTGATATTGCAAAAGCCAAGCAGCTTTTAGCAGAAGCTGGTTATCCGAATGGATTTGAGGCAAATTTTCTCGTATCAAATGCTCCTTATAGGGTGTTAGTTGCTCAGTCACTCCAAGATAGTGCCGCAAAGGCAGGGGTGCGTCTTAAAATTGAACGGATGGCCGGTACACAGTTGTTTTCTAAACTTTATGCACGGGCTTTTGATACGATTTTTGTCGGATGGAATAATGATTCTGCGGATCCTCATACAATGGCTTCACGTCTTGTTTATAATCCAGATAATCGGCTTGAGGCAAAAAATACCGCCTATCCTAGTTGGCAATATGGGTATTTGGATGAAACGATGAATCAAAAGGTTCAGGATGCATTGTTTCAAAAAGATCCGCAAAAACGGGCACAACTCTATGCTGATTTACAACGTGAATTGATGCAAAAAGGACCTTATGCGTTTATCTTTCAGAAATATACTGTTATCGCGATGACGCCTGATATCAAAAAGTGGGTTTGGAATAGTGCGCCACATATTTTTTATAGTAAAATTGAAAAATAAGAGTGTCTTCAATGCTGTTCAATAGATAAAGGGCATCGTCATGATATATTCGGCGTATTGTATAAATTTTCAAGTTTTGCAATGCGTCGAAGATCATAGGTAATGCGTGATATATTGTTGAATGTCTTTTCAAGACATTCGTTTAAAGATATTTTTCATTCTCATTAGAGGTGTATTTAAGTGGATGTTAAGATCGATATTTCAATTTTTCTGAATTAGAAAGTGGTCAATTTATTTGTTAAAAAACTGAGAGTAACATAAAAAAACGAAGTGTAACAAATATCGCGGAATTTAGTGGTGCTAAAGGTGCAAAGGTTTTGCGATGTTGAAGGAAAGTTTTGTTATGGGGGTACACAAGGGATATCAGTTTTTTATGGTGTTTATATTTTCTTTTGCTTTGAAAGATGATGAGATGTCATTTGGAGGGTGTTATTTTACGGGGAGTGATGAAAAAATTAAATTTTCTTTTGAAGAAGGAATAAAAGTCGTTGCATTTGGCAAACTAACGAATTTTTCTGTTTTATCAAATCGTCAAATTGTTATGAAGGCTCGTTGTTATTAAGGTACTTGAGCTAAAAGGGGTAGTGCTTTGATGGTATAGAAAACGCCGGAAGAAATACGAGACAAGCTTGCTTAACAAGATAGAAAAAATACAGGTTTTATAGTCTTCAATAGTAGGCGTTATGGTATCGTGGTTAAGCTCTGTTGTTGGTGAGCGTTCATTGTATATCAGAGTGTTTTCCTTTGTATGTTTTAGTTTGGCTTATAAGTGTAGACAAGAGGAGTCATTGGCAAGAGGTGCTTGTTCTTGAAGATTTTAAAGTTTGGTCTTTAGGAGCCTATCGTTCGTCTAAACTTAAATTAAGCACGTTTTGCTGCATGGAGAATTTATACAATAAACGTTAAAAGGAAAATTCTATGAACGTGAAAAGAAAAATATTGAAAAAGGGCAGTTCTTTTGTTTCTGCTGTTCTTGCAATGGGGATGTTTGTGCAACAAGTTTCAGCAAAAACACCCGCCGATACGCTTGTGATGGCTTGGAATCTCGATCCAATAAATACATTTGACCCTGCACAACTCAATGACCGTTATGGAATTGAAGTGGTTAACAATATTTGTGATAATTTAGTCGTTTCTGCTACAGATGATGCGGCTAAAATGGTTCCCTCGTTAGCGAAGAGTTGGGATGTTTCAAGTGATGATCAGAGTACGGTGATTACTTTTCACTTGCGTGATGGTTTAAAGTTTTATGATGGTCGTCCTGCAAATGCCAATGATCTTGTTTGGGGTATGAAGCGGGTTGTCAAATTGAAATTGTCTAATGCAGCAACATTTAATGAATATGGGATTACAGAACAAAACGTTGATGAGGCTTTTCAAGCACCGGATGACAAAACGGTGGTGATGAAATTTGATAAACCTTATCCAGCAGAGCTCATTCTTAGCAATATTTCCACTAATCGCACTACTGCCTTGCTTGATCGTGAGACACTCATGAAAAACGAACAAGATGGCGATATGGGAAACCGATATTTGGCCAGTCATTCTGCTTGTGTTGGTCCTTATCAGCTAGAGAGTTGGCGCCCTGGAGAAGGAATTTTGTTGCGTGCAAGCTCCAATTATTGGGGGGAGGCGCCTAAATTGAAGAAGATTTTAATTCGCCATGTCGCGGAGCCTGGAACGCAACGTTTATTATTGGAAAAACATGATATCGATGTTGCACGTAATCTGATGCCAGAGGATTTGGCAGATCTCCAAGCAACAACGGATATTAAAGTTGAAAAAGTGTTGGCGCCCTCCATGATCATATGGGGATTTAATGCGACAAACCCTATTTTTGCCAATGAAAAAGTGCGTTTGGCGATGCGCTATCTTATTGACTATGAAGGACTCGGTAAGACTCTTCTCAAAGATGTTGGTATTCCACGTGCAAGTTT
>NZ_JBHIRO010000013.1:0-18044 GCF_042197165.1 Bartonella sp. AA23NXGY | reverse complement strand
TGGAATAGTGCACCACGTATTTTTTATAGTGCAATTGAAAAATAAGAAGGTATCAAGTTTATAAAATATAAAAAACAGGGTCATGATATATTTGATGTATTGCAAAGCTCTTTAATACTTTGCAATACATTGAATTCTATCGGGAATGGATTACTATGTTGTGTAGAGAATTTTATTTCAGGAATTCTTATAGAAGATGTGTTTGTTTGGATGTTAGGATTGAATATTTTAGCTTCTATTGATACAATTTTCGGATGAAATAATGACTCTAGACATCCCCATACAACGGCTTCAAGTTTTTTTACAACCCTGATAATCGATTTGAAATTAAAAATATAAGCTGTTCTAGCCGGTGTTATGGGTATTTTGATGAAGCTATAAATCAAAAGTTTAAAGATGTGTTGTTTCAAAAAGATTCACAGAAACGGGCGTAAAGAATTGAAAAATGGTAAGTTTGTTTAGTGAAAAAACAGGTGTAACAAATGTGGCAGAATTCACTGTTTCCGAAATAGCAGGGGCTCTAAAGCGTGTTGTTGAAGAAAAGTTTGGTTATGTACGGGTGCGTGGGGAGATATCAGGGTACCGTGGTACTCATGCTTCGGGACATGCTTATTTTGCTTTAAAAGATGATAAGGCACGGTTGGAGGCTGTTATTTGGCGTGGAGTTATGGAAAAGCTCAAATTCCCTCCTGAAGAAGGGATGGAAGTAGTTGCTGTTGGTAAACTTACAACTTATCCAGGGTCATCGAAATATCAAATTGTCATTGAGGCTCTTGAACCAACGGGGGTTGGTGCTTTGATGACACTTCTTGAAAATCGTAAGAAAAAGTTTTTAGAAGAAGGCTTGTTTGATGAAGAAAAGAAAAAAACTTTGCCTTATATGCCTCGAATTTTAGGCGTTGTAACATCACCAACAGGTGCTGTTATTCGTGATATTATTCATCGTATATCCGATCGTTTTCCGTTGCATATTTTGGTTTGGCCTGTACGTGTTCAGGGGGAAACAAGTGGGAGGGAAGTGGCTGTTGCTGTTGAAGGTTTTAATGCTCTTGGTCCAGGTGGACTTATTCCAAAACCTGATCTTATTATTGTTGCACGGGGAGGAGGAAGTTTAGAAGATTTGTGGGGGTTTAATGACGAAGCTGTTGTTCGTGCTGTTTATGAATCTTCTCTTCCTGTTATTTCTGCTGTTGGGCATGAAACGGACTGGACCTTGATTGATTATGTGGCTGATTGGCGCGCTCCAACTCCTACCGCCGCAGCAGAACGGGCTGTTCCTGTTAAGCTTGATCTCGAGGTGCTGGTGGCATCGCTTGATGCACGTTTGCGCAAGGGACTCGCGCGTTATTTGGATTTTTATCGACAAAAATTGCGTGCTACTCTACGAGCTCTTCCGACTGCCGATCAACTTTTTGCTTTACCACGGCGTGGTTTAGATGAAACTTCAAGTCGATTGCAGCGTGCTCTTTGTGTAAGCTACGATAAAAAACGTTTTTCTTTTCATGCACTTGGTGTGCGTTTTTCACCGCGTTTGTTAAATATTGAAAAAGCACAACGCAATACAAAGGAATATACGGCACGTCTTCAGCGTGCTTTTGTGCGTAGTGTGGAAAAACAACGTGCTGGGTTAGAGGTAGTATCTAGGCTTTTAAGAAGCACTTCATATCAGAATATTTTGGAGCGCGGTTTTGTTTTGGCTTTGGGGAAAGATCATAAGCCCATTAAACGATTGGTTCAGTTTCCTGAAACAGGGCAAATAAATTTACGCTTTTTTGATGGAGATATCAGTGTTGCAACACAAGAACCTGTTTTTTCTAAACGGTCAAAACACAAGCAGATAAAGTCGCCAAGCGATGATCAAGGAACTCTCTTTTAATACGGTTAATGCCATGCTTGCGGAAGGTCTTCTTAAGGGAGTGGATGAAAAAGTTCGTTGCGCATGGGCTGGAACGGATCCACTTTATTGTGCTTATCATGATACCGAATGGGGAAAGCCTATTTTTGAGGATATTCGTTTGTTTGAGAAAATTTGTCTTGAAGGTTTCCAAGCGGGGCTTTCTTGGTTTACAATTTTAAAAAAACGCTCTTTTTTTCGCGTTGCATTTGATCACTTTGACTTTGAAAAGATTGCTCATTATGATGAGCTGAAGGTGCAAATGTTAATGCAGAATAAAGACATTGTTCGCCATCAAGGAAAAATTCAATCAGTGCTTAATAATGCATTGAGAGCACAAGAAATTATAACAGAGTGGGGGAGTTTGTCCCACTATTTTTGGTCTTTTCAACCACCACAATTGGAGCGTTATGAAAAAATAGATTTTCAAACACTGTTAGCTAACCCTATGACACCTGCTTCTCTTCGTCTTTCTCAAGACTTGAAGAAACGTGGTTGGACATTCGTTGGCCCCACAATTTGTTATGCTTTTATGCAGTCCGTAGGAATTGTTAATGATCATCTTGAAGGATGTTTTTGTCGATAAATTGGCAAACTTTCTTTTGTAAGAGTAATGATTAATAGGATAATAATTGAATTATTTAACAAATATATAAGTTATACAATTCTGCTGTATAAGATAATTGAAATATACAAACTATACAATAGTAATAATTTTCTATTGTTGTTGGCACTAAAAACGATAAAGGTATAATTTTGAGGATGAAAAAACAGACGCAAAAAGGAGTGATATCTTAACTGTTATGTATCTGAAGTTAGATCATGGTGATGTCTTGTATGTTTTAAAGAAACATCTAGTTACACCAAGGCCCATTTTGCGACGCAGCTCATGAATACTATGACAGTAAATCCATCGTGCACTCCATCTTTACGCTTATGAAGGAGAAGATCGGCACCATCACACATTTACTAGCTCTCAGTGTTATGAAACAGTCTTTGGTATTTGTAATGGTTCAGAAGAGTTTTTTTATTTCCGTTAATAACATGACTGTTATAATTAATGAATATTTTATTCATGTTTGTTGACGAATGCAAAGTGGTTGTTAGATGGGGTGCTGTTGTTGCATTGTTTTTCTTTGCTTGTATGACTGTTGATTTATTTATATGTAGGTTGATTGCCCAATGCTTACCTAGGCAATATAAAATGAAATGCAGCGATGAAAAATTGAAGTTAAATGACTCAAGCTGCTTGTGTTGGGTTTTATTATCTGATAGCTTTCCTCTATTAGTAGAGTGATCTTGCCGCGTGTGCGCTCCAATTTTTTGGAAGATGATTAAGCTCATGCAGGCTTGTATCCACTACATTGCTTCGTTGAATCTCTGTATGTTTCCGCTGGAAACGAGAGTTCTGTTGCGATATGTTGTTTTCTATTCTATTTTTATAGTGGTAAAGCAATGATGCACGCCAAAGTTTAGAAGGGTTTATATTCGTTATGTCTTTAGGGGGGAAACGTCTAATGAATTTTATTTTTATCAATGAGAGAATGCATTTTAGTGTATATTCTTTTATTGTAAGCTTTATTTCTCAAAAGATAAAGCGTGGAAGGAATGCTTCTTCTCATTTTTCCTTTATTTTTGTTAACGCGTTTGGTTTTGTTGGTAAAAACGTAAAACTTTTGACACTTAGTTTTCAAAAGATTAAGCAGATTTTTGTGGGGGGTAGCGTTTTAGAAAAGATATTTTCTTATGTCTTTCTGCTGTTTCAGTGTCGTTTTGGTCATGTAGTAAAGATGCGCCGTATCTTGAAACAGTGTTTGAGGGGGATGACTATTTTTAAAGTTTGCATATTTTATTTTAAATGTCGCCTAAAGGAATAGAATAATGAATTCATAAATTTTTGCGTAATGATTTTTTTAAAGCTCACTATTTTTGGGGCGACAAGGCTTATTGATGATTAATAGAGAACTGATATAGTGCATTATCATATGCAAAGAGGTTATGAAAAGAATGTAATACTGGTTAGCAAAACATATATTGCATGTTCGTTATGGTTTATTGAGACGTAAGTCAATGAATTTATCAAGTAGATGACTCTGTGTAGGTGATTAAAAATATAGGCGATTAGAACGTATTTATTCAATGTTATAATTATAAATTTGCTATATTATTTCAGCGTCATTAATTGATAAAAATAAATAAAGGGAAAAGTTTATGAACTTGAAGAAAACAATATTGAAAAGTAGCAGCTCTCTTGTTTCTGCTCTTATGGCATTGGCAATGGTTGCACAACAAGTTTCAGCAAAAACACCGGCTAATACCCTTGTGATGGCTTGGAATCTTGATGCAATCAGTACGTTTGATCCCGCACAACTTAATGATGTTTATGGAAGTGAAATTATTTACAATATTTGTGATAATTTGGTCAGTACTGCGACAGATGATCCTGCTAAAATGGTTCCCGCTTTAGCAACACATTGGGATGTTTCAGGTGATGATCACAGTACGGTGATTACTTTTCATTTACGTGATGGTTTGAAGTTTAATGATGGTCGATCAGCCAATGCCAATGATCTTGTTTGGGGTATGAAGCGGATTGTCAAATTGAAGATGGGTAATGCGGCAATTTTTAATGAATATGGAATTACAGAGCAAAATGTTGATGATGCTTTGCAAGCTCCCGATGAGAAAACGGTTGTGATGAAATTTGATAAACCTTATCCAGCAGAGCTCATTCTTAATAATATTGTTGCGAGTCGTGCAACAGCTTTGCTTGATCGTAAGACGATTATGAAACACGAAAAAGATGGCGATTTTGGAAATCAGTATTTGAAAAGCCATGCTGCTTGTGTTGGTCCTTATCAGTTAAAAAGTTGGCGTCCTGGAGAAGCTCTTTTGTTGCGTGCAAGCTCTCACTATTGGGGACAAGCGCCTAAACTGAAGCAGATTTTAATTCGCCATGTTGCAGAGCCCGGAACACAACGTTTGTTGTTGCAAAAGCACGATATTGATGTTGCTCGTGATTTGACACCTGAAGATCTTGCAGATCTGCAAAAAACAACAGATGTTAAAATCGAAGAAGTGTTAGAACCATCTATGATGTACTGGGGATTTAACATGACAAATCCTATTTTTGCTAAGGAAAAAGTGCGTTTGGCGATGCGTTATCTCATAGATTATGAAGGTCTTGGCAAGAAGCTTCTCAAAGGGATTGGTATCCCACGGGCAAGTTTTATTCCTCTTGGCAATGTTGGGGCTTTGGATGAAAAAGAGGGGCAACCCTTTAAACTTGATATTCAAAAAGCAAAACAGCTTTTAGCAGAGGCTGGTTATCCGAACGGATTTGAGGCAAATTTTCTCGTGTCAAACACTCCTTATACTTTGTTACTTGCTCAGTCACTCCAGGATAGTGCTGCACAGGCGGGCGTGCGTCTTAAAATTGAACGTGTAGCAGGTACACAGTTGTTTTCAAAAGTTAATGCACGGGCTTTTGATACGGCTTTTATCGGATGGAATAATGATTCTGTGGATCCTCATACAATGGCTTCACGTCTTATTTTCAATCCAGATAATCGTTTTGAGGCTAGAAATACAGCCTATCCTAGTTGGCAGCATGGGTATTTTGATGCCAATATGAATCAAAAAGTTGAAGAGGCGTTATTTCAAAAAGATCCGCAAAAACGGGCACAACTCTATGCTGATTTACAACGTGAATTGATGCAAAAAGGACCTTATGCGTTTATCTTTCAACAATATAGCGTTGTCGCGATGACGCCTGATATCAAAAAGTGGGTTTGGAATAGTGCGCCGCGTATTTTTTATAGTAAAATTGAAAAATAAGTGTGTCTTTTTAGTGTTATCAAAGCTAAAAAGAGCTTAATCATAATTGCATGATGAAAGTATTCTCCCATATAAAGCTCTTCAGTTTTTTAAGGACGAAACTGTGAGGGATGTTTGTGTAGTAGCAGTATATAATTAAGATCGTTTATAGGGAGCGATGAATATAGAAAGTTATATTGGGGAGGATCTTTGTTTATGGTTATAGATTCTCTGCATCCCGAATATAGACTGATGTATAAGAAAATTATTTTATAGGTGCTTAGTTTGATTAAATGAAATTGATGTCTAATGCTATGCTATTTAAGCAAAATCACAATCACTTTGTGTGAAAAGGTAGAAGAATACAAAAGGAAGAGATAAAATGGGAAAACAAAGAATATTGAAAAAATTTTCTATTTTATTAAGCTCAATCGTTTTTTTTAATGGGGCTGTAACATCGGCATTCAGTGCCTCATCTAAAGATATATTGGTAATGGCATGGAATATTGATTCAATTAGTAGTTTTGATCCAGCGCAAACTGTTGAGGTTGTGACGAGTGAGTTATTGACGAATATTTGCAGCGCGTTAGTGAAATATGATGAGCATGATCCTACAAAAATTCGCCCTGCTATGGCAAAATCTTGGGACGTTTTAGATAATGGCAAAAGAATAGTCTTTCATCTTCGTGATGATTTAAAGTTTAATGATGGAAGGATGGCTACAGCGCAAGATCTGGTATGGTCGATGCGACGGATTATTAAATTAGGATTAAGCTATGCTCAATCTTTAATGGATTATGGGTTTACCAAAAACAATATTGAAACAAATATTCAGGCTCTTGATGATAAGACTTTACAATTAAAATTAGATAAACCCTATCCTATTCAGCTCATATTGACTGTTATTGGACAATCTTATGCTTCTGCTTTGCTTGATCGGAAAACAATTGAAGCACAGAGTATTAACGGTGATATGGGGAATAAATATTTAGCAACACATACAGCTTGTGTTGGACCTTATAAATTGGTGAGCTGGTCTCCAGGAGATAAAGTTGTGTTAGAGGCGACACAACATTATTGGGGCGATGTGCCTAAAATTAAGCAGATTGTTGTGCAGCATGTAGCGGATTCATCAAGTCAAAGACTTCTTTTGGAAAAAGGCGATGTGGATATAGTGCGTGATCTTTCTTCAGAGGATATTTTAGATCTTGAAAAAAAAGGAGGCCCAGTCAAAATTAGTCGTGTTTTGCGTCCGCAGATTATTTACCTATCGTTAAATAATAAGAATGCAATTTTTGCGAATGAAAAGGTCAGATTGGCACTTCGTTATTTGGTTGATTATGAAGGTCTTGGAAAAACTGTTTTGAAAGGGATTGCTATTCCACGGGCAATTTATATGTCTTTAGGTGTTCCAGGTGCTTTAGATGAAAAAGAAGGTTTGCCTTTTCAGTTGGATTTGAAAAAAGCAAAACAACTGATTACTGAAGCTGGTTATCCTAATGGGTTTAAAGCTAATCTTTTAGTTGGAAGCCTTAGTTATATGTCGTCTGTTGCACAGTCTATTCAAGCCAATGCACGCAAAATTGGTGTTGAGCTTACAATTGAAAAAATGGCACAAAATCAATTGTTGAGCCGTGTACGTGGTGGAAATTATGATACTGCTATTATGGGGTGGGGGAGTGCCGATCCTGATGGACATCCTGCTTCATTAAATCACGTGTTTAACCCTGATCCAACATTTACAAAAAAGCACAATATGTATTTAGCTTGGCGCGCTGGGTATTATGATGAAAATATTAATAACATGGTGATGGATGCTTTGTTTGAGCAAGATCCCAATAAGCGCATTGTGCGATATCGTACTTTACAGCATTATGTGCTAGAGCATGGTCCTATGGTTTATTTATTTCAGACATATTATACCGTTGGTATGGGACCTGATGTCAAAAAATGGATTTGGAACAGTTATAGACTTTATTACAATGAAGCAGAAAAATAAAAAGAAGCATGTTATAGAAAAGGATTGTAGAACATGCTTAATAAGAGATTGTTTTGTTATATAAAAAGGTATTTGCTTTATGTTTTGTCGCTACAGAGGGGATTTTTATAATGGTTTTGCCACTTTCAGAGACTGAAAGAGCTGTATCAGAAAAGCAGAAAAAATTATTTTTATGGGATTTTTTATGCAAAGGATTGAAACTTCTTATTTCAGTTTTTATCACATTGCTTGGGTTGGTGACGATCACTTTTTTTCTTGGTCATCTTCTTCCTCTAGATCCGGTTCTGTCTATTCTTGGTGATAATATCAGTCAGGAAGCTTATGATGCAATGTATTATAAGCTGGGTCTTGATAAGCCGTTGATTGTCCAATATTGGAAGTATCTTCATAATGTATTTTTGTTTGATTTTGGAGATGCTTTAACTTCTGGGCGACCTGTTCTAGCGGATATTATGCGTGTGTTTCCTGCAACATTAGAGCTTGCAACCGTTGCTATTGTTATTGGCACAAGTCTTGGAATTCCATTTGGTGTTTTTGCAGCAATGTATCGCGATTCATTTATTGATTATGTTGTCCGTGTTTTTACACTTGTAAGTTATTCTACTCCAACATTTTGGCTCGGATTAATGGCGTTGTTAATATTTTACGCCAAGCTTGGCTGGGTTGGTGGCCCAGGACGACTTGATTTTCTTTATGAATATTCTTTTGAACCAAAAACAGGATTTTTCCTTTGGGATACTGCAAGCCAAGGACAATGGGAGGCTTTTGGTAATGTTTTTAGTCACGTTATTATGCCTGCTTTGATCTTGGCTTTCGGTGCTATGGCTTATATTAGCCGTATGACTCGTGGGTTTATGATTGAGCAGCTTAATCAGGAATATATCATTACTGCACGTGTAAAGGGATTATCGTGGGCGCGAACCGTTTGGGGGCATGCCTTTCGAAATGCTGCTGTTCAAATTATTACTGTTGTTGCACTTTCTTATGCTTTTTTATTAGAAGGGGCTGTTTTAACGGAGACAGTTTTTGCTTGGCCTGGTTTTGGACATTACTTGACAAATGCTCTTTTAGCCGGAGATATGAATGCAGTTGTAGGATGTACTTTACTTGTAGGATTTATCTTTGTCGCCATTAATTTATTTTCTGATTTGCTTTATCGCATTTTTGATCCAAGGACACGTTGAATATGACAGTAAGTAATCATCATAAATCGCAATCATCATCTTCTTTAGGTAGTTGGTTAAACGATCCTGTTCCAAACTCCATAATTCAAGCGAACATACAAAGAATTTATCACGCACTGGCTAAGTTTTTTCATAACTTTTCGGCTGTATTCGGTCTGCTTATTATTTGTATTATTATCATATGTGCATTTTTTGCTCCTTGGATTGCTACGCATGATTTTCTTAGCAATGATCTAGGGCATCGGTTGCAGCCACCCTCTATGGCGCATTATTTTGGAACAGATGAATTGGGACGTGATATTTTTAGTCGCCTTGTTTTTGGTTCCCGTATTACTCTTTATGTTGTTTTTCTTACAACAGTTATTGTAGGTCCAATAGGGCTTATTGTTGGAACTGTATCTGGTTATATGGGCGGATGGGTTGATACTGTGCTCATGCGCATTGTCGATATTTTTCTTGCTTTTCCAGGTTTGATTTTAGCTCTTGCATTTTCAGCCGCATTGGGACCAGGGATTGAAAATGCTTCTATTGCAATTTCAATTGCAGCATGGCCACCAATTGCACGTTTAGCACGTGCTGAGACTTTGACAATACGTTCTTCTGATTATGTTTCTGTAGTTCGCTTGCAAGGGGCCTCTGCTTGGCGAATTATTTTGTTTCATGTTGCGCCCATGTGTATTCCTTCAGTGATTGTACGATTAACTTTGGATATGTCTGGAATTATTTTAACGGCTGCTGGTCTTGGTTTTTTAGGGTTGGGAGCTCAACTTCCAAGTCCTGAATGGGGTGCGATGCTTTCTTCAGGGCGGGAATTTATGATGACAAATTGGTGGTTGGCGGCAATACCAGGCTGTGCAATATTATTTGCAAGTCTTGCTTTCAACCTTTTAGGTGATGGTCTTCGTGATGTATTGGATCCACGCAATGGGTAATAAATTATTAGAAGTAGAAGATTTACGTATTTCTTTTCCTACAACGCGCGGCATTTCAGAAGTTGTGCGTGGCGTTAGTTTTTCTGTTGGAAAAGAAAAAATTGGAATTGTTGGTGAATCCGGATCTGGAAAATCGATGACTGGGCGCGCAATACTAAGGTTGAGTCCAAAAGCAGCCATTGTTAAAGCTAAAAAAATGCGCTTTGAGGATGTTGATTTATTGGCCACAAGTGAACCTCAGATGCGAAAAATCCGTGGGAAACGTATTTCAATGATTTTACAGGATCCCAAATATTCACTTAATCCATTAATACGGATCGGGGAACAGATTATGGAGGCTTACCGTATTCATTACCGTGTTTCAAAAGCTGAAGCGAGGGAGCGCACCATATCTATGTTAGAATCTGTTCATATTCGTGATCCTGAACATGTGATGCGTCTCTTTCCTCATGAAATATCTGGGGGGATGGGGCAGCGCGTGATGATTGCAATGATGCTCATTCCAAAACCTGATTTAATTATTGCTGATGAGCCAACATCTGCACTTGATATTACGGTCAGACGACAAGTTTTATCTGTATTAGATGAACTTGTGACAAAATCTGGAACCGGACTTATTTTCATTAGTCATGATTTAAATATGATTGCTGATTTTTGTGATCGTATTTTGGTGATGTATGCGGGCCGTGTCTTAGAAGAGTTGCCTGCTTCTAATTTGTCTCACGCTTGTCATCCTTATACAAAGGCGTTGCTCGCGAGTTTGCCACGGCTTGATAATCCAGTTGATATTTTGGCTGTTCCTGAGCGTGATCCTGATTGGTTGTATAATCCTACGATTGTTAATGGCGTTGAGGAGGTTCCTCATGACAAATTGTGAGAATATTATTGATGTTTCTAATTTATCTGTAACTTTTGGGCACAGGCATAAGGCAGTAACAGTTGTTAAAAATGTTAATTTTCATATTAAACGTGGTGAAGCTTATGGTTTGATTGGTGAATCCGGATGTGGAAAGTCAACTATTTTGAATACATTGGTGGGGCTTATTCCAGATTATAGTGGAAAATTCCTTTTTGCTGGACAAGAAGTTGAAAAGAAAAGAAGTAAGGATTTTTTACGCTGTATTCAAATGGTTTTTCAAGATCCTTATGCTTCGCTGCATCCAAGAAAAATGGTCCATACGGTTCTTTCTGAATCGCTCAAAATCCATGGAATGGATAATCAAAGAGAGCGGGTGGAGGATGCTTTAGATTCCGTTGGTTTAGATTCTTCATTTCTTTATCGTTATCCTCATGAGTTGTCTGGAGGGCAGCGTCAGCGTATTGCTCTTGCACGTGCTTTAATTATTGAGCCAGAGGTGTTGTTGCTTGATGAGCCAACATCTGCATTGGATGTGTCGGTACAGGCTGAAATTTTAAACTTGTTGAAATCACTGCGCGTGAGAAAAAAGCTTACTTATTTAATGGTATCCCATGATCTTGCTGTTGTTGCACATATTTGTGAACGTGTTGGAATTATGCATAAAGGGATTATTCTTGAAGAGCTTAGCAATGATGAATTGCGTAATTTACATGCGCAACACGATTATACAAAGGAGTTTTTTGAAGCAAGTATAGAGCCTATTGTCCATAGAGAGCAAAGAGCATGATCAATTTTACAGAAGAGAAAATGTAATTTTATTTGTTTTGAAGTTTCTGGAGATGTTTGGCGGCATTGTTAAGAGGGAAGGGGATAATAGGATTTTTTCAGTATGAATTTTCTGGGTAGTGTTTGAGCTGTAATATTTTAAATCCTATTAGAACTTCCATTTTGAAATATATGAGTGACTTATAACATACATCCCTTTGTTTGATATTATTGCATTATTTTTTACTTATCATTTTATGTTCAAAAGTGTTATTTTACCATTTTAAGCATTAAATTCGTGAGAAATAACAAAAGATAGTAATGTTGTATTTTCTAGAAAAGCTTCTCATTATTTTACAATATCATTTTGTTTTTGGTTGTTCTCTTTTTTACAATTTTATTCTTTATAAAAAGAATTTTTTGTAAAAAACATCCAATGGTCAATGAATGTCTTCAAATATTTCGCTGTTCTCTATTTAAAAAAGCGCTTAAAAACAGCTTATAATAAACCAAAAAGGCAGCAATATGCTGCCTTTTTGTTAAATTGAATAGGCTATTTTTACAGTTTTGATTTAAAACTGATAGAGTATTCCTCCTGAAAAGCTTGCACCACTTATACCAGTTTTTTGAAGCTTTTGTTGATAGCTGACATCACCATGAAGGGAGAGGTTAGCGGACAATTATGCACTAATACCAAGCCCACCTTCAACGGAACTTCCCGAGGGGTCACATTTATAATACTTATCAATATGGAATGTCTGATCATCACCAAAGGTTTTGATTAAGTTTACTTTTCCATAGAAAGACATAGGACGGCTGTTTTCAGTGGCAATGGTTTTTGTCAAACGTCCACCAACACGGGATTATCCATTGAGAAGGATTTTGCATCTCAATGGTCAGATTATCAGCATCTTTAATGGTATCAAACATCAAATGTTGATAGGCAAGCTGTGCCTGCGGTTCGAATGTTACGGCTTGAATACCCGTTGCAAATTGTTTGCCAACAGTGGTGGAGATACTCAACATTTTGGCGTTTTTCAATTTTGCAGTTTTACCAATGAGAGCATTGGTGATATCTCCCTTTATTATCCCATAGGATAAAAGCGTATCAAGATAGAAACCATTGTCACGCTGTTTACTGCCATAGGCGGCGGTGAGTTGAAATGACTATTTATTCAATATGCTCTTACTTGCTGTCTTGCATATCTTTGGGGGTGAAAGAGAGTTGCCCGTAGGTTCGGACAAGACCCAAATGTGTTGTAGATATTTTTCCCTTCTGCGCGACAAGGTTAATAGCTCCTTGTAGAACAGCATAGTGAAGATGAGCACTGCTATAACCATATTTACTAGGAGCACTACTTATCAGAAAATAAGCTTCCTGTTTCTCTATAGGCGTATAAGAAAAAGCCATTCCGTTTGTCTTATTCTTTCCTTAAGACAGATGTCGCATATTGGCTAACAGTTGCACTTTGCTTATCCATATCGGTCAATCCAGCATACAAGAGAGCACATGGCATGATAAAATAGCTTGTATTTATGGCACGATGGTTTTTACTTTTGAGTCGCTATCAAGCAGTACTGGTTGTAAGCGAAAATCCCAGAAATTTTTATTTTCTCCTAAAAGGTTTTGTTCAGCATTTGTTTTACTGTGGTTTGATTGTGGTCCATAAGCTTTCAGTATATATTTATAAGGTGAACCACTTATTGTGATATAGTCCTGTGCAAGTTTGAAAGAGTTTTGATTTACTTTCCCAGAAACTTGAATGAGTGAAAGACCACGTGCACTGGTAAGAGCAGAAGCATCTGCTTTAATATTGTTCTTTTCTAAATGTCCAGTGATATAAACCAGTGTAGTCCCTGAAACATCACCGTGAATCAGAAGATGGTCAGCTTTTTGTTTGTTTATGGCAGCACTATCACTCCATTCGACGTTGAAATGAATTTCTGCTTTTCCTGTAGCATTGTAGACTTTTTTAGTATTTGGTCTGCCAGATCCTATGTGCAACGTGTGATAATGATTTTCAGTTGGCTCTTCAAAAACAATAGAGCTGTTATTGATGTTAAGGACAGAAATATCAGAACGTGCTCTTTGAGCAATATCAAGCAGTTTTTTGTTCTGGCTTTTTTTATTTGTGCTTGTTTTCAATGTCCATTTCGTATTGTTTTGCAAATCAAAGACTGTTTTGAATTTTTTTTCAGTGCTCACTTTGCCGTCTAAGATGGAGCGATCGGCGTTTAGTGTAAAAGTGAAATCATTTTTTTTCGTTGAAGCTTCGGTTACTAATAAAACATTGGCACGGATTTCTGAATTTTTGAGATTGGCTTTACCAATTGATTCATTTGCATTAATTCCAGTACCGTTTTTAATATGAAGTTTTGTATTGGTTAAATTGATTTCTGATGTTCTATTGTTCTTAGACTTTTCAAATGCGATACCTCTATCTTCTGCTGTGGCAGAAACATTTGTTACATCAATATGTCCATTATTATTTACAACAAATGCACTATTTTCGGCAATTATTGTCCCTCCACTCATTTTGATTGTGCTGCCATTTTCTGAATAAAGTCCGATCTCAGCATTTTTAATCGTTGTATGGCCATATAATTCAACTAAACTGCCAACATCTTGGCTTTCCGCACCGAATCCGTTATTATCTGCTGTTATTAGAGTAACATTCGTGGCTTTAATATGTCCGCCGTTTCCGGCAAATAATGCAGTAGTTTTACCTTGTACTGTTCCTCCCGTTATGGTGATGGTGGATTTTGAATCTTTTGCATAGAGCCCACTGTCATCAGATGATGTAATTTGAGCATTGTCAGTTAAAGTAATAGTACTGCCGTTTATAGCAGATACTGCTGCACCTTTTGCGTTAAATGATCCTCCAGAAACTGTTATTTGAGAACCATTATCTGAAATTATGCTATTGATTGCTTGCGGAACGGTTACATTTTCTAAAGTAATGGCACTTCTTCTTGCAATTATTGCATTGATTAGTAGTGCATTATCCTTACGATTTAATATCGTTACATCTTTCAGTTTGTTATTGCTCTTGTTTTTTAACAAGTGAACGCCTGCTTCGGAAGCAGTAATGGTTCCTCCGATCATTTTGATTGTGCTATCGTTTTGCGCATCAATTCCGATTTTAACGTCACTGATCGTTGTATTGCCAAGCAATTCAATCACACTGTTAGAGCCAGAGGCAGCTGCACCAGCAGCTACACCACTGCCATTATTAGTTGCTTTTAAAGCAACATTTGTAACCGTAATATGGCCACCTATGTCTGCTTCTAAGGCTGTATATTTTCCTGTCACGTTTCCTGTTGTCATTGTAATTGTGGATTTTGAGTCTCGTGCATAGAGGCCTGCTTCATCATGTGACGTAATTTGAGCATTGTCCGTTAAGGTGATACTGCTACCGTTTTGAGCACATATTGTTGCATAGCTTGAATCAAATGATCCTCCAGAGATTGTTATGTTAGAACGATTATTTGCAATTACGCTGTTGCCTGTTTGAGTCACTTTTACATTTTTTAAAGTGAGACCACTTTCTTTCTCTAGAAGAATTCCTTTGCCTGAATTTTTATCTTTACCGGTTGATATTATTACATTTTCTAGTTTACTTTCGGCGCTCTTACTGTTCACGAAGCCAACACCAGTTTTAGAAGTTGTAATAGTCCCCCCAATCATTTTAATTACGCCACCGTTACTTGCCACAAGCCCAACACCAGCATTCTTAATCGTTGTATTGCCATATAATTCAATCATACTATTAGCGCTATTGACTCCTGCGCCTATTATAGGAACATCAGTGACCTTGCCCCCATGTTCATTTGTTGTTAGAGCAACATCCGTGACCTTAATATGTCCACCGTTTTCTGCGACCAACGCTAATTCTCCGGTTACTGTTCCTCCCGTCATTGTGATGGTAGAATGTAAACCATTTGTGTAGAGTCCTTTGCTATTCGATGATGTTGATGTAACTTGAACGTTACCTTTTTTATTGCTGGTTAAAGTAATGTTGCTGCCGTTTCCAGCGTATACCCCTACGTTTTTGCCCTCAAATAATCCTCCAGAAACCGTTACTTTAGAATGATTATTTGCAACTATGCCACTTTTTGCCTGCGTAACTGTTACATTTTCTAAAGTGACGTTGCTTTCTTTGTCGGCACCTATTCCTGTGATTTTAGGCTCTTTATGGTTACTGCCCGATATTTTCACATTTTTTAGCTTGTTTCCATTGCTCTTACTATTATAGAAACCAGCGCCGGTTGCAGAAGCTGTAATGGTCCCTCCGATCATTTTAATCATTCCACTGTTTTGTGCATGAAGACCGATTACAGCATTCTTAATTGTTGTATTCCCATGCAATTCAATCACGCTGTTCGGACCGCCGGCGACAACTGTTCCGATTTTATCATTCGTCGCAGTTAACGCAACATCCGTGACCTTGATATGTCCACCGTTTTCTGCAACCAACGCCATTTTTTCTGTGATTACGCTTCCTCCCGTCATTTCGATTGTGGTTTCTGAATCTGTTGCATGGAGTCCAGTGCCATGAGATGATGTAGTTTGAACATTGTTAGTTAGAGTTACGCGACTGCCATTGTAAGCAGATATTGCTGCCTTTGTGGCATCAAATGATCCTCCCAATATCGTGATTTCAGATTTATTATTTGCTGTAACGCTATTCGTTGCCTTAGTCACTTTTACATTTTCTAAAGTGACTTCACTGTCTTTGTCTGCAAATATTGCAAAAGTTAGTGGAGCTTTGCCTTTGCCACTTGATATTATTATATCTTTTAGCTTGTTTTCAGCATTCTTACTGTTCAAGAATTTAGTGCCAGTGTTGGAAACTGTGATAGTTCCCCCAGTCATTTTCAGTGTAGCACCATCCTTTGCTTCAAGACCGAAGAAAATGCTAGAACCAGTTCCTTTAATGGTTGTACCATCCAGTAATTCAATCGCAGTGTTAGAACCTTCAGCTGTTATAGCGTGCGCATTTGTGCCTATGTTGGTGTTTGTTTTTTTGTTTCCGATTATCGTCAAATGCTTGCCGATAATTTGACCACCTTTTTTTGCGTGAATAATTTCGTAGGTTTCGTTGGAAACTTCTTTTTTATTTTCTGAAATTTCAAGATTTTTAGCTTGTGCATTAAGATTGATACCAGAAAGTACAACTGCCACAATTGCTGTGCAGGATAGAAGAAATTTTTTAGGCATCAGTCTACTCCTTTTAAAGCCCCCAACATTCATTTTCCCGCTAACTTCATAAGCAGAAGTGGAAATAGATATTGCTTTTATTTTAATAACACAGCACTTTGATATTTTGTTTTGCTTTTTTTGTCAAATTTAAAGTTGTATTTATGTTTAATTATGTAATATTAAATTTATTTCATAATGTATTTTTATATAATTATATTTTAAAAATAAGTTTTTTATTAATGGTACATATTATTTTATATCAATATTCATTTATTTTAATATTTATTGATGTATAATTAAACAAGTACAGTTATATAAAAATAAATTAAAAATATAATATAAATAAGAATAGTAGTGTTTTTAATATTGTACATTTTCAAAAAAATAAGATATTTTATATTTTTAAAGTTAATAAATAACAAATATTTTTGTGTATAATTTACTTTATACTTTATATTTTATATTGAGTGGAAAAAGGTGAAATTAGAGTGGATATGTGATAATTGATTGTTCTTACCTACATTATGTATCGAATGAGTTTTTGACAGCAAAAATGAGAGAAGGCTTTAATAGAGCGTTGAGGGTTCTTTGAGTGCTCAGTATCTTCTTTGAACAAATAAAATATAAAAATATGTAGAATCCGCCGATAAGCCACAATTTCCGAAAGGCTACATACTATACAAAACTCCGTTGGATGTAGTTTGACATTAGGTTTTGTACTAAGTGGGAAGAGGTGAGATTAGTTAGAAATACGTGATAATTTATTGTTTTTATGGTTATTTTTTACCATTAAATGCGCGTTTTGTAAAATGGCATGGGCAAGGACCATCCCGTTTTAACGAGCGCCATTATCAAAACTATTGCCGCCCTGATGGCTTTTAACATTGCTCTACGTGTGTTGCGCTTTACCATGACTGGCGCACACGTCTTGGTTTATTTTGGTTCCGATACGGCAACCATCACCAAATGGAAAAACATCATTGCTGCTGCTTTCGACTTCTCTTCCCATTGGCAAAAGTTTAAACAAGGACTTTCCTCTGTTGTCGAGTGGTTTGGCAATTTGTGGGAGGGCGTTAAACAAAGCTTTTCCAACTTTTGGCAATGGTTGAAGAGTTTTTTTACACAGGAAAAGCTCTCGGAGAGTGCCAAGGCTGGTATGGAACAAGCGGGCGAAGATCTAGCTAATTCGATTGTCGATGGCTTTATGTCGTCTATCTCACAATTGATGGATTTTTGTAAATCTTTGCCTAGCCGCATTAAGGGGTGGATTGGGTCCATTGATGTAAGAGAGTTTTTGCCAAGTTTTTTGGGGGGTAAAACAGCCATTCAACCCATCGTGCAATTTGCGGGAGCTTCTCCTGTAAATTCATCTGCGAGAGAGCAAAGAGACAA
>NZ_JBHIRO010000012.1:0-47122 GCF_042197165.1 Bartonella sp. AA23NXGY | reverse complement strand
GGAACGCAAGAGTTTGTTGATAACTACAAAAGCGCACTTGCCGAGTTACAAGGGCTTATACTTCCTAAATCAAAAACTGGTAAACTTGTTGAAGGTTCATTTGCATGGCTGCTTAAACAATACTTTAACAGCTCTAATTGGCATAGCTACTCTAATACTACAAAGAAACAAAAAGAATACATTCTTATGAAGATATGCGACTCCATAGGAAATATTCCATACCAAGCAATTGAAAAGAAACATATCATAGCCGGTGTTGAACGGCGCAAAGAAACACCAGCAATGGCTAGAAACTTTCTGAAAGCCCTTAATGGACTTTTTAATTGGGCAATTGATCAAGGTCTTTTGGAAAATAATCCAGCTTTAGGCGTCAAAAAACCTCCTCTTAAAAATAAAAGCGGCTTTCCTGTTTGGACAGAAGAAGATGTTGAGAAATATTATCAAAGATGGTCCCATGGTACCCATGAACGTGTCTGGATTGATGTCCTTTTGTATACGGGCTTGCGTCGTGGTGATGCGGTTCGCATTGGCTGGAAAGATGTCAAAGACAATATTATTCATCTCAAAACAGAGAAAAGTAAATTCCAAACAGATGTCTTTCTACCTATTTTACCGGAATTAGCCAAAACGCTTGAAGCTGGTCCTATTGGAGTAGAAACATTCATCTGTAGTAAAACTAATCAAAAACTCTCCAAAGAAAGCTTTGGCGATACATTTAGAGACGCTTGTAATGCTGCTGGAATTAAAAAATCGGCGCATGGATTAAGAAAATTAGCAGCAACACGCGCAGCTAACTCTGGTGCAACAGTATCACAATTGAAAGCACTCTTTGGCTGGACAAATGATGCTATGGCATCTCTTTACACAAAGAGCGCAGACCGTAAAAGGTTAGCTATAGAGGCGATAAAAAAGCTTCAAAAAGATGAGGGATAGAGGCAAAAAAACTCAATAGAATCAAGATTCACCTATTCCCCCATATTAGACATAACTATTTTATTTTACTTGCTTTTTATATACCCTTTACGAACAGCGTCGCAAAATAGGCTTGGATACCTTGAGAGATATTTCTATAAGACAATGCTATCCAGTTCTCTCATGATTATAATCCTCAATCTGATAAAGTTGAAACAAACAATAGGATTGCGAATATGATTTGGGGAGCTCATCTGAAAGATGAAAAATGATAAAAAAATTCCGCTATAACAATTGAAGAAGCGAGCATTCGTTAAGCCGTAACTTCTTTATTTTAGAATTTTTATATCACACTTTACTGTTGAGATGCATGACCACGGTCTGTAACATCAAGCTTTGGCGAGAAAAACATTTCAGTATCTGCTTGTAAAACATTTTGACAGTTTTTAGATTCCTTAACAGCTTGTCCTGAAAGAGAACACTTCGTTCCCCATTCTTCTCTTAATTTTGCATCTTTTTTTAAATCTTCTACGCTATAGGTTTTTCACACCCCACGACGAATAATAGAGTCATGCATAATAAATAATTTTTTTCATTTTACTCCTCTTTAAATACCTTATCTGTTAATATTATCCCCCCCAAATGAGGGTTGAATTTTCACACTGTATGAGAATACAGCCCCACTATCCACTTGCTTGCTTTCAAAGTGAACACTCTGAGTAAAGTAACGCAAGAAGAGCTCACAATAGCCATCGTATGAGTTTGTCATAAAATACAATAAGAAGGGAAAGAGCCCAAACTGAATACAAACGATGAAATCAGAAGGCGCATTAATGCTTTTGTTCAACTGATTTCAAATAGTTACATTGCAATAGGCATCGCCCTTAGCCCTATAAAAAGCCTATGAGCATTATAAGACTTAAGTCTCACGATCATTAAACCACAAAGCTATAACAAAAAAGTATGAACTCTTTTTACCTATTTGTATGTTGATTATTGTTCCTCCATCGAGGCCTAAATAGAAACGTTTTGTGATATATAGAAAACAATCAGCAATGCAAATCATTTTACGAAGATTTCTTCGTATAGAGTCTATTTGAAATCCATCCATCATTTGAAAGTCTGAATTTAAAAGCAGATAATTATGAAAGCTTTTCAAGGAATGCAACAGATTGATCACTTTTAAAGAAGTAAAAAACGTGATCCAATCCTGAAGACAAAAATTCTGATGAAAAAACTTTTGCTATGAATTCTTTTAAGGCATTGTGAAAGATTTTATCCGTTATATCAAACGTTACACCATTTTTGGGTCTGTTTATTTTTTACTTTTATCAACACCGCTCTAGAAATCCGTTTCTTGAGCGTTTTTTATCGCCTCACTTTCTCCTTCAAACACAAATACTCAAAAATGCTTTGCCACCAACAATGACATTTTCCCGCTTTTATAAAACACATAAGTAAAAATAGAGAAGCGATTTTGAAAGCAACCCTCCCTTGAAAAGGAAAGTACCATCCATTTACTTCCTAAACGAAAATAATCTCACCGTTTATTCAAATTTGCTCTACGATTTGGTACAATTTTATTGATAAAGTTTTCTCTATAAAAATTTAAGTAAATATGTTCGTTAAAACCAATCATGGACTAGCAAAGGGGTTATAGGATCCATTATCTCGCCGCCATTTTAAAGGTTCAGTGAAATCACTCGACCAAAGACCAATCTTATTGCCACGTGCTTTTTCTTCCGCATGATGATACTGGGCTGGAATAGGATTTTTCCCCTCTTTTGAGAGTACCAACATACCTTCTTTAAGACCTTCCTCAGCTAAATCAACCCCTTGAACAAAACATTGCGCATAATAAACACCATTGTGCATCAAAGCCTGTTTACAGGATAAATCCTGCCCAAGTGTTTTGGTGACAAGCCAAGCCGTTGTAACCGCACCACAGGGCCATTCTTGATCATTTAATCTTGCTTTTTGACGGGGTGCACATGTGTCAACACCATAAAGATGAATATCACGGGAGATATGTGAGCGCCAAGATTGTGCAGCAGGCGTCAGTAATTTAAATGTAACCCCACTTGTAACAGAAGCCTTACCATGAAAAACAACAGCATTATTTGCAACATCATTTAATGAAACACTCTTCTGCAAATCGAGAGCTGGTTCATTTTTTTCTAATTGCTGTTTGGTGATAGATCTACCCAACTTTTTTTCTTCTCGATAGAGATCAACAATATCTTGGATATCTTGCGTCTCAAATGTTTTAAGAATGCTGAAATCCATTTTATCTTTATATTGGCTTAATCCCCACACCGTAGCCCCCATAATGTAAATAATAACAATCAATTTAAATAGCATCTCTTAACACGCTCGCTCAAAAAATTCGTTTTTTTCCTATCATGTCAGATTATTGATCAGCAATCCCCTTGTTTTTAAAGAAAAAATCCAAATATAAGTGTTGCAGATTAACTACATTTTGTAAAGAATGATATTCTTTCTTTAATTATTTTAATATTGTTATTTTTACCAATATACACAACTTAAAATTGCCATTTTCATGTAACACAATCTCAATTTGAAAAGACTTCTGTCTCTTTACGAAGAAGAGCTTGAGAGTGCACAGATCCACGATCAAGGCTTTTAAAACAAACAAACGAGAAGAATTAAACTGTCATCAAATGACAGCACTTTCCAGTTTGTTAGAGGCAATGGAATGTCGACATATGAACAAATATTATTTGTTAAAGAGAGGTAAAATGACAGATAATAGATTCCAAAACATCATTTTTATCGTGACCATGCTGCTTTTTACGGCAGTTTTTGTATCTGATTTTTCTTATGCTGCTTCTTCTACTACTGGTGGAGGTGGTCTGGGAAATCTTGATGGTGTTTTAGGCAACATTGTCACAATGATGACGGGTCCAACGGCAAAGCTTATTGCTATTATATGTGTTGCTGCTGTGGGGATTGGCTGGATGTACGGCTTTATTGATTTACGCAAAGCAGCTTACTGTGTTCTGGGGATTGCTATTGTTTTTGGTGCCCCTGCTCTTGTCGGTAAATTAGCGGGCACAACATAAATGAACGAAGATACTCTTTTCCTTGCCTGTACGCGCCCAGCCATGTTTGCTGGTGTTACAATGGAAGCCATGGCGCTCAATGTCATGGCGACATCCATTCTTTTCATTTTGACCAGTGATTTTACCATGTTTGGTCTTGGGATTGGGATACACTTTATTTTGCGAGAAGTGACAAAGTACGATCACAACCAATTTCGCGTATTATTTGCATGGCTCAATACCCGAGGAAAACAAAAAAACCTCAACCGATGGGGAGGAGGTTCAACCTCCCCTTTACGCCTTATCCGCACTTATAAGGAACTAAGCTGAAGGAACGAAATTGGTGAAACAGATGTCAATAATGAAACGGGAAACTTTGCCTGAAGAATATATTCCCTATATACGCTACATCAACCAACATGTCGTTGCTTTAAATTCACGCTGTTTAATGGTTGTGATGGCTGTTGAGGGTATAAATTTCGACACCGCGGATATTGATCAATTAAATTCTTTACACAACCAATTAAACACCCTTTTAAAAAATATCGCAGATGAACGGCTTGCTTTATATTCTCACATCATCCGCCGCCGTGAAACGATATACCCAGAAGGTCATTTTCTTTCATCTTTTGCAACAACATTAGATGAAAAATATAAAAAGAAAATGGTTTCGCAAGAACTGTATAGAAATGATCTATTTATTTCACTGGTTTGGAATCCGGCCGCGGATAAAACAGAAAAGCTGGTTTCATTTTTTCAGCGCTTGAGCAAAGCGAAGAAAACACAATCTGAGCCCGATGAAGAAGCTATTCGTAAACTCGAAGAGTTAAGTCAAGATCTTATGCAAGGTTTGGAAGAGTATGAAGTCCGTCTACTATCAATCTATGAACATGAAGGACTTTTATTTGCCGAACAAAGTGAATTTCTCCACCAGCTAGTGGGGGGAAGACGTGAGCGTATTCCTCTCACATTTGGAACTATTGCTTCAACAATTTACTCGGATCGTGTTATTTTTGGGAAAGAAATTATCGAAATTCGCCATGAAAGCAATGAACGCTTTGTGGGCATGTTTGGATGGAAAGAGTATCCTTCTAAAACACGCCCAGGTATGACTGATGGTCTGCTTACGGTGCCATTTGAATTCATTTTAACACAATCCTTTGTCTTTAAAAGTAAGGCAGCCGCCAGTGCGATTATGAGCCGCAAACAAAATCAAATGATCAATGCAGCTGACCGTGCTAGCTCACAAATCGATGCACTGGATGAAGCGCTAGATGATTTAGAATCAAACCGTTTTGTTTTGGGAGAACACCACATTTCTTTAGCTGTTTTTGCTGATCATCCCAAAATATTGTCTGAAAACTTATCAAAAGCACGTTCCCATTTAACCAATGGGGGAGCCGTGATTGCCAGAGAAGATTTAGGATTGGAAGCAGCATGGTGGGCACAGCTTCCTGGAAACTTTAGCTATCGTGCGCGTTCAGGCGCCATTACCAGCAGAAATTTTGCTGCTTTATCGCCCTTCCATTCTTTCCCTGTTGGCAAACTGAACGATAATGTTTGGGGAGCTGCTGTCGCATTGCTAAAAACACAGGCTGGTTCACCTTACTATTTTAATTTTCATTATGGCGATCTTGGAAACACATTTGTTTGTGGTCCATCAGGATCTGGTAAAACAGTGATTGTTAATTTTCTTCTTGCACAATTACAAAAACACAATCCAACTATGGTTTTTTTTGATAAAGATCAAGGAGCAGAGATTTTTGTACGGGCTGGAGGAGGGAAATACAAACCTTTAAAAAATGGGCAGCCCACGGGTATTGCTCCCTTAAAGGGCATGGAATACACCGAAAAAAATAAAATCTTTCTTCGTAATTGGATCTTAAAGCTGGTGACCGCTGAAGGGCAAATCGTAACAGAAGAAGAGCGACAAGATATCGCCAAAGCCATTGATTCCTTGGAAAACTTACCCCCAACCCAGCGCTCTCTTGGTGCCCTTCAACTGTTTTTTGACAACACATCCAAAGAAGGAATTGCCATACGGCTGCAACGCTGGATTAGAGGCAATGATTTAGGATGGGTTTTTGATAATGACCAAGATGATCTCAATTTAAATGCGCAGTTCATTGGCTATGACATGACCGATTTCTTAGATAATGAAGAAATTCGGCGCCCCTTAATGATGTATCTCTTTCACCGCATTCTTGATCTGATTGATGGGCGGCGCATCATTATCGTCATTGATGAATTCTGGAAAGCTTTAGAAGATGATTCATTTAAAGCTTTTGCGCAAGATCGGCTAAAAACAATTCGTAAACAAAATGGCATGATGCTCTTTGCAACACAAAGCCCTAAAGATGCTTTGAACTCAACAATCGCGCACACAATCATTGAGCAATGCCCCACCCAAATATTTTTTCCAAATCAAAAAGCAAATTACAATGATTATGTCGAAGCTTTCAAACTTACTGAGCGTGAATTTGAACTGATACAGTCAGAGTTAAGCAGAGAATCCCGTCGTTTTCTCATCAAACAAGGACAAAGTTCCGTCGTTGCAGAACTTAACTTACGTGGAATGAATGATGAGATCGCCGTTTTAAGCGGCACAACAAAAAACATTGAACTCATGAATGAAATTATCAACGAATATGGAGCTGACCCTGACAAATGGCTGCCCATATTTTATCAAAGGAGAAAAAATCAATGAAAAAATATGGCTTAGTTACACTGTTATCTTTTTCTTTTATTTCTCATGCAATATCACAAACGACACCCGATGTAGATGAATATTATAAACAAGCACTCGAGAACACACAAAAATTAAATGCTGCAAAATCAGAAACAGCTGAAACTATTTATAAAACAGCAACTGACACTGCAAATAAAATCAAAGAAATAAATCATCAATTTGAAAATATTCAATCAAAAAAAGACACTAAGCCTGAAGAATTGCAAGCCCTTCAACAAGAGCTTCAAATAAAACTTTCTCTTCTTCAAGCCGATCTTCAAGTGAATTCTTTAAAACTTCAGTCTCTTGATATGATTCAAGCAAGAGATACGAAAACAAAAGACGAATTGCGTGAAGAAAAGGAACAACAAAAGCATAAACATATTGAAAAACAGTTAAAAGAAAAAGAAAAACAATTAAAAGAAAAACTTGAAAGTGCGCGTACAGATGTCAGACTTTAGTTTTTCTCCCTTTGAAAGCGTTTCTGGGTATATTTTAAAACCCCTCGATAATGTGATGGACACAACGGTGAGTGGGCTATCTTCTGCTATTTCAGCGCCCTTAAATCTCGCCGCAATCATTTTTATCTTTCTTTATGGCTATAATGTTATGACAGGTCGTGTTGCGCTTTCCATGCATAGTCTTCTCAATAATGTTGTTAAAATCGTTGTTGTTACAACAATGGCAACGAATGCGGATACATTTAATACTTATGTCAAGGATATTTTCTTCAATGATTTATCCAATGCTATTGGGAATGCGCTTAACAGTAATCCTGCAAGCTCCAATGTTTTTGATTATATTTTGTTAAAGGCAAGTTCACGTTATCAAGAAGTCTTATACAATGCTTGGTTTTTTGAAAAGATCATTGTGGGTCTTCTTGGTTCTATCATGCTTCTCGCGGTTATTCTTTTTTGTATAGGTGGTTTTATTGTGCAAATGTTTGCACAAGTTGCACTCGTCATGATTATAGGTCTTGGGCCTCTATTCATTAGTTTGTATTTGTTCAATGCAACGCGAAAATACTCCGATGCATGGATTACAACTTTGATCAATTTTACCATTTTACAAGTTCTCGTAATCATGCTTGGAACCATTATATGTCAAGTTATCCTACAGGTTCTCAAAGTTTCATATGAATCAATTTATGTTCTTTTTCCCCCTGTCATCGTCATTTCGATCATAGGAGTTATTATCTTCCGTGCGCTTCCTGGTATTGCAACAGCGCTGGCCTCTGGCGGACCATACTTTAACGCTGGTGTCTCTTCAGGAGGACAGATTTTTACAATGCTTTCCAATGGTGCAAGAGCGAGTGGCAATGCAGTAAAAAGTGCTACTTCACAAATCTCAGGAGCTGCCGGTAACGCTGTTAGAAGTGCGGCAGGGGCGGCAGCAAAAGCAGGTAAATCTGGAGGCGGTCGTGGTCGATTTTAAGATAAAACACCTCTTTAAAAGAATAAGCATTTTTGTTTTTGCCTTGTGTGCGCCCTTTGGCGTACACGCCATGATCCTGTTCCAGATAAGATCTAACATCTTGGGTCTAACAATAAAACCAATCAAAACCTTGCATCACATAAACTTGTAAAAATGTTCAGAACAAAGGCTCTCATGCATTGTATTCCAAGATATTTGTGAGTTCAAAAAATGAAACGAAAAATAACTTTTGTTATGGTCCTAACAATCGCTCTTACTGGTTGTGCCTCTTTGAGTGGCCCTAAAAAACCACCACGCTGTAATGGCAAACATACACGCGCTTTAAATAAAGATAAGTGGAATTGGGACAATAAAAACATTGTCTACCCAGAAAAGAGTGTAAAGCCTGTTACCACTCCCATCATTCTCAATACTTTGGAAAGTGAAAAAGTAACAGCCAATTCAGCTTTATTAAAGCCGGTTATTCATGAAGCACGATCTGATAAAACTGTGGAGGTTATGCGTGAAAAGTGATGCCCTTGAAGAATATATAAAAGAAGCGCGCTCATTTGACATTGATCGCATGCATAGCATGCGCGTGCGGATGAAAATCTCCATGGCTTTAACAGTGCTTTTTGGATTGATGACAATTGCGCTGGCTTTAGCTGTCGCAGCTTTGACACCTTTGAAAACGGTAGAGCCTTTTGTTATCCGCGTTGATAACTCAACAGGTATTATTGATACTGTAAGCGCCCTAAAAGAATCCCCTAACGACTATGATGAAGCGATAACGCGTTATTTTGCCAGCCAATATGTTCGCGCTCGTGAAGGTTTTCAAGCATCAGAAGCAGAAAACAATTTTCGCTTAGTCTCTCTTTTATCTTCTCCAAAAGAACAAAACCGTTTTGCAAAATGGTACGCGGGCAATAATCCAGAAAGTCCGCAAAATATTTATCATAACATGATTGCTACGATCACAATCAAATCAATCTCTTTTATAAGTAAAGATCTTATCCAAGTTCGTTACTATAAAACGATCAGAGACTTGAATGAAAAAGAAAATATTTCCCATTGGATTTCAATCTTAAATTTTTCCTACGTGAACGCACACATTTCAACGTCTGATCGTCTTATCAACCCTCTTGGTTTTCAAGTATCGGAATATAGATCTGATCCAGAGGTAATAAAATGATCAGACTTTTACAAACAATCTCTTTAATTTTTACGATCACTGTCAGCTTTCACACAGCTCTCTCACTTGCGGAAACAGCGCCTGTCAGTGCACGTAAAGATAACCGCATCAGATTTGTCAATTATGACCCCTACAACGTCGTACAAATCATTGGCTCCATTCGCTCTTCGGTTCAACTAGAATTTGCCGTTGATGAAGAAGTAACCTATGTAGGAATTGGAAATTCGGTTGCTTGGCAAGTTGCACCGGCTGGACACTTTGTTTTTCTCAAACCACGTGAAGTTCAGCCTGTGACAAATTTACAAATTGTCACAAGCCGCCAAGATGGAACACAACGCTCTTATCAATTCGAGCTACAAGTCCGTGAAGGCGATGTTTCAGCCGGCAATGAGACGTATTTCTTGGTAAAGTTTCGTTATCCAGAAGATGAAGCCTTACGTAAGAAATTAGCCGAAGCAGAAAAAGAAAAACAACGTGAAGAAAACTTTGTCAATGATATTTTAAATATCCATGAAGATTTTGGACCACGCAATTGGGCTTATGAAGCTCAAGGCTCATCTCTTATTGAACCTGCTTCTGTCTATGATAATGGGAAAACAACAACCTTTACCTTTTTAGGCAACATTGAAATCCCTGCCATTTACATTGTATCGCCTGATGGGCAAGAAGCGCTTATTCCCAAATCGATTAAAGGCAACAAGGTTATTGTTCATGCAACAGCTGCACAATTCACGCTACGACGTGGGAATGAAGTATTGTGCATCTTTAACAAAAGGTTCGTACCAAAAGGAATTAATCCTGAAACAGGTACGACATCACCATCTGTACAACGTAAAGTGAACCTAGGAAGCAGCCATGAATAACACCGTGGATGAAAAAAGCATTAATGATCGCGATACAATAAAAAATGCTCAAGGGAAAAGTCAACAGAACAATGTGGGGAAAGCTATTGCTCTTATTATTCTTTTCAGTGTCTGTCTTTATTTAGCCTATTCAACACTTGTTACAGACAAAAAGCAACCAATTGAATCTTCAAAAGAAGGAAAAGTTATAAAACAAACAGAGCTTTTTCATCCTGCAAAGCCTACCCCTCCCCCCTTTGAACAGCCTCAACGAAATAACGCTCTATTACCAAAAGTCGAGCTACCAACACCAAACATCAATCAATTAAATTCTGATAACTCACTGCTGGAGGCAGCACAACGTGCTCCTGTATTAGCTTATGCAAGTACACAACAAGGCAAAATAGATTCACAAACAAATAATGGTGCTTTGCCTCACCAACTTGAAAGCAAACCTGATGAAACGACACAACGTTTTAATCATCTTCTCAAACCCACAGTGCTTGAAGGTATTCGTGCTTCAACCCTTGGCAATCGAAACTACATCATCGCGATGGGAACTTCTATTCCTTGTATTTTAGAAACAGCCATCAACAGTGATCAACAAGGTTTTGCCAGTTGTATCATCTCCAGAGATATCTTATCAGACAATGGTCGTGTTGTGCTTCTTGATAAAGGCACCCAAATTGTTGGTGAATATCGCGCCGGATTGAAAAAAGGCCAAACACGTCTCTTTGTACTATGGAATAGAGCAAAAACCCCCAATGGTATCATTATATCTTTAGCTTCACCGGCAACGGATGCTTTAGGGCGTTCTGGTATGGATGGAGATATTGATAACCATTGGCTCGAGAGGATTGGGTCTGCGCTTCTTGTCTCACTAATAAAAGATGCAACACACTATGCCAATAAACGTTTATCAAAAAAACAGGAAAAAGAAGAAACTGAAACAATCTCTTCAGGACAAAACATCGCAAACATTCTCGTAGAAAATTACGCCAATATTCCTCCAACATTATCCAAAAACCAAGGGGAAATGGTGAATATCTTTGTTGCCCGCGATTTAGATTTTTCCAGCGTTTATAAATTGAAAGTCATCGAAAACAAAAAACAGATTATCAATCGAGCTGTTTCAAGAAACTTTTACAAAAATTCGGCGGTAACTTTAGAATGAACTCAAACTTACATACCATGAGCGATGAAACCGTTGCGATTGTTCTCACAAAACTTGAACCCATCAGTGCTTTTTTGAAAGATGATAGACTCTTTGAAATTGTTATCAATCGTCCCTATCAAGTCATGATTGAAGGATTTGATGGATGGAAAACAATAGAAGCACCGGGGCTCTCTTTTAATGAGCTTATGGGGATTGCGAAAGTTGTAGCATCCTATTCCAAGCAAAACATATCGGACAAAAACCCAATATTATCTGCAACGCTACCAGGCAATGAGCGTATTCAAATTGTCATTCCACCCGCTGTCGAAAAAGACACGATTAGTATGACAATTCGCAAACCGTCATCGCAGAGTTTTTCTCTCGAAGAGCTCGCAAATAAGGGCCTCTTCTCGCTCTGTGAACAGGTCTCTTTCACGCCCTTGCATGACTATCATTCTCGTTTTAACGAACTCAAAATCATCGAGCATAACTTAGCTCATGCCTACTGTAATAAAGACTTTGTCTCTTTTTTAAATCAAGCTGTAGCATGCCAGAAAAATATTTTAATTGCGGGAAAAACCGGTTCGGGTAAAACAACATTATCAAAAGCATTAATCGCCAAAATCCCTCAAGAAGAGCGTATTATCACCATTGAAGACACGCAAGAATTGGTGATACCACACCCTAACCATGTCTCAATGTTCTATTCAAAAGATGGACAAGGCTTAGCCTCCGTTGGCCCCAAAGAGTTGCTTGAATCATCTTTACGGATGCGTCCTGATCGTATTCTTTTGCAAGAACTTCGAGATGGTACAGCCTTTTATTATATCCGCAATGTCAATTCAGGCCATCCAGGTTCCATTACGACGGTTCACGCATCAACAGCCCTTGCAGCCTTTGAGCAGATGACCCTTTTGGTCAAAGAAAGTGAAGGCGGTGGTGATTTAGAGCGTGATGATATTCGAGGCCTGTTGATTTCAATGATTGATATCATCATCCAATGCAAACGGATTGAAGGAAAATTTAAGGTCACAGAAATTTATTACGATCCCTTCAAACAACGAAACATCTTTGGAGGTGACTAAAAGAAGATCACACCGGCTGCCAAAGGTTCTTTTAAAGCAACGATTGCAAATAAGAGAAAAAATGCATGAAAATCAACGAAACAGAAAATAGAGAAAACCTTTTATCGATGACAGAAGAAGAATTAAAAAAACGCCGTGAAGCCGTTGAAGCAGCCATCAGCACCCATGCGATAGAGGGAGTAGCGCTTCATCCTACAACACTCAAAATTTTAGAAGAATACGCAAAGGGGAATATTTCACTCGAGGAATTTAACACTCTTATGGATAACGTAAAATTATAAGGAAGCTACAATGCCAAAAGCAAAAGCAAAGACAAAAAATATACAGACAGTTTCTCCCCATCATTATGTCTACCCAAACACCACAACACTCAAAAATAAATATGGAATAAAAGACTTAAAATCCTTTCTGGAAAAATGCTCACATGATACAGCAGAAGCAATGGTTAATCTGCGTGAAGCCCCCTTACCAGAAAAGTTTGATAGCTCCTATCTATGCTCTATTCATCACCACTTATTTAAAAATACCTTTGAATGGGCTGGATATCTGCGCCATCTCCCCTTTACATTTGAAGATGGCACCACAGCCGCCATGCCCGAAATGAAAAGAACAGGATGGGAAAATCCTTTTGCACTCGGCGATGAAATCCAAGACGGTTTACAAAAATTAGATCAAACGCTTGCCGAAAAAGATAATTTGCAAGGCTTAACACGTGAGAAATTTAACGCTGAAGCAATAAGCTTATTTAACTTCCTTCACCAACTCCATCCTTTTAGGGGAGGAAATGGACGTACACAACGGGTCTTTTTTGAAAATCTCGCCAAAGCCGCAGGGCATCAGCTTGACTTTTCACTTGTTACAAAAGAACGCATGATGCTCGCCAGTGTTGCTGTAGCAGAAAATGGTGACCTAGAGCCAATGCAACATCTGTTTGAAGATATCTCTAATCCCAATAAAATACTTCTTTTAAAGGAATTCATGAACAACATGAAAGAACTTGGGCGCAATGTTAATGATCGTCCTGTTATGGTTGCAAAAGAAGGTGAAACTTACACAGGTACCTATAGGGGTGCTGGTTATGATAGCTTTGCTTTCAATGTGAAAGGCGCTTACATCATCGGCAATAAAGAACAGCTCACGCCAGAACAACTCAAAACATTAAAACCTGGTGATAGATTTACTTTTACCGTTCCCAAAACAAAAAAGCTTGAAAGCATTCTCATTCCACAAGAAAGATTAGCCCCTTTGACAGAAAATGAAACGGCCCAAATGGTTGCAGAAGATTCTTGTGTCCACGCAAGCCTAAAACAGGTTCAGCAATTGTCAAAAATTGTTTATGGTAGTACAAAAACATTAGACAAACAGATGGTAGAAATCATCAAAAATCCAAACTTAGGCCAACCGCTCGCCAACCAGATTGAAAGAGCACCGCACTCTATTTCTCATCTTGCCGGTTTCAGTTTATGTGGACTACAAAATCAGGCACGTGCAAACGCTAAAAATCATCTTGAGATGCTCTGTACTGCCGTTGTAAATTTTGCCCATGCAGTGAGACATGCTGAAAAGGAAATTACGCAAGAACATGCAACAGAACAAAGTCGCCTTGCAAAAATGGTAGAAATGCCAAGTCAAAGCTTACAAAACCTCTTCGCCTTGCCAAAAGAATTACAGCAAGAAGCTTTAGCAAAAAATCCTTTATGTCAAAAAGAGCTCAGCAACTTTGTAAAAAAGATCAACACCCGTCTCTCACCAAATGAACATAACGCAGTTCAAAATAATGATTATGGAACATTGACTCAAAGCATTGGTGTATCAGAAAATAAAGCCAAACAAATTACACAAATTATTAAGCAAACCAAAGAAGTACACCAGCAAGCACAAGTATGCACAATGCACCGTTCCAAAGCATTCGCTATGGCCTGCTAAGAATAGACAAAACCTTCCTCCTTAATGAGAAAGGCTCATAAACGAAAACTGTTTGGCGTTATCTGCACCTTTGCAAAAAGAGATGAGAGTTCATATCACACACTTGGAAAAGAGCACTTCGCAACATATTCTGACAGAATTGAAAGTAAAATACAATGAAATATACCAAAACACAAATGGTACTCATTTTAACACCGATCGCTTTAGGTGCTTTAACGATATTCCTTGTCCCTCATTTTTTATTGTTTATAACAAATGGACTAAAAAGCGATCAAATTTATTGGACACTTCGTTCTGAGCCTTTATTAGTCTTAGCACTAACGGCTGCTGTTTCATTGTTGTATAGTCTCTCGCAAAAACTGCACCTGCGTAAAATGATCACTTTTGTCTCCGTTGTCTTTTTTGGAACAACCGCTCTTTACTATATTAGTGGTGAAATAAAACGTTTAAGTCCCTATGTTGGCCAACAAGGAATAACATGGGGCTATGCTCTTCAATTCATGGACCCCATGGTTGTTTTTGGCATCATCATTGGTGTTTTTTTTTCCATCATTCAATTCGTAACAACCCTTCCCCCTAAAAGTAAGGTCAAGCGTGCAAAAAAAGGTATTTTTGGTGAGGCCGCTTGGATGAATTTAAGAGAGGCAGCAAAAATCTTTCCTGCCAATGGGCAAATTGTTGTGGGTGAAAGATACCGTGTCGATCAAGATAATGTGTGCAACATTCCCTTTGCACCTAGCAATAAAACAACATGGGGAAAGGGTGGAACAGCCCCTTTGCTAACCTTTAATCTTGATTTTGGTTCAACTCATATGATCTTTTTTGCTGGTTCTGGTGGCTATAAAACAACAAGTACAGTAGTTCCCACGTGTTTAACCTATCCAGGGTCTATTATTTGTCTTGATCCTTCAACAGAAGTTGCCCCAATGGTCAAATTTGCGCGTCAAAAAATGGGAAATAGAAATGTCATTGTTCTCGATCCCAACTCATTGTTAACAAAAAACTTTAATGTCATCGATTGGCTTTTAGACGACAGCGTACCACGCACACAACGCGAAGCGAATATTGTAAGCTTTTCAAAGTTGCTTCTTACAGATAAAAAATCAGACAATTCTTCAGCGGAATATTTCTCAACACAAGCCCATAATCTATTAACAGCTCTTCTTGCTCATGTTGTATTTTCTGATGAATATGAAGACAGCGAGCGCAATTTAAAAACATTGCGTGGTATTCTCTCTCAATCAGAAACAGCTGTTGTTAATCAATTACGCATGATTCAAGAAACAACACCTTCTCCTTTTATTCGTGAAATGGTTGGTATTTTTACAGAAATGGCAGAACAAACCTTTTCAGGGGTTTATACCACCGCCTCAAAAGACACCCAATGGCTTTCTTTATCCAATTATGCAGATCTTGTCTGCGGAGATGATTTTTTTTCCTCAGATATTACCAATGGCAATACAGATGTTTTTCTCAATCTCCCCGCAAGCATTTTAAACAGTTATCCAGCTATTGGACGTGTGATTATTGGCGCCTTTCTCAATGCCATGGTTACAGCAGACGGTAACTATAAAAAGCGTGTTTTATTTGTCTTAGATGAAGTTGATCTTTTAGGCTATATGAATATTTTAGAAGAAGCCCGCGACCGTGGACGTAAATACGGTACATCCTTGATGCTCTTCTATCAATCCTCTGGCCAGTTGGTCAACCACTTTGGAGAAGCAGGAGCACGTTCATGGTTTGAAAGTTGTTCCTTTGTCAGCTATGCTGCCATTAAAGATCTCCAAACTGCCAAAGACATTTCAGAACGCTGTGGTCAAATGACCGTTGAAGTAACCGGAACGAACAAATCAAGAGGCTTATCTTTAGGAAAAAGTTCATACAACGTCAATTACCAACAAAGAGCCCTGATTTTACCCCATGAGGTTATTCAAGAAATGCGTCAAGATGAACAAATTATTCTTATGCAAGGACAACCCCCTTTACGTTGTGGACGCGCCATCTATTTCAGAAGAAAAGAAATGTTAGCCGCAGCTGCAAAAAACCGCTTTGCTCCACAAAAGAAAAACTAAAAAACACCCTCTAATGGAGGCCATGCATCAAAACAAAAACATCAAAGGATAAAAGCAGAGATTCTATCTCATAAAAGCCTATAAAGAAGGAATTCCCGCTTGATACAACAAGAAAAATATGGGGAAAAGTCTTTAAATGATGGTATTATGCCTGTGCTTACCAATGCCAATTTTCTTTATAAAGCACTCTCCTCATCTCCAAATAATAAATACCAATCATATCTATGCCTTGAGAATCCTATCAGGAAACTTTTGAAGGCACCGCTTTTATAGGGAAATTTTTCTACAAAAAAATTAAAAGACAATATGCATGAAAACAACCCAAATGAACCATTCTCTCTCAGTAAAAGAAAAAAGTGCCAAGATAAAGATTGATACACTCAAAAACACCTACGAATTTGAGGGATTTTTTCCTCACCCAAGTCTCAACATCTCAAAACAATATGCGTGGGGGATTTTCAAACAAAAAGTTTAACACACTCTCATAGACAATGTAACATTATAAGGAATATAACAATGCCCAAAGCAAAAGAAAAAACAAAAGGAATTCCCTCACCCCATAATTATATCTATCTTGGTACCCAAATTCTCAAAAATAGATATGGAGAAACAGATTTAAAACGCTTTCTGGAAAAATGCTCACATGATAGGCAAAAAGCCATGATCAATCTGCGTGCAGAACCCCTGCCAGAATATTTTAATTCAACTTATCTATGCCATATCCACCAACAATTGTTTAAAAATACCTTTGTATGGGCTGGACATCTGCGCCATATCCCCTTCGCATTTACAGACGATAGCATTGCCGCCATGCCAGAAATGAAAAGAATGGAATGGGGCAATAATTTTGCAACCGGTGAAGAAATCCCTGAACTCTTACAAAAATTAGATCAAACGCTTGCCGAAAAAGACAATTTGCAAGGCTTAACACGCGAAGAATTTGTCAAGGAAGCAACGAGTCTATTTTATACTCTTCACAAAATCCACCCATTCATAGATGGCAATGAGCACACAGAACAAGTCTTTTTTGAAAATCTTGCCAAAGCTGCAGGACATCAGCTTGACTTTTCGCTTGTCACACAAAAACGTATGATGGCTGCCTGTAGCGAAGCAATGCAATATAGCAATACACAACTGTTGAAAGATCTTTTTGAGGATATCTCCAATCCCCCCAAAATACGTCTTTTAAAAGAATTTATGGACCACATAAACAATACGGGACGCAACGTGGATGATCGCCTTGTTATGGCAACAAAGGCAGGAGAAACCTATATAGGAACTTATAAAGGTTGTTATTCAGAAGGTTTTATACTCGATATGCAAGGAACTTACATCATTGGTAGCAAAGATGATCTCACACCAGAACGATTAAAAACACTAAAACCTGGTGATATCATTACCTTTACCGCCCCCAACAGCAAAGAGCTTGAAAACACGCTTATTCCAAAAGAAACATTAGCGCCTCTCACAAAAAGTGAATGTGCCAAAACAGTTGCGCTAGATAGTTACGTTCTCAAAGCTCAAAAGCAAGTCCGAGCTTACGCAAAAGCTGTTTATGGTGACGCAAACGTATTAAACGAACAGATAGAAGAGATTATTAAAAATCCAGAATTAGGCAGACAGTTTGCTAATCAGATTAAACAGGCACCGCACTCTGTTTCTCCTCTTGCAGGTTTTAGTATATGCGGTCTACAAAATCCGGCACGTGTACACGCTCGAAATTATCTTGATGTGTTCTCTCTTGCAATTGAGAATTATGTGTATACTGTAGAAGCTACCTATAATATAGTCACTCGAGACCATAAAATTAAACAAGAACGCCTTGGAAAAGCGGTAGAGAATCCCAGTCAAAACTTGCAAAATATTTTTGCTTTATCACCGGAAAAACAAAGAGAAATCTTGTCTCAATCTCCTCAATTACACCAAGAGCTCCGTACTTTTATAAACAGTTTAGAACATCGTCTCTCATCAAACGAATGTAGTGCGATCACAAACAAAGATTATGAAACACTTGCACAAAGTATTGGTATATCAGAACAGAAAGCACGAGAAATTACCGACATTGTTCAAAAAGCAAGGAACACTCATAGCCAATTCTACACACGCACACAAAATCGTTCAAATACACTTGCTATGGCCAACTAAAAAATATGAAACTTTGTTTTTTTGATTTAAACACCTATGTGAAAGAGATATTTTAATATTCTTATCATACATGCAAAAAACAGACTACTTAAGCGCCCTACCACCAATTTTGCACATAGCATATACACCATATCCAAAGCAATTGGACAGGATAATTGTTAATTCCTTTTAAACGTCATGATTACTACCGACGAAAGCTACAAAAGCCTATTTTATTTGTCTTAGATGGAGTCGATTTTCGTGGTTATATGAATATTTTAAAAAGAGCACTCATTTTACCCCACGAAGTTATTCGAGAAATGCGTCAAGATGAACAAATTATTCTGATGCAAGGCTCCCCTTCGCGATGTGGTTGCGCCATCTATTTCAGAAGGAAAGAAATGTTAGCCGCAGCTGCAAAAAACCGCGTTGCTCCACAAAAGAAAAACTAACTTCTTATTATGAGATCTTGACTATGAAAAGACCAACCACAAAAAAAACATACATTTCTATTTTTTTAAAACCCGTTAACAAAAAGTTTTTGACCGCTTCTTCATACATAAGGAAAACATGATAAAAAATCCGTGTTTTTTCCTTTTTGTATTTTGTGTATCGTTTTACCAATACCCATCGTCTTTACAAGAAAGTCCCCCCCCTCAAATCACCTATAACCAAACCAACATTTCCACTTGAGAGCGTCCTGAAAATACATTCCTACAAAGCTTTTTGTTTATAATTTATCCCCTACAAACAAGCAAAAACATTTCACAACGCTAATCACCAATATCAAGACTTAAGAAAAAAAAACGGTTGATCTTTGAGACAACAACTCTCAAAACACCTACACTCAAGAACATCGATTTTTCCCAAAAAATATTTAAGATATACATCAAAATGAATAAATCATTCTTATACAAGCTTTTCCCTCTTTACGATATCATAAAGTGTTCTATTTTAATGATAAAGCGCTGAAAAAGGCTTTTCTCCCCAACCAAAGAAAGGGTTTCCTCTCTTATGGATCTTAAAGCAGCGCAATATAATAAGAGCAACAATACAAAAATAAAAAACATTTTGTTGCAAAAATACACAAAAGAGATGTTCGTATGGCAAGATATTCATATGGAACAATAAGAAAAACATAATGGAGAAAAATTTTTGATGACTGCTTTTACCCATAGATTCACCAATCTGAGAGCTGTGTATGAAAAGTACCAGCACCATCCGCTAACCAAGAGCGATTACACCCGCTATATCCACGCTCCTCATCAAAGCGCTCTTGCAAACAACTTTGTTAAAGGAAAAAACAATTTTAAGCAACATTTTTCTTTTTGACCTCTTCCTTACACCTCAAAAAACGAAGACTTTACCCAGAGTCAATTTATAGAAAATCCATTTTCTGACTACTTATGGGATTCATATCAGCGTCCTAAATACCAGCATTTTACAGTACAAGATAATAAACAAAGGAAACATCAGAAAAGCTTTTCAAAAGCATCACAAAACGATTGATACATCCCATACACTGGAGGGAAAAGTGCTCCCTCTCATAACAACCAAAATCTCAAAAGAATACGCGAAGGGGAATTTTTCACATGCAGCGTTTAAGACGCTCATCAACCACCACCCTACCTACTTAGGAGAGATTACATGTTAGAGCAAAATTATCTATATAAAGGAACCAAAACACTCAAAAATAAATATGGCATCAAAGACCCTAAAAAACTGTATCAACGCAGTACCCATGACGTCACTAAAGCAGCCGTCAATTTTCGCCATGAACCACCCCCACGAAAATTTGATGCTTCCTATCTAAAACTAATCCACTGGAGCCTCTTCTACAAAACTTTTGAATGGGCGGGCCACACCCGCGATACATCCTTTACATTTGAAGACGGCACCTCTGCCCATATGCCGGCGATGCGTCCCAAAGGTTATGAAATTCCTTTTGCTATTGGAACGCAGATTCAAAAAGAACTCACACAACTCGAAAAAACACTTAATGAAAAGAACAATTTAAAAGGTTTATCGCGCCAAGAATTTGCTGAAAATGCCGCTGAAGTTTTTATGGCGCTCGAGCACGCACATCCTTTTAGAAAAGGGAATGGGCGCGTCAATCGAATGTTTATGGAAAAACTTGGACAAGCAGCAGGATATACCATTGATTTTTCTTTCATCACAAAAGGACGCATGACAGCAGCCTGTATTGAAGCCATGCAATATGGCAATCCCCAACCGATGAAAGATCTTTTTGAAGATATCACCCATCCGCAAAAATCCCTTGTTTTAAAAGAATTTGTCTCCCAAATGAGAAACGCTGGACTGGATGAAATTAACGATCGTGTTGTTGTTGCAGCAAAGGAAGATGTAACCTATGAAGGCGTCTTTAGAGGTTTTTCAGCAGAAGGTTTTGTCATGGAAATAGAAGGGGCTTTCGTCGTCGGACACAAAGATGATCTCACCCCAGAACAAGTCAAAACATTACAAAACGGTGCCCGCCTCTGCTTTCAAAAAACCAACGTTCAAAGCTTAAAAGAAACACTGATCCCAAAAGAAACATTAGCCCCTCTTACCGATGAAGAGTTATTTGAAAGGATTTCAAATGACGCTTATGTTGAAGGGAGTCGAAAAGAAATCGAAAATTTATCAAAGACTGTTTATGGTAAAACCCACACCTTAAAGACAACATTAGATATCATAACGGTAGCTCCAAACTTAGGAAATCAGTTTGCCGATGAAATTTTACAAAACCCTCAATCAATTTCTAAATTTGCAGGGAGTAAAATACTTGGCATGAAAAGTTCAAATCGCAGACAAGCCGAACAGGCTGTTCCACAACTCAGCCAAGCCCTTAAAAATTATGGCGCAATAACACAACAAACAAAAGATGCAATTCTAGAGCAACACCAAAGAGAACAAAATCGCCTGAACCACACTGTCGAAAAACCTAGAAAAAATTTACAAAACCTTTTTGCCTTACCAGAAGAACAACAAAGGGAAGCTTTATTGCATTCTCATTCACTGCGACAAGAACTCCATACCTTTTCACGACAACTACACAATCGTCTATCCTCAGAAGATCGTAAAGCCATACAAGAAAAAGACCATACCAGACTAGCGTGCCTCCTTGGGACATCGGAAAGCAAAGCAAAAGAAATTGCGAATACAGTAAAGAACACCCAAGAAGCACAATGCCAAGCTCGCAGCTTGAAAGTTAGTCGTTCCTCATCGCTGGCTCTTACCGGCTAAAAACGCGTAAACTTTTGCCTTCCAACAGAACTCTTTATGCCAATCATTTTATCTCCATTGCGCCCACCAATTGTTTTAAAATGTTACAAAAGATAGTCCTAAAAATGAATCCTATAATTTACTATAACTTATTGATAATATTTCATAAAAAAACTGTATAAAAGACATAAATGTCCATTACATATCAATATGAATAGCGCGAAGTCTTTGGAGACCATTCAGTTTGATATTCTTCTTTTGTCTTAAAAAATATCAAAAAGTGGGAAATGCGCCAAAGAGGTTTTCTAAAAATATTGAAAGGAAACAGCCATGAAAAAAAGTCACCCACAACCAGCCCCCCAGAACCCACAACCCCAGAGCCAAGCCCCCCTCTACGCAAAGGTTAATAAACCACCCAAAGAACAGCGCACCTCACCTCAATATACACTTCAACAACCACCAGAAACGGTTTATGCTCCCAAAAAGCCACTTGACCAACAAAACCTAGGAGCTTCTAATGTAGAAGACCTCTACGCAAGGGTTAATAAGCCACCCAAAGAACAGCGCACCTCACCTCAATATACACTTCAACAACCATCAGAAACGGCCTATGCTCCCCAAAAGCCACTAGGAAATCCCTATGACAGACTTGGTGAAAGACCAAGTGATGGGCGACGCACCGACAAACTCGTAAACCCCTATTCAATAACGGATTTGGCAGCACAAAATTGGCAAACACCCTACGACACAGTTGGTGAAGGTGCACAGGGTGGACGACATCCCCAAGAACCAGAACATCTCTATGCAGAGCTTGAAGTTGGTGAAAATGGTAGGCACTCTCCCCAAAGACCACTCGAATCCGTCTATGCAACGGTTGGCATGGGAGCTGAAGGCGGGCAAGAATCTGAACAACTAGAAAATCCCATCTATCAAGGCGTTGGCGGAGGCAGAATCTCCCCTCCCAGAACCCCAAAAGATGTGGTTACAACAAAGCTTTTAACAAGCGTAGACTTTCAATATGGTGTAAGAGAAACGCAAGAATGGTGCAGAGTTGTTTATGGTAACGAACATGCTTTGAATCAACAACTGGCTAAGATTCTTGACGACCCTCAAAATGCAGAAAAAGTCTTATGGAGCCTTGCAGAAAATCCTGAAAGCGCTGGTAAGCTTGCAGGTCACAAAATACTTGGTGTAAAATCTCTAAGCCGCAGAGAAGCTGAAGATGGTTTTTCTCCCCTTTGCTCAGCTCTTGAAAGGCATATACATACGGCACAAAAGCTCCATAAACAGTTTACACGGGAGCATGAAAGAGAAAGAGGTCAAAGACAAGAAAGTCCAGAAAGAGACCCAGAACACAGACATCACCACCATCATCGTCATGCAAGAGGACAAGAACAAAATAGTCCAGAGCACAGCCCACAACAACAAAGACATGGAGAAAAAGGAATGGCTTTTGCCATGTAAGGGGAGCATAAACATAAAAACAGATAGTTTTTGTTTTTCATGTAATTTTTTTTCAGTGAGTTTCTTGGTGCAAATCATTTTATCGTGATTGCACCAAGAATTGTTTTAAAATATTACAAAAAATAGTCCTAAAAATGGATTCTGTAATTTATTATAACTTATTGATAATATTTCATAAAAAAACTGTATAAAAGACATAAATGTTCATTACATATCAATATGAATAGCGCAAAATCTTTGGAGGTCATTCGGTTGGATATCTTCCTTATATAAAAGTTATCAAAACTAAAAGTGGGGAATGCACCAAAGAGGTTTTCTAAAAATATTGAAAGGAAACATGTATGAAAAAACATCATCCAAGCCCTTCTGCAAATCCAGAAGCCCTCTATGCAAAAGTTAATAAACCAACCAGAGGAAACCAGCGCGGTCCAACCCCAGAAGAGGAAGTTCTATACGCATCAGTTAGCACCTCTTCCCCTCCTTCAAGAGACAGACATCATGCTCAAAGGAGTGAAGATCCTGAAACCGACTATACAACGGTTGCTTCTCCAAGACATGAAACTGATGTTCTATACGCATCAGTTAGCAGCGTTACCCCTTCTTCAAGAGGTAAACATCAAAGGACAGAAGATCCTGAAACCGACTATACAACGGTTGCTTCTCCAAGACACGAAACTGATGTTCTATACGCATCAGTTAGCAGCGTTACCCCTTCTTCAAGAGGTAAACATCAAAGGACAGAAGATCCTGAAACTGACTATACAACGGTTGCTTCTCCACAACAAAGAGGAAGATCTTCATCTTCCCTCACAACGGAACAAATAAGTGTCATGCTTTTAAAAAATCCACACGTCCAAGCACATGCAGAAGAGATCATGCATTGGGGTAAGATTGTTTATGGCAATGACAAGCTTTTCCAAGAACACTTGCAAGGAATACTTACAGATCCCAGTAAAGGAAAAGAGCTTTCAGATCGACTTGCTGAAAATCCTGAATCTATGCATAAGCTCGCTGGCCATTCCGCACTTGGCATAAAAAGTCAAGCACGCAAAGCAGCTGAAGACGGTTTTAAACCGCTCATTGATGCCATTGATGGTTATACAAAAGCTGTACAAGACGCAACAACAAGACTATCGCAAACCCCTATGGCAGAACAAAGACGTCGTCAAGAAAATTCTCAGCAAGTTGAGAGACACCATCATCATCGTCATCATCACACAAGAGGACAAGAACACAATAGTCCAGAGCACAGCCCTCAACGACAAAGACACGGAGAAAAAGGAATGGCTTATGCCATGTAAGGGGGCATAAACATAAAAACAGATATTTTTTGTTTTTCATGTAATCTTTTTTTCAGTGAGTTTCTTGGCGCAAATCATTTTATCGCGATTGCGCCAAGAATTGTTTTAGAATGTTACAAAAAATAGCCCTAAAAATGGCGCCTGTAATTCATGCCGACTATTGATAACTTATTGATAATATTTCACAAAAAAACTGTATAAAAGACACAAATGTCCATTAAGCTGATTGCAAATAGCGCAGATCTTTGGAAGCTCATTCAGCTCGATATTTCTTTTGTCTCAAAGCGATCCAAGCATAAAAGGCAAGAATGCACCAAAGAGGTTTTCTAAAACAATTTTTGAAAGGAAACATGCATGAAAAAAACCCACCCTCATCCTTTTCCATCCTCTTCAATACAAGAACTTATAAAGCTCTATGAACAAGCAGCGGCAGAAGTCTCAGGCGCAGCAGCCCCCCTTCCTAAAGAAACGCCTTCAAAAAGCAAAAGACTGTCATCCATACCGGAAGAAGATGAGGAAAGACAATCTCTTTTAAGAGAAGAAACTGTATATGCATCAACAAATCCAACAGCTTCGTTAACAAGAGGCGGCTCTACCAAAAGGCAGAGAAAACCTGAAACGACACACGCAACAGTTACTTCACAAGTTACCCAAAGGACAACAAGAGTTCTCTCAGAGGAAGAAATCATTCTATTGCTTCCACACCATTCATTAATTAGAACCTATCAAGAAGAAATCCAACATTTATCCGTCAGTGCCTATGGTAACCCAAACATTTTGCAAGAAAAAATGCAGGAAATTCAAAGAAATCCCGCTGCAGGAGAGGAGCTCTCATGGCGCATGGCAGCTCATCCTGAAAGCATCACTAAACTTTCCGGAACCAACATGTTGGGCTTTAAAAATCGAACGCGTAGACAAGCGGAAGAAAGTTTTTCCGCTCTATGCGTTACTATTGATTGTTATACAGAAGCCGTAAAACAGGCAAGAGAGAGCCTCTTACAATCTCCAGAGCAAGAACTCAAAAACTATGAACGCTTAATGGGGAAGGAAGCTGTCACTAAACTTCTACAAAAATCAGATCAACGCGAAAAAGAAACGCTTTCAGAGACAGAAATTTCTACCAAAATTCACCAACATTCAAAAGTCAGAAGACACCATGCCCAAATCCAATATTGGTGCGGAGTTGTTTTTGGCAACACAAACATTTTGCAATCACAAACAGAAGAGCTTTTCCAAAACCCTGAAACAATAGAAGCACTCGCACAGCAACTTGCCGGAAATCCTCAGTCTTTTAACAAATACACTGGTCGTAACTTTTGTGGCTTTAAAAATAAAGCACGCAGACATGCTGAAGCGGGTCTTTCTCACCTCATTGACGCCGCTGACAATTATGCAACAGCTGTAACACAAGTAAGAGAGAGCCTTTCAAAAACTCAGCAGACAAAACAAGGACACAATGAAGCATCTTCTGAGAGAGCGCAAATCTTGCATCAACAACAAAGCGTCTCACAGTCTGCTCAACGCGTTGAGCTTTCAACGGTAACGCATGAAGGAGCAACAACCTCTACGCAACAAAGAGAAACAGATATTCGTCCTCGCAAAACTGCCGCCCCAAAAGCGATGGCTTTTGCCAGTTAAACAGACATAAGTTTTCACGTTGAATCCAACGTCTTGGCGCAACCATAGCAGAGGTGATTTGCGCCAAGAAATGGGGAAATTCATTCCTCCGCTACTTAATCTGAGCTATTGATCAAACAATATTTAGAGAGTGATTATGATCTGAACCATGAGAGTCAAATCTTGTGAAGCTTCTCAGTTTCATATTCTCTTTCATATTAGAGTAAGTGAAAAAGCATAAAACAGAATAAAAACCAACGTACATTTTTAAATAGTATTTAAAAACAATATTGAAAGAGTTTGAAAGGAATATGCATGAAAAAAAGAAATCCCTCCCCTTTTATCACCGAAATGATGGAAAAATTTCAACAACAGGCTGAACAATCCCCCACCAGCCCCCCCCCTCCCCAAGTTTCTCAAAGTTTGCCAAAAGCAACTGTAGAAAAACGCCCAGAAAATTTATCCCACCACCCAAAAGTTGCTCCACCACCTCCCCCACGGATGAAAAGCCCAGTGCAAACCAGCACAATGCCTCCTAACGCCAAAAACCAAGAGACACCTCCCCCACAAAAAAAAGCAGTTCCGCCAAAACCTCCGCGTGTAAAAGAGAGACAACAACATAAACCGACAGTTCAAGAGTCCCCCTTCCTACAGACAAAAGTGGCTCCACCCCCTCCTCCACGCATGAGAGAAAAAACACAAACCAGCACAACAATCTACAACTCAAAAATCCAAGAAAACTCCTCTCCGCACACAAAAACAGCTCCACAAAGACCTCCACGTGCAAAAGAGAGGCAACAACATAAACCAACAGTTCAAGAGTCCCCTTCCCCGCAAAAAAAAATGGCTCCGCCCCCGCCCCCACGTATGAGAGAAAAAACACAAGCCAACGCAAAAATCCAAAAGCATGAAACTCAAGAAAGCCCCTCCACGCGCATAAAAATGGCCCCACAAAGACCACCGCGTGCAAAAGATAGAGAACAAAATAAACCAACTGCTCAAGAATCCCCTTCTCTACAGACAAAAGTGGCTCCGCCCCTTCCCCCACGCATGAGAGAAAGAGCACAAAACGGCACAAAAATTCAAAATCCTGAAACACACGAACCAAGTGTTAGACCCAAAACATCATCACATATGAAAGTCAGGCAGCAAAGCAGTTCATCATCACAAGACAGTGGAACATATGCCGTCCCGCCTTCAAGAAAACCGCACCGTATACAAAACAGAAAACAAAGCGATACTGTCGTCCCAAAAACTTCCTCTCCACACACAGCAATTGAACAACCAAAACCGTCTCACGAACAAAAACCATCTATTAATACAATGGAAAGAGAGCTATTGCTCGTAGCATATCAAGAAGAAATACGATTTTTGAGCGAAAAGGTTTATGGCGAACCGCTTATTTTAAGTGAAAGAATAGAAGCAATCAAAGAAAACCCCGATATGGGAGAACAGCTCTTATGGGATGTTACAGAACGGCCTAAGTTTATTTCTAAGCTTGCTGGTAGAAAAGTTCTTGGCATAAAAAATCATGCGCGCAAACAAGCTGAAGAAACTCTTCCTACCCTACGTGCTGCTATTAACGGTTATGTGTATACTTCAAAATATACAAAAAGTGAAAATATTTCCCAAGGTCCTCACACGGAACAACAACATCAGCGACAAGCACAGGAGGAAGAGCTAACAAATCAACATTTACAAAATCCGCTCACTTCAGAAAAGAGAATAAAACCTCTCTCAAATCAGGAAATTGCTCGCAGAGTTCAACAAGATCCATCGGTTCAATATGGTCAAAGAGAGATCCAATATTGGTGCCAAATTGTTTATAAGGATCCATTTATTTTGCAATATAGAATAGAAGATATGCACAAAATTCCAGAGATAGGAGAAGAAATTGTATTTCAAATTGAAAAGGATTGTACATCTTTTGCTCCTCTTGCTGGTAAGCAAGTCCTTGGCTTAAAAAACGGAGCACGAAAAGCTGCTGAAGAAAATCTTCCTACCCTTTGTACCGCCATTAAGGATTATGCTGATACGATAAAACAGTTAAGAGAAGCAATTGTGCAAAACCATCAGGCAGAACAACAAAAACGTCATCAACCGCTTAACGATCTCGATAAAAAATTGCAACAGCAGCAAAACTTATCGCAGTCCCCGAAGCTACCTGAACGCTCAACAGCAAAGCGGCATCAAGAAGTTGCAGCAACTTCTAGACAAGAAGACCAGCCGCATGTTCGACCGCGCAGAGCCGAAACATCAAAAGCAATGGCTTTGTCGTGATAAATCTCCTAATTGTTGGCTTTTTATCCAAAACTTTGGTGCAATTATCTTGCCAAGATTGCACCAAAGACGGTGTATGAAATACAGAAATTTTTGAATAAGACACCCCATTATTTTACAGAATTCATTGATAAAATTTCACGATAATACTTCAAAATTATAAACTTTAACTTTGTTCCATGCGAATAAGATCAATTTTTTCAATCATTCAAATAGGCATTCTTCTTTGAAGAAAACGCTATGAAAATAATATAAGGCAAAAAATGTAAACAAAGAAGATTTCAAAAATAATGTTACCATTTGAAAGGAAATATGCATGAAAGAAAACACAGAACATTGTGCCTCCTCTACACAGGAAGAATTGCAAGAACAACACTCTGCAATTAATGCAGCCATTTCAAAGCAAATCAATGAAGAAGCGCAAAATTTTTTCTACCCCAATAGCAAAGTGCTTAAAAATAAATACCGCATCAAAGATAACGAAATATTAAAAGAATGCTGTTCTAATGATGTAAAAAAAGAAATGATAAAACTGCACCAAGAACCTCTACCAGAGCAGTTTAATGCCTCTTATCTAAAATACCTTCATCAACGCCTCTTTTCCCATGCATTTGAATGGGCCGGACAAACACGCGAAAAGCCTTTTACATTTGAAGATGGCACTGTTGCTTCTATGCCCATTTTGAAAAGAAAAGAGTTTACAAAAACTTTTGCGATTGGCAGAAAAATACAGGAGGGACTAGAAAAGTTAGATAAAACGCTTGCTGAAAAGAATAATTTACAAGGCTTAACGCGCGAAGAATTCGTTGAACAAGCAGCTGGTATAATGATAGATTTGCACCACTTGCATCCTTTCAGAGAGGGCAATAGGCGCACAAAGAGACTGTTTGTTGAAAAACTCTCTCAAGCAGCAGGACATGAGCTAGACTTTTCTCTTGTGAGCAAAAAACGTAAAGACTTTGTCCGCGCCGCTGCCATGGAACATGGCAACCCAGAGCCTATGAAGCATCTTCTTGAGGATATCTCAAATCCAGAAAAATTGCTCCTATTACGAGAATTCACCAACTCTATGAGAGAGCTTGGATTGGATGAAAAAAATTATCATCTCGCTGTCGTTGCAAAAGAAGGAGAAACCTATCATGGTACCTATAGAGGCAGTGGACCCAATGGCTTCATGCTTGATGCCAACGGCATTTTCATCTTGGGAAATAAAAAAGATCTCACCCCAGAGCAAATACAGACATTAAAAATCGGTGACGCCCTCTCCTTTACAGCACCAAAAGTTCAAAAACCAGAAAAAACCCAGAAAAAAACATTGCTTCCAGAAGAAAAAGAAGAAAAAAGAGCCACTCTTAAAAACGATGAAATAACTGAAAAGAGCAAAGACAAAACATCCATTCAAACAAAGAAAAAGGGAAAATCCTATTTTTCACCATGGATTGCCTCTCATGTTTTACATGACAGCGTTGAAGTTATGCCCAAAAGTTTGCAAGCACAAGAAAAAGAACAAATGGCACAACCAATTGTTCAATCGGCTTCCGCTATGAGGCAAATGCAAAAAGATTTTCAAAAAAATATTTTACAGAGCAGTAATACAGCGACAAATGATCCAATATCTGTCAAAATGACAAAGGAAACACGCTCTGATCATCCAGAAATAGAAAAACAGCCTATCAAAAAAGCAATGGCATACTGGGATACTGGTACAAGAAAAACGGACACCATCCCTCTCACCTTACAGGAGAAATTATCATCACCACCTGAAACCGAAGAAAATAAGACAATACACCGTAATTTCTTTTACCCCAATAGTATCACCTTAAAGAATAAATATGGAATAAAAGACTACGGAAAATTAAAAGTGCAATGTGCCCATGATACAACAAAAGCAATCATTCATCTGCGCCAAGAAGCACCACCACAAAAACTAACCTCCACATATCTCCAATATATTCATCACACCCTATTTAAAAATACTTTTGAATGGGCCGGACAAACACGCGAAAAACCATTTACATTTGAAGATGGTACCGTTGCTTATATGCCAATGATGAAAAAAGCTGGTATTTCTTTTGCCTCAGCAAAACAGATACAGGAGGGACTAGAAAATTTAGATAAAATACTTGCTGAAACAAATAGTTTAAAAGACTTAACCCGCGAAACATTTATTGAACATGTCACTGAAATGTTGATACAACTCAACTATACGCATCCTTTCAGAGAAGGTAATGGACGCACACAACGAATGTTTTTTGAAAAACTTGGGCAAGTTGCTGGCCACACACTCGACTTTTCTCTTGTAACAGAAAAACGCATGAATCTTGCCAGCATTGCATCGCTAAAACATAAAGATAAAGAAGAAATGAAACATCTGCTTGAGGATATCTCAAATCCAGAAAAAATACTTATTTTAAAAGAATTCATGGACAGTATGAAACATATCGGGCTTGAGAGTATTCATCATCATCTTATTATAACAGCAAAAGAAGGTCATACCTATAAAGGCTTTTACAGAGGCAGTGGACCCAATGGCTTTATGCTTGATGCTAACGGAACTTTCATCTTGGGAAATAAAAAAGATCTCACCCCAGAGCAAATACAGACATTAAAAATCGGTGACGCCCTCTCCTTTACAGCACCAAAAATTCAAAACCAGCAAGAAGTGCTTATCCCCGCACAAACAATAGCCCCCCTTACCAACAATGAAATTGCCACAAGGATAAAAAACAACGTTTCCATTCAAGCAAGAAGAAAAGAAATAGAAACTTTGTGCCAAATCATTTATGGCAATCGTCATATTTTGCGGGAAAGAATTGAGATGATCCATGAAAATCATACTGAAGGAGAACAACTCACCTATCAAATTACCACCTCTCCCCAATCGATTTCTAAGCTTTCTGGTAGCAATGTATTTGGCATAAAAAACAACGCGCGCGCCCATGCTGAAGCAAATATTTTGCCCCTCTGTAGAGCCATTGATCGTTATATCAATATTTCTAAACAAACAGAAAGAGACATTCTCCATACCCATCATGTAAAACAAAGGCGGTGTGAACAGTCGGTAGAAATGCCTAAGGCTTGGATGAAAAATCTCCTTTCCTTGTCAAAAGCACAACAGCAAGAAATGTTATCAAACTCTCCTGAATTAAGGGGGGAGATAAGGACTTATATCAAAAAAATCAATGAGCGCTTATCTTCAAACGAGCATGAAGTTATAAAAGAAAATAATCCTGAAAGACTTGCGAAGAGTCTTGGCACATCAACCATTAAAGCAAAAGAGATTATGGAAATAATCAAGCAGATAAAAGAGATAGAACCGCATATACAACCCATGTATTTTTATAACCATAAATTCGATGAGCGCTTCGCACCAAACCAGCATCAATCTATAAAGAAAAACAATGAAAAAAAATGTTCCAACACGCCTGATAAAGAAGCAATTAAAGTGCAAAAAATGACAGAAAACGTCAATCAGAATCCCAAAAGACAAGAAAATATTCAACCTCACAAAACGGCACACGCAAAAGCAATGGCAATGAATGTCTAAAAGGTTCATAAACTTTAACTTTTTCGCCCCCTCTGGTAAAAATGATAGCCTTTATCCCCCTTGCCTTCATCGGCAAATCAATCGCACCTCAACGAGAATGGAAACCATGAGAGAGCAACTTTATCTTATTTTCTCAGATTTTATCCTCATCAACTGTGAAAAGAAACCTGAACAAGAAAAATGCTGTTGAAAGATCATGCCTTCCTATCCTCTTGTTTATGTAATCTCTAAAATGGGAAGGCAGCCACATTTGGGGAGAACATAAAGCCGTAAAAGTGAAAAGTAATCACCAGCTTTACCATCACCTTTTAGGCTTAGCCTTACGACTTTTTAAAACATCTAAAGCGCTGTTTTTTTTAATAATGAATAAATAATGGAAATTACGTATTGCTCCACGCTTTTATTTTATTTGCATTCTTTTAATAGGCTCACACCCCTCACATAAAAAACAGAACGGCATTGGGTTGCACTATTCACGACATCACACCATAAAGAGAAATTATCATTATATATCCCCCTACATGTCTCTTCAAACTGTTATGATATCACTCCCATATTTCAGTTTGAAAAAGAAATTTTAATTATTTTATGGCAACAATAAAAATTTTAATGCAACAGTAAACAAGGAGCATAAAAAAGTCTTCAAGCACCATTGTTGACAGAAAGATAAACACCGTCGTAAAACGCTTTCAAAAAGTATCCTTGATTAGGATAGAGATCAGATTTTTACGATTTAAAACGCTTTATTTCTCCTGTCATCGCTTCTCTTTTACAACAAAGTTGATATATCTTTATGACATTGATTAAAAAAATTGCAACAGTTGCTTCCGGAACCCTCATGAGCCGTATTTTTGGCTTCGTACGCGAAATGCTTATGGCAGCAGCACTAGGAACTGGTCCTGTTTCTGATGCGTTTAATGCTGCTTTCCGTTTTCCCAACACATTCCGCCGTTTTTTTGCTGAAGGAGCCTTTAATGCTGCTTTCATTCCTCTTTTTGCCAAAAAAATCACTGAAGATGGTCACGAAACGGCATGCAAGTTTGCAGAAGAGGTGTTTGGCGTTCTCTTTTCACTGCTCTTACTGTTAACGATTGCGATGGAACTCAGTATGCCTTTTTTGGTACGAACCATTATTGCTCCAGGTTTTACCGAAGATGCAACAAAGCTTAACGCTACAATTCATTTTACGGCGATCATGTTTCCCTATTTAACCTGCATGTCGCTTGCTGCCATGATGGGGGGCATGCTTAATGCACTGCGACGCTATTTTATTGCCGCCATTGCCCCACTCTTTTTAAACATTATTCTGATTGGTGTGCTTGCCTATGCTTGGATCTATAAACTTGACGCTTGGCATATCGGCTTAAATCTCTCTTGGGGTGTATTGGCAGCAGGTCTTATTCAACTCACCTTAATTGCCCTTGCTTTGCGTCAAAGTGGCATGAAAATTTCCTTCCGCCAGCCCCATTTAAGTCCTAATGTTCGTAAGCTATTAACTTTAGCATTCCCCGCAGCCATTACGGGTGGCATCACGCAAATTAATTTGCTTATTAATACCAATATTGCTTCTAGTCAATCGGGTGCTGTCTCTTCTTTGATGTATGCTGATCGTCTTTATCAATTGCCTTTAGGCGTAATCGCCATTGCCGTTGCAACCGTTCTTTTACCAGAATTAACACGCGCTTTGCGAAGTAAAAAGCATGAAGAAACCCACCATTTACAAAACCGCTCTATTGAATTAACGCTATTTTTAACACTTCCAGCATCCATCGCTTTTTTGCTGCTCTCCACTCCCATAGTCAGTTTACTCTTTGAGCGAGGACAATTTACCAGTCAATCAACACACCATGTTGCACAATTACTAGAGCTTTATGGACTAGGACTTCCAGCTTTTGTTCTTATTAAGGTCTTTATTCCTAATTTTTTTGCCCATGAAGATACCAAAACACCGATGATTTTTACAGGTATTTGCGTTTTTATCAATATCGGTCTCGCCTTAACATTATTTCCTATTCTATCTGCACGAGGCATTGTTATTGCTGAAATTACCTCTGGATGGGTCAACACACTGTTGCTTTGGGGGGTCCTTATCAAACGCGGTTATTGGAAATACGACTTCCAACTGATAAAGCGAACATTATGTCTCATGATGGCAACTCTTTTGAGTGCACTAGCCCTCTATTACGGATTGAATGTGCTTGGTTTTTTGTCTTTTCCTTTATCCTCACAAGCATCCTTTTTCTTGCGCGCGATCACCTTAGTAGGGATTATGCTCGGCATATTCTTGATCTATTTTAGTGCCTATTTTTTATTCAACACCCGTTCCTTTTTTCACACGCTTAAAAATTTGAAAAAACGCTCATAATATCTATACTTTGTCAAAAACAATAAAATGAATAACCTTAATTGAAGAAAGAGCACTCCTATGGATACCTTCACACCACTTGTCTTTTCCGGCATACAACCGAGTGGTCACTTACATCTTGGCAATTATCTTGGAGCCATTCAGCATTGGGTTGAACTACAAAACTCTCATCACTGTCTCTATTGTGTTGTGGATATGCATGCGCTCACCGTCAACCCAGATCCCCTTACTTTACGCGAATCCATCAGAACAGTGACAGCAGCCTTTTTAGCCGCCGGTATCGATCCTCAAAAACATATTATTTTTAATCAATCACGTGTTTTTCAACATGCTGAACTCGCCTGGATTTTAAATTGTGTTGCCCGCATTGGCTGGCTTCAACGCATGACACAATTTAAAGATAAAGCGGGAAAAGATCGTGAAAAAGCATCCCTCGGGCTTTTTGCCTATCCCACTTTGATGGCTGCTGATATTTTAGTCTATCGTGCAACGCATGTTCCAGTAGGCGAAGATCAAAAACAGCATGTTGAACTCACACGCGATATTGCACAAAAATTTAACAACGACTATGCACAGCGTATTGCCGAATTAAATTTTGGCATCTCTATGCAAACAGATGAAGAAAAAAGACAAGGCTTTTTTCCTCTTCCAGAAGCACTGATTGGAACAACAGCCACACGCGTTATGTCTTTGCGCGATGGGACGAAAAAAATGTCAAAATCAGATCCTTCAGATTTTTCACGCATTAATTTGACCGATGACGCTGATCTTATCGCAAAAAAAATACGCAAAGCCAAAACGGATTCGGCTCCACTTCCCGATACCCTTGCCGCTTTAAAAGAACGACCAGAAGTAGATAACCTGCTTGGTATTTATGCCGCCTTTGCCAAAGTTAGCAAAGAAAAGATTCTTTTAGAATTTTCTGGTCAACAATTTTCGCATTTTAAAACAGCTCTAGCCGACCTTGTTGTCCATAAGCTTGCCCCTATAACAGAAGAATTACGTCGCCTTCATCAAGAAAGCGGTTATATCGACTCTGTTTTGCATGATGGCGCTAAACGTGCTAGTATGCTCGCAGAAGAAAATATGAAAAAAATTCGTGAAATTATTGGATTTTTGCAAGATACATAAAAATAATAAAACTAAAAACTGTAGAGAGCAAAAAAATCGTTTGTACAAAATAGAGAAAGTGCATGATTTCCAAACCCCAAAATCCGAAAAAAGAACCAAAGAAAAAAAACTTAGTTATTATCGATGAAACACCAGAGTGTCGGCGTGCCGTTGCGTTTGCCGCACAGCATGCCCAAAATACCAGTAGAACATTGGTATTACTTTGTGTCGTTGATAGTGTAGAATTTCAACATTTTCTGGGTGTAAACAACGTTATGCGTACAGAATCAAAGCAAAGTGCTCATAAAATATTAGGAGACATTGCCAGTGAAGTCCGCACCACCCATGCGCTTGAAACAGAAATAGTAGTGCGTGAAGGAAAAAAAATTGATGAGATTTCTAAACTGATCGACGAAGATAAAAGGATTGCACTGATTGTTTTAGCAGCCAGTGGACATACAGAAGGACCAGGACCCCTTGTTCAATTAATCGGGAATAAAGGAACAGCTTTTTCAATCCCTGTCATTGTTATTCCTAGCAATCTTGCCGATGAAGATATTAGATCTATTGCCTAAAAAATATAATATTCTACAATGTAAGATCTTCCCAAGCCTTCATTATAAAAGGAGAATCTATGTTTATTCAAACTGAAACCACCCCAAACCCTGCAACACTTAAATTCCTGCCAGGACGCGTGGTTCTTTCTGAAGGCGTATTAGAATTTCGTGACCGTGAAGAAGCAGCTAAAAACTCACCTTTAGCGGCTAAACTGTTTAATATTCCCAATATCAATGGTGTCTTTTTAGGTTATGATTTTATCACCGTAAGCAAAAAAGAAGGGGAATGGCAACATCTTAAGCCCGTCATTTTAGGCACAATTATGGAACATTTTCTATCCAATGAGCCAGTGATCACCACCAACGCCACAACACAAGCACAAACCCATGCCCTTAACGAAGAGTTTTATGACGAAAAAGATGCTGATATTGTCTTAACCATTAAAGAGCTCCTTGAAACACGTATCCGCCCCGCAGTTGCCAACGATGGTGGAGACATTACTTTTCGTGGATTTGAAAATGGTATTGTTTATCTCAATATGCGCGGCTCCTGCGCTGGATGTCCCTCTTCAACAGCAACACTCAAACATGGTATTGAAAATCTTTTACGCCATTTTATCCCTGAAGTTTTAGGCGTTGAAGCCATGCCACAATAAATGTTGAAGCCATGCCACAATAAATATTGACCTCAATAGGTAAAATAACCACACCGATTGCCCCTCTTCAACAGCGCTCAAACATGGAGTGCAAAAATCTTACGTCATTTTATTCCTGAAATTTTCGAAGTAAGCCATGCAGTCATAAAAATAGAGTACTGTTAAAAAAATCTGTCCAATAATGATACCTTCACTCACCTTTCACCTCCACATATGCCTTAAAAAGATTTCAAAGCCCCCTTTAAGAAGCATAAGTTATTTCAACAAACCAATCGTACACAGAAGTACAATGCATGGGTGTGCACTTTAAATTTATTTTGTTTTATAATCTTGTCATGCAATTTTAACGAGGAAAACACGACCTCGTTAAAAAAAGAAAACCCAAAAAAGAAAACATTGTAAGATAGAGTGCTCATTTGCTCTATCTTTCTCAGTGCTTCCAACGACAAATCACGCAAAATACTTCTTGTAGCAAGCCGGCACCATCATCATATCTGCCAGCCCCTAATGATGCGACAGCTCTTTCATTAAGACGATTCATAAGAGTCATTTTTAATCCTTTCTTTCCTCATTTTTACCCACACGCCAGCCCCGCGTGTGGTGTGCAAGCAAGTGATTTTAATTGATTCAACATGGAACAGATTTGAAATGAGAGAATCCCACGTTATTCGGGGTTCTAATTCAATATGAATAACGCTAATTTATTATTATAAATCAATATGTTGTTTCAGACACTCGACAAAGATCACATTTTGCAACTTGCAATGAGAATTCTGACATTCTTCTTATTTCAATTATGTTTTTATTGCATCAATCAAAATCGTCCGCTTACACAGCACAAACTGGATAATAACAAAAACTATTTTTAATAGCTCTTATGTACACTTTTATAAGAGATTGTTGCAGTACTAAGAGCTGGAAAATGCATGGCAATAAGACCTTATCAAGATCATAGCGTCCTTTTTCCATTCTTAAAATCAAGAATTTCCTCTATCATTTTCAATCTCATTTCCATAAATATGACGCAAAAGGTGTAACTACCCATAAAAAATAAATACATTGAAGCCAGATCTATTATGGTTGTTTGAGAAATTATCTGATAAAAAAAAATGAGAATATTTTTTCAATTCAGCAGGAATAAGTTTGTCTACTTTACGGTATTGTTCTTCTCATAAAGCGCATACTTTTATTGTTGCTTATGAGTCAACATCCAGTCCCCTCATAACCGCATATTAAAAGAAAAGAAAGAGTCGCTATTTCTTTGCGATACATGGCCTTACAATAAAGGAAAACATATTGCTCCTATCTGATTGGTGTAATCTATGAAACAAGAAAAGAAGCCATTGGAGAAAAATATGTCCAATTAGAGAAGAATGTAAAAATAGAAAACCAACGAAATGCAAAAACAATTGCAAGAGGACAAATGCTTAAACTTTTTTCACAAACTCCGACTTTAAACTCATCTGACCAATCCCTGGAATTTTGCAATCGATATTATGATCCCCATCCACCAAGCGAATATTCTTTACCTTCGTCCCCCCTTTTAAAACAGATGAAGCGCCTTTTACTTTCAGATCTTTTATCACCATAACGGTATCTCCGTTTGTTAAAATCTGACCATTGGCATCATAAACAGTATTGGCAAGAACCGTATCATCGTTTTTTTGTGGCCATTCATGCGCGCATTCAGGACACACAAAATTTTCACCATCTTCATAAGTATAAAGACAATCACAACGAGGACATTTGGGATATTGGGTCATAAATTCCCCTTTTTTAGAAAAAACATTCATTATGACTGGTCATAAAGCAAGAAGTGCTTATTGTCCATTATTTTAGAAAAATGTTTCCCTTTGTTTCAATCCTCATCTGCCAACTGTGTTCATGAATGCTATCATTCACATACTATACACAAGTTTATAAAAATGATTGATCATTATACAACTCAAATAAGCCCCCCGCATATCATAAAATTTACGCACTTCATTCTCTCTAATAAATTAATCAAAATCATTTTCTTATACATCACCAATGCAATTAACGAATGGATAACAAAACAATTAGAAAAGGAACATCTCTGAATAAAACGTTCTCAGAGAGCTAAAAACTATTGCAGCATTGAGAAACAAGAAAATGATGTCCCCAACTTAACCTTTTATTTAAGTAAAGATAACAGTCATAATGTTAGAGAACAGACTGATTTATGATCATAGTTAATGGTTTTGTATATTGAATGAGAGCCGATAAATAAGCTGAGATTCTCTCAACCCCTTTTACATTGAAACAACCAAAGCCTTTTGTTTGCATGTTACAAGTAGGAAAATCCGTGTAAAACGATTATCCAAAATACTAAATACTCTCAAATATAAGAGCCAACATTGAAAGCGGGCAAAGTGAATAATGGTGCCGTCTTACTCTCTCATAAGCGTAAAAATGGTGCTGCTCAATGGATGGATGGCCGGTTATCCCTTTCAAAGCAACACGCATAAGATGCGTTTTTAGTGTCTTGAGAGAGAAGATTCTTTAAAACAAACATATGAAATGTGCAACAATGATCGTATTTTGTTTTGTATGAGAAACATTCCCCTATTAAACAAAAATTGCTATCAAGCCATTGAGCAAACCCATTGGACATAAATGCTCCGATTATGCTCGATTATAATTTCCTACAGCATTTAGTTTTAAGAATCCGGCAGTTTGAGGAATCCGATTGATATGTAAGGGAGGAAAAAACAAAGAGAGCTTGAAAATGGAAGATCTCCCTTATGCACATAAAATCACACCCCTAAAATCACACCCATGTAATCAATCATCATACCTTTACAAAAAAACATTCCAATGATCTTAGGTGATAATATCAGGGTGATCTCTCCCCAATGCTTGTTGTATGTTTAACAGTTTTAGTGCCACCTGTTGCAAAGGTTGGAGAACTTCTTGCGGATTAAAATTGTGTTTGCGCGGATCACTTTCATACTGTTCAAAATAAAGTCGTAAAGTAGCACCTAGCGTCCCTGTTCCCGACAAACGAACCACCAACCGTGCGCCATTCTCGAAAAAAATACGTATACCTTGCCGCGTGCTAACGCTCTGATCAACGGGATCATGATATGTAAAATCATCTGCTTTTTTGACGAAAAATCCAGCAATTTCAGTTCCTGCATGTGGTAAGTGCGCACGCAAATACTCTATAAGTGCCAAGGCTTTGTCTGCTTCGACTTCTTCATAATCATGCCGTAACGTGTAAAAACGCCCATAGGTGAACCAATGCTGTTGAACAATCTGTGCGACAGTTTTTTCTGTTACCGCTAAAAGATTTAACCAAAATAGGACAGCCCATAAACCATCTTTTTCGCGGATGTGATGAGAGCCAGTTCCAAAGCTTTCTTCACCACAAAAGGTTACTTTCCCCGCATCCAAAAGGGTTCCAAAAAACTTCCATCCCGTTGGCGTTTCAAAAAAGTTTAATCCGTGTTTTTCCGCAACTAAATCAGCAGCACGCCCCGTTGGCATAGAACGCGCTATCCCCACAACACCTTTTCGATATCCTTTAATGAGGTGTGCATGTTCAGCCATAATAGCCAAAGAATCCGAAGGCGAGACAAATTGCCCACGACCAATAATGAGGTTACGATCTCCATCACCATCAGAGGCTGCGCCAAGATCTGGTCCTTGCTCTGACATCAATAAATCATAAAGAGCCTTGGCATAAACCAAATTGGGATCTGGATGACCGCCTCCAAAATCTGGCAAAGGAATACCATTAACCACCGTCCCTTCAGAAAATCCTAAGCATTTTTCAAAAATTTCATGGGCATAAGGCCCTGTTACCGCATGCATGGCATCAAACCGTAAAGTAAGACCTCGAGCAACGGCCTTAGCAATACAGTCAAAATCAAAAAGCTCTTGCATCAAAGCAACATAATCAGCGACAGGATCGATAATATCAATCCGCATGGCTCCCATAAAGACCGTACCTTGCCTATCTAAATCAATATCTGGTGCTTCAAGAATTTTATAAAAGGAAAGACGTTGCGATGTTGCAAAAATAGCATCACATAAAGAATTAGGAGCCGGTCCACCATTGGAAACATTGTATTTGATACCACAATCTCCCTCTGGACCACCAGGATTATGGCTTGCAGAAAGAATAAGTCCACCATGGGCATGAGTTTTACGAATAAGATGCGAAACAGCAGGTGTAGAAAGAATACCGCCCCTTCCCATTTTAATACAAGAAACACCATGCGCCGCCGCCATCTTCAACACAATCTGAAGAAGAGTACGATTAAAAGTGCGCCCATCCCCCCCAAGAATCAACAGTTTTCCTTCAAGAGGCCCAATGTTATCAAAAAGAGACTGTATAAAGTTTTCTACATAATGGGGTTGTTGAAAAACAGACACTTTTTTGCGCAAACCAGACGTTCCCGGTTTTTGCCCCTCAAAAGCCGTGGTTAAAACTGTCTTTATGGTCATATCAATACCTTTATATGATTTCCTATAATTTTAAGGTGAAGAGTATCCAAAGTCGACCATTAATTCTACTTGACGGAAGTGTGAAATATTTGCACACTCGTTAGAAGTAAGAATTTTTTAAGAAGCCCTTTTATTTAAAACAATCTTTCCCATATGTTTTTAAATACGAAGGCTGTTTTAAAACAAAATTTTCGTAAAAGAATACAGGAGCATCATGATGATGAAAAAAACAGTTCCCAATGTAACATTCCACACACGTGTACGCGATGAATCAATGGCTGGAGACAATCCTTATCGGTGGCAAGAAGTTAACAGCGATGCTTACTTTAAAGGAAAGCGTGTTATTCTTTTTTCTCTTCCTGGAGCTTTTACCCCTACTTGCTCAACCTTTCAGCTGCCTGATTTTGAAAAACTCTATGATGAATTTAAACAAGCGGGTATTGATGAAATTTATTGTCTTTCCGTCAATGATGCTTTTGTCATGAATGCTTGGGGAAAAGCACAAAATATCAAAAATGTGAAATTAATTCCCGATGGCTCTGGTGAATTCACGCGCAAAATGGGTATGCTGGTTGCAAAAGACAATGTTGGTTTCGGCATGCGATCATGGCGCTATGCTGCTGTTATTGATGATGGTGTGGTTGAACAATGGTTCGAAGAAGCGGGTTTTTCAGATAATTGTGCAACAGATCCTTACGAAGTTTCTTCACCACAACATGTTTTAAAAGCCTTGAAAAGCTAATTTCCCCAATCGTCCATTTAAATAAAACTTTACGACACAAATTTTCTGAGGAGGAAGATTTGTGTCGTTTACTTTTTACAACATCTATTCGTGAAAACAGACACGATAAGTTGATTGTGCGCCTTCTGTGAGAAAATATTCCAACAATAATTTTTCAATAAATCTTTCATGTTTTAATGGCTTTGCAAAAGCTTGGAAAATTGCTGATGAAAAATCCCGTTGTAGCGCTAAAAAATCAAAGAGTTAAAAGCTGTTGCACGCTATCAAAAAATGGGATTGCAATTGCCAAATGCGCAAATTCATGCAAAACTCTCTCAGAAACATCAAGGACTAACGTATTGATGAAATATGCAAGATCAATGCTAAATTTCTCATACTGAGAAAAACTTTGTATCGAACAATACTTTGATTTATAAAGATAATTTATAATTTTGCATATTGAATGAGAGGAGCCGAATATCATAAGATTGTTTTATTTTATCCCTTCTTATATTGAATCCCTTAAAACTATTTTCTTGCTCATTAGCAAGTGGGATTGGCATATGAATAAACGATTAAAAAGAGTAAAAATACCTCTCGTAAACGCGCCAAAATACAAGAGCTATGAACATCATTACTGCAAAGTTCACAAAAGTACCAAGAAAGAAAATACAGATCAAACATTTGTTTGAAGAGGTGCACAGTTCAAATTAACTTATGTCTCATAAAAAGAAGAAAATATGGCATAAAAACCGCCCTGCATAAAGAACCATTCATAGAGAATATTAAATCAAAAAAAATCCCGCAAACATTCCAATTCACATACCATAAACAGACTCATTGCTGTTCTCATAGCCATTTATTCTAAGCTTTTATTTTTCTCTAAGAGAAAAACGGTTAAAGGAGTTGTTTATTCGGGTATTCTACCGTAAAGTGTGCTTCTATCTCTTCCTCTTCATCGAACTCAAAATCTTCATCACATTCAGGAAGACCAAAAATATCTGGATTGATGAAATAACAATCTTTTTTTGTCCCCTTCGCTACAATTTTATTCTTTTCTAATTCTTTGATACCTTCTTTAAAACTTTCAAAATTAAGATATTCTGGTTCTTGAATTGAAAGATCGCAAGTCAAAAATTCTTCAAGAATATCATGATCCAATGTTATCTGATCAAACCATAAATCCACATCATCCCCCTCATCTAACATTTTCCCTACCTGCCACAACATCACAAAAAATGCTTTCATACCACTAAATGATAGCCCAAAAATCATACGCCGACACGACGAGGCGCCTGAAAAGGTAATTTGCGGAAGATCTTCAAATCCGAAATTTGAAGGAGGAAGTTTAAATGATTTTCCAATATTCTCAGGTCTTTCAAGAATAAAGGGATTTCGTTCATAGAGCAGAGTAAAATCATATTGGACCATTTTCATTTCTCCGTTAAAGAATTGACTTTATGAAAAATGCATATTATCAGTAAGTTACCATTATGGCAGCTTACAATTCATCCAAACATGCTCCTGTAAAAAATTGTTCGATTTAAGTCATTCCATTGTTTTTTGAAGCTTAAAAAGTCTTTTAGGATAAAACGCTCTAGTTCTCCCTCCTTTTGCAATAAGGCTAGATTTTGTAATGTCCAAGAAGAGAACATCAAAGGATTTGATACTCATAGATGAGAATTCAAAGATGAAGCCAATATGAACTTGTCAATATTTTTATAAACTTTTTCAGAAGCGTTACGTGAAACCCTTTAATTTTCTCAGAGTTTTTGTTCGTTACAATTTTTTTTGCTCATTTTAACGCATTACCATCGCATCCTCAGAAGGGCACGTTTTATAGCAAATAGCGCTTATTTATCTCTTAAAAAATCTCTCTTTTATGCCGCACACACTTCAAAACCGCGCTTTTGAACGCGTGCACCAACACGTATAAACGAGCAAAGCACAAATTTTAAAAATTGAATTTCAAATTTCCAAAATATTTCAAACAATCACTTCGATAAAGACTTTTACCATTATCATTTTTGGGCGGCTAAAATATCCTGTACTGTTTTGACCAATTGATCTTCATCAACCGTCACTTGTGCTGGTCGACTTTCACGCCATGTTTGATTATCCTTAATTTCATGAGACAAACGCGCCCCTTCAATCAAATCTTTAATCTGTATTTTTCCGCTCTCACGTTCTTGTGAGCCTTGGATAACCACACAAGGCGCTTGGCGTCGATCTGCATATTTCATCTGCGCTTTTATCCCCGATGCCCCCAAATAGAGCTCAGCACGAATTCCCGCACTACGCAACTGCATCACCATTTTTTGATAACCAGCAACCGCCTCTGGCTCTTTATCCATCATCAGCACCACAACCGGCCCTGTTGTCTCCTTCATAGGCAACTTTTCAAGATTTTGCAAAGCAGCGATCAAGCGCGAGACCCCGATTGAAAAACCTGTTGCTGGAATGTTTTCACCACGAAAGCGTGCCACCAATCCATCATAGCGCCCACCACCACCAACGGAGCCAAAAACAACTTTCTGCCCATCATCATTGAAAACATCAAACAGCAACGTAGCCTCAAAAACAGGACCTGTATAATAATCCAGTCCACGCACCACCGATGGATCAATCTTGATACGATTCTGAAAGCCATTTGCGGCAAAAATTGCTTGCATTTCCTCAAGCTCACGAATTCCCTCACGCCCTTGAACATGATCACCAACCACTTCTTTAAGAGCCTCAAGCGTTTCTTCTGCTGTTTCAGCTCCAACAGCAGTTAAGGTAAGAATACACTCAATCTCTTTATCCTTAAGCTCCGCCCCTTTTGTAAAGTCACCACTTTCATCCAAACGCCCTTTTCCCAAAAGCAAACACACCCCTTCAGAACCAAATTTATCCAGTTTATCAATTGCTCTTAAGACAGTTAAGCGCTTTTCAACCTGCTCATTTCCCCCCAAACCAATTTTCTCTAAAACGCAATCGAGAATTTTTCTGTTGTTCAGACGAATGGCATATTCATGATGCTGAAACCCTAGTTTTTCCAAACTATCAGCTGCCATCATACAAATTTCGGCATCAGCTGCTACCATTGGTGTTCCAACAATATCCGCATCAAACTGCATAAATTGCCGAAACCGCCCTGGACCTGGTTTTTCATTGCGAAAAACAAAGCCAAGACGATAACTGCGATAAGGCTTTGGCAAAATTTCAAAATTCTCGGCAAAATAACGAGCAAGAGGCGCGGTAAGATCATAGCGCAAAGACATCCATTGCTCATCATCATCTTGTAGCGAAAAAACGCCCGCATTTGGACGATCTGAATCCGGTAAAAACTTACCCAGCACATCTGTATATTCAAAAATTGGAGTTTCTAGCGCTTCAAAACCGTAAAGTTCATAAACTTCACGAATTTGCGCAATCATTGTTTCAGTTGCATACAACTGTGCACTTGTACGATCAACAAACCCACGGGGTAAACGGGCTTTGGTTTTTTCTTGTTTTGATGACATGTTTTTCTCTAACAACAATATATATTCACCGATAACGTGTGTCTATCTTATAGAAACAAACGCTGCAATAACTTTATCAACTGGAAACTGGTAACAATATGCATAAGCTTTTGCTTTTAAAAGATGCAAACCTTTACCCTTAAGGCAATCTACTGAAAATATTTGCATTTTCAATAAGAACATAGCCCCCGCTCAACATGAAATGCCCGCTTAACATTCAATGAAAAGACATCTGTGCTTGTTGAAAGAAACCTCAAAGCGACAGTTGATTCTTGATAAATCGAAAGCATCCCCCTCAAAACCCCTCCCTCTCAGAATTCTTCAGATTTATTACAGATGCAAAAATCTTCAAGACATCAGTGTGCTTTGCGCTTGTTCTGCAAAATGATTGATAACATTTTTTAAATCAACAATATTTCGTCCAGCATCTGTAATAGAGCGTGATACAGAGGGAATAACATTCTGCAAAAGTCTTTGTGGAAATTGATTTGCTAGTTGTGTCATTGTTCCACCTTGAGCGCCAATACCCGGAACGAGAAACAGACTATTTTTTAACTGCTCGATTGTGTCTTTTGATTCAGATCCTAATGTCGCTCCTATAACCGCACCTATGGGGCCAATATTATGATGAATAACCGAAGACTGACTATTATAATCACAAATACACTGTGCAAGATGAAGAGAGAGTGTCTGATCACCAATAAGGGCATTTCGTATTTGTTTCCCCTCTGGATTAGAAGACTGAACAACCACAAAAACCCCTGCTCCTGTTTCTTCTGCAACCTTTATCAGAGGAATAAGAGCATCAAAACCCAAAAAAGGATTAACTGTCATGGCATCCACCTTGAACGCACTACTTGGACCAAGCCAAGCCTTACCATAGGCTTCAGCAGTAGAGCCAATATCCCCCCTTTTTGCATCCGCCAGAACCAATATGCCTTGTTCGTGTGCATTTTCAATCAGTTCTTTGAGAGCTTGAAGACCTTCCACACCATATAATTCAAAAAATGCGACTTGCGGCTTTATAATACCTACTTTACCAACAACTGCTGTTAAGAGAATATCACAAAAATCTTTTAGACCTTTATAATCAAAGCTTAGTTTCCACGATTGCAAAACTTTATGGCTCGGATCAAAGCCAATACAAAGAGGTCCATAGATTTCACGATTTTTAAAAAAAGTTGAACGAAACATTTTATATCCTAACAAGGTCTCTCTTTAAACTTTTTGATACAATCAAAAAGAAAAGCATTTGTCAAAAGAATACAATAGCGCAAACACAAAGAAAGAGCTCTCTATACAAAATGTGCTTTTATTTATGAAACATAAATATATTCCCATTCGTAACGCTTATCATATGTTTATCGACCAAGACGTTGTCATGAGATAAAAATTCAAATTTATGAAAGAATATAAACAAAACAGCATCTATATTATAATGACCTCATAAAGCCCTATAGGCATGCCTTGTCGTTTTCACCCCCCTTTTTTATGATCAACAAAAACTCTCTATGAACGCGCTTTAAACAAAAGTTTCAAAAGAAAATGCCCCACCATGATGATCTCGATCTTAGCTTTAGATTTTTCCTATTCCTTTTTGGCGCATATCTATTCACTTTTGGAACATAATTTGCAAAAAGGCATTGTATCTCCAGCATATTCAAGGAGATAAAACATGGAAACTCGCATTCCTGAAAACACACCATTTGAGACGAATTTTCTAGGAGAAACGTCTCTAGAAGAAAAGTATTCACTCTTTCACACACCCATTTCATGGTCCGCAATCTT
>NZ_JBHIRO010000011.1:0-66958 GCF_042197165.1 Bartonella sp. AA23NXGY | reverse complement strand
GACTTTACATGCTTTAGTGATTTGGAAAAATAGGAGCAGAAAAATGCGTTAAAGAGAGCTTTAAATACCCTTTGAAAAGCATTTGAAGACCCTTTAAAACTCTTTGAGAAAAAATAAATTGGTACAAAACCTAGTGTCAAAATATACAAAACCTGCTGGCAAGCTACAAATACAAAATTCAATGGAGCGGGCGATGGGATTCGAACCCACGACCCCAACCTTGGCAAGGTTGTGCTCTACCCCTGAGCTACACCCGCTTACCGATTCGATATATATCTTGTCTGTATGGCGTAGGCTTCTACGAATTGCAACAAAAAAATATCATTTTAGTTTGATTTATTTTGTCCATGTTTAAATAAAATGAAATAAAGATTGATTTTAGAAAATTCTTCAGTAATAAATTATTCCTTTTTTAATTTTTGCATGGAGAGGGGTGGAATATAATGTTGAAGAGAATAAATATATTAGGGATTATCATTGCAACTGTTTTTATGATGAACAGTGTTGCAAAGGCCGATGACCAAGTTAAACACGTTAAAGTTGCAATAACGCAAATTATGGTCCATCCTGCTGCGGATGCTGTTCGTAAAGGTGTGGAAGATGTGCTTGCAGCAAATGGTTATAAGCAAGGTGAAAATTTTCAACTTACCTTTTTATCAGCGCAGGGTAATATTTCAACAGCAACGCAAATTGCACGTAAATTTGTTGGTGATAAACCCGATGTTATTGTAGCAATTACCACGCCTTCAGCACAAACGATGCTTGCGGCAACAAAAACAATTCCTATCGTCTTTGCAGCAATTTCTGATCCTATCGGAGCTAAAATCGTTTCTTCACTTACCAAACCTGGCGGTAATATGACGGGGAGTTCTGATCGTATAGATGTTGCAGAAAGTGTTAGACTTTTACAAGAAGTAAAACCAGATTTGAAAAAAATTGGTTATCTTTATAATGCTTCTGAGGCAAATTCTGTTTCGACACTTAAAACGTTAAAGGATGTAGCAAAAAAAGCTGGAATTGAAATTATTCCCTCATCGGCACCAAAGCCTTCAGATGTGCAGGCAGCAGCACGCGCTTTAATCGGTAAGGTCGATATTATTTTTGTTCCTGCTGATAATACGATTTTATCTGTTTTAGAAGGTGCAATAAAGGTCTCAGAGGAAGCCAATATGCCTGTATTTACTGTTGATGCTAATACTATCGGGCGCGGGCCTTTTATGACGCAAGGTGTGAATTTCTATGATGTAGGGGTTGATGCTGGGAAATTGGTTGTGCGTATTCTAAAGGGTGAAAAGCCTGGTGATATTGATGTTGTGCAGGCGGCTAATAATGACATTCGAATTGATTTGAAAGCAGCCCAAAAAGCAGGGATTATTATTCCGCAGGCAGTTATTGATCGTGCAACAAAAGTGATTCAATAACTTTTATTGATAGAGTGTTGATACAATAAAAATACGTTAAGTTTTCATGGGGATTGTCTTTACATGAATATATTTGCGTTTTCTGGTGCTGTGGAATTAGGCCTTATTTATGCGTTTGTTGCTATAGGGGTTTATCTTTCATTTCGGGTTTTAGATTTTCCTGATTTAACGGTTGATGGATCGTTTCTTCTTGGATCCTGTGTCTGTGGTGTTTTGATTCTCTTGGGTTTCAATGCATGGACAGCTATGGCATGCGCTTTTTGTGCAGGTATGGTGGCTGGTTTATTAACAGCTATGTTGAATTTGCGTTTTGGCATTTTGAATCTTTTAGCTTCTATTTTAACAATGTCGGCACTTTATACGGTTAATCTTCGTATTATGGGAATTATGGGAGGGTCTAATGTTAATTTAGCTCTTGCTGATACGGCGTTAACGCCCTTTTATAATCTGTTTGGTTTGTCTGATATTTTTGTGCGTCCTCTTTTCGTTGGTATTGTGTTGCTCGTTATGGCGTTTTTGATTTGGCGCTTTTTGGAAAGTGAAATTGGTCTTGCTATGCGTGCAATGGGAGCTAATCCACGCATGGCGACGGCGCAAGGTGTTCATACATCAGCATTGATATATTTTGGAATGGGGCTTTCCAATGCGTGTGTGGCACTTGGTGGTTCTCTTTATATTCAAACTGCGATTGCAACAGATATTACCGGTGGAATTGGAACAATTGTTTTTGGATTGGCAGCCGTGATTATCGGTGAAACTCTCTTTCGTACGCGCAATATTTTTTGGATTATAATCAGCTGTATTGTAGGGTCTGTGCTTTATCGTGTGGCGGTGCAATTTGCATTTGAAGCAAATGGCATTGGTATTGATACGTCGACAGATCTTCAGTTGATTACTTCACTGTTGGTTATTTTAACCCTTATTGTGCCACGCTATTGGAGGAGGCATAAACGTGATTGAGTTTTTTCATGTTGGGGTCACATTTAAACCGCAAACACCTTTGGAAAAACAGGCTTTAATTGATATTAACCTGAAAATTGATCAGGGTAGTTTTGTTACGGTTATTGGTTCAAATGGTGCTGGTAAATCAACTTTGCTCAGTGTTTTAGCGGGTGCAACGCTTCCTTCAACAGGGAAAGTGGTTATCAATGGACAAAATGTTTCTAGGCAATCAGTCAGTGAACGCGCTGGAAAAATTGCTTGTGTTTTTCAAGATTCGTTAGAGGGAAGTTGTGGTTCTTTAACAATTGAAGAAAATTTGGCTCTTGCTGCTCTTCGAGGAAGTCGTCGTGGTTTGCGTGCGGCGTTAAATTATGAGAAACGGCAATTTTTTCGAGAGAAAATTGCTCAATTAGGCATTGGTCTTGAAGCGTATATTCATAATCCTATGGATAGTTTATCAGGTGGGCAACGCCAAGCAGTTTGTCTTGTGATGGCAACGTTAGCACATGCGGATGTTTTATTGCTTGATGAACATACCTCAGCACTTGATCCTGGAATGGCTGATTTTGTGATGCGGTTGACTGAAAAAATCGTTGAAGAGAAAAAATTAACGACTATCATGGTGACTCATTCTATGCGTCAGGCTCTTGATTATGGCGATCGCACCTTGATGTTGCATGGTGGAAAAGTGATTTTGGATGTCTGTCATGAAGAGCGTAAGGGCTTGAATGTCAATGATTTAATTGGCATGTTTCAGAAAGTTCGTGGGGAAGTTCTTGATGATGATGAACTGTTAATGGATTAATAGTGTGGCTCAGAAAAAAGCACATGAAGTTGATCAGTTTCTAATGCGTTTTTCACGTGCTTTTCCTATTGTTCTCATTTATGGGCCAGATCGTGGTCTTATTTGTGAGCGTGCACAATGTTTTGCAAAACTTACACGGGTAGCAATAGAAGATCCATTTTCGACAATTCGTTTGGATGCTGCTGAAATTGATAAAGATCCTGCACGTTTAGAAAACGAAGCGCGTACGTTATCTCTTTTTGGGGGAGATCGTTTGATATGGATCTCTAATGCTGCTAACCAAAAAGGTTTTCTTGCTGCTTTAAAACTTTTAATTGAGAAGCCACCAGAAGCTTGTTTTATTCTCATTGAGGCAGGGGATTTAAAAAAAGGAACAGGGTTGCGCAATGCTGTTGAAACAGCATCAAAAGCGATGGCTTTGCCCTGTTTTGCCGATGATATGCGTTCTCTTGACGGTTTGATTGATGAGGTTTTAGGACAGTTTAAGAAGACTCTTTCTTTAGATGCACGTAGATGGTTGCATGAATGTTTAGGGGCGGATCGCCTTGTATCACGAGGTGAATTAGAAAAGCTTTGTCTTTACGCTGCAAATGTTCATATTACTCTTGAAGATGTGAAAGCTGTTGTAAGCGATGTCAGTGCTCTTTCTCAGGATGAAGTCATTGATGCTCTTTTATTGGGCGATATATCAGGCTTTGAAGCGCATTTTAACCGACATGCAGCAGTGCAGGGGGCACTTTTTTTAATTTTGAGTACAGCTCAAAGGCATTTTCAGCAATTACAGCTATTGCGTTATCAGGTAGAGGTTGAAGGAAAATCGTCTTTTACGGTGGTTTCTGAAGCTCGTCCTCCCATTTTTTTTCAACGGAAAAAGGTCGTTGAACAAGCTTTAAAATATTGGAAATTAGAACAAATTTCTTATGCAATGGAAAGAATTCAGAGTGCTGTTTTAGACAGTCGTAAAAATCCACTTTTGAGCGAAGCTATCATTCGTCAAGTTTTGTTAGGGCTTACAATTATTGCACGACGCCAGATGGCAGCTTAACAGCCTAGAAATATAATGATTTTTTATTTTTGGTATACCACAGAGGCATTTTCAGTAATTAAAACTGTTATGCTATCAAGTAGAGGTTGATGGAACTTGTATTTTTGAGGATGCATTTTAGGAGCTTGAAAGCTTGATAGAAATTTTTCTTCAAAAGAAATAGTTTATTTTCAAAAGGCCATTTTGAAACAGTTTTATTATTTTGTTGTGTCGTAAAGTACTGTTTTTTAGAGTAGTGATACGAGGCTCATATCAAATTTTATGTATTCGATGTTTTTTTGTGTGGATATTTGGTGAATATTAGTTGGTTCATAGAGTCTTAATGGAGTAACACCCCCATGTAAAACAGAGTATCTCAAACAACAGAAGACACTTGTATGGTAGATTCATACGCTTTCTTAGAAATATTTTTCAATGCGCGTCATATCTATTTCGCGGCGGTGTTTATGGATGGTGTAGAAGTAAAGTTCCTTGTGAAGAATATAAAACCCATAGAGCAACTCTATCTTTACGCTTAATAAAAGTGAAAGTCGACACTCATTATATACTTTGCTAGCCTCTAATGTTGCTACAGTTTTTAGCATTAGAGAGCGTTTTCATCATTTTTTCTCACATGTCTTCTTGTGACGTGTAGACAAGAGATTTTAATTGATAAGAGGGTTTGTGATGGAAGAATTTTACAGTATTCGAAGTTATGATTCAAATTGAAAAAAAGTATTATTTTTATAAATCAATGTATTATAGATTAATTGAATCACTTAAAATAGTGAGCCAGAGGAATCTTTTAGACAAGAAAATGAATTGTTTGCAGATCGGTATGAATTAAGAATCTTCATGGGATGAGAAGAAAGTCAAAATAGATTATGATGAAAACCACAGCACCTATGGGGAAACTTTTATGTTTGATACAGAGATGATTATCTTAGCAATGAATGTGTCTCATAAACAGAGCTAACCATTGTTTATTATTAATAATTTATTATTTTTCATATTAAATCAATCAGAACAATGTCTTTTGCACGTCATAAGCGGGGGGGGCGTGTGGATAAAAACTGTACAAGAAAGCACTAAAAATGCTTCTTATGAATGCTCTCAAATTCCAAGGTTTTTTGCAACATTGGGGGCAGGAAAATATAATGATAGTGTTTTATTAAGTGTAAAGAGGGTCGTGCTTAATGGATTTATAGTTATAACATTTACGAACATTGTCGTGAGATAGGCTGGGGAGCGAGATGCCTTTTTAAAACAAACGCATGAATTTGTAATCCAAATCTATTCTGTTGAGGGCGTTCTATTTTACGCGAGGGTTGTGATTCCATTAAAGGGATGTTCAGTGTTTTTGTTATCAAACTTTTTCTTTATTGAGAGGGCGTGTTTTTCTCATATTTATTTGATTTATGGTATCCGGAATCGGGAGAGGAAAATGTTTTTAATGGTATCTTTTGGTATGCGTTGTTTTACGGTGTTTTCAATATTCGCGAAACTCATGTTGATGTTGTAGGTGGAGGCGTAATACGTTTTTATATAGGTCTAATGTACAAATTAATGAACGTATCGGGATAATTGGAGAAGAGTTAGTGTCCGCTTACGCTTTTGATGTGTTTTTTTGTGAGTAAATTAGTAAGATAAAGTAAACTGATGAGATTTTATGTAGAGTCGTTGTTATCCTAATTGAGAGTGCATTTTATTTTGTTTCGGTGATGCGCTTTGATCAGTAATTAAGAGGGAGTTTTAGAGCGTGATGTTAGATTTCTCGTCATTTATTTTTTATGTGTTTTCTAGGTAAAGTGATCTGTTGTCAGCTTGCGCAGGTGATAATTGGTAAACTGCGTTATTCTTTATTCCCTAGTTGTCATTTTTTAATGTTTTACGCATAATTCTTGAACAAACAAACAAGAAAATTGTGATTTTACAATTGTCTTTATTGCCATTTGCAAAGAATCTTTGAAGGTGAAAGATGCTCCATATTCAGTTTGAAAAAATAGCACTCATTGGGATCGGTCTGATTGGGTCTTCTTTAGCAAGAGTGATTAAAAAGAAAAATCTTGCGGCTCAGATTTCTATTGCAACACGTCGTCCAGAAACCCTGAAAAGAGCGCGTGAATTGGAGCTTGGGGATTTTTATACGACAGATAATGCAAAAGCTGTTGAAGGAGCAGATTTGGTTATTCTTTCTGTTCCTGTTGGGGCTAGTGCAGAAGTGGCAAAAACCATTCGTGATCATTTAAAACTTGGAGCGATTGTGAGTGATGTTGGTTCTACGAAAGCGTTGGTTATTGCGGAAATGGCACCTTTATTGCCCAAAACGGTTCATTTTATTCCAGGGCATCCAATTGCTGGAACGGAATATTCAGGACCGGATGCTGGTTTTGCTGATTTATTTATGAATCGTTGGTGTATTTTAACGCCTTTTGCGGATAGCGATGCTGCTGCTGTCGCACAATTAACAGCGTTTTGGGAAGCTTGTGGTGCGCGTGTCGAAAAGATGGAACCTAAGCATCATGATCTTGTTTTGGCTATTGTTTCACATTTACCCCATTTGATTGCGTATAATACTGTTGGGACAGCGAGTGATTTAGAAAAAGTAACAAATTCGGAAGTGATTGCTTATTCCGCTTCTGGTTTTCGTGATTTTACGCGTTTGGCCTCTTCTGATCCCGTTATGTGGCGAGATATTTGTTTGCATAATAAAGATGCTATTTTAGAAATGTTGGGTCGTTTTAGTGAAGGGCTTGCTTTTTTAGAACGTGCAATTCATTTAGGAGATGGTGAGACACTGTTTAACTTTTTTACACGTACGCGTGCTGTGCGTCGCAATATTATTGATGCTGGCCAGGAAATTGATGCTCCTGATTTTGGACGTCAGAGTGTTTCTAAAAAAGGGTGAATAAAAGCAAGGGGGTTTTGTTGAATTTCGTTGGTTTTTTCTAGAAATCAATAAGAAGTTTTTTCTTTCTTCAGTCATAGATTGCAATGAAAAGGAGGGGCGATTGCTCCGATACAGATAATCATGACTTTAAAAGGTTTTATGTGTGCACGATCATCTTGCCTTAGCTCTCTATAGGGCATATGATGTACAGAAGAGGTTACTGATCTGTAGAAGTAACAAAAAAATGAGGTCGTTGTAGAACTTCATAGAGTGGGTTATTGTTTTTGTTTTCGTATAAAGTCGGGCTTGACCGTATTGATTATTAACCTTTATATTGCAACATTGCAAAATGTTTATTTGCAGAGTTTTGATGATTTTTATAAAACTTGAAATAGACTGAGGAAGAGTTTTACCAGAAAGTATTGAGTTTTGTTAAAAAATATCTTTTGGTATAGCTATCGTATTTTTGGTGACGCAGTAAGTCATTATTGGCGTGATAGTGGGAGTGCTTTTGCAAGCCATGTTGCGCTATCGGGGCTTTTAGCATTTTTCCCTTTTTTTATTTTTGGAACATCGTTTGCTCGTTTTCTAGGTGCTTTTACCTATACACCGCAGAAAATTAAAGCACTGGTGCAGTTATTGCCTGATGTTATTGCAGAGCCTTTATCTCAGGAAATTGTTAATGTTTTAACCATTCATCGAGGAGGTGTGTTGACGCTTTCTGTCATTGGAACGGCTTATTTTGCTTCTAATGGGATAGAGGCTTTGCGTACGGCTTTAAATAAAGCTTACCGTGTTACTGATCGACGGAGTTTGTTATTTTGTCGTTTTCAAAGTCTGTTTTTTGTAATCCTTGGAGCTGTTGGTCTTGTTGTGATTAGTTTTTTATTGATTCTGGCGCCTTTGTTGATCAAAATTATGCAAAATCATTCTTTTTTTATGACTGAATATATTGCTGTTATTCGTGTATGGCGTTATACAGTTGCAATCGTTATTTTGTTTATCAGTCTTTTGATTGTTCATAAATGGCTTCCAGCAGGGCGGCGGAAAATTATAGATATTTTACCAGGAATAGTGGTGACAATGTTTATATGGTTTATGGCTTCTATCGCTTTTGCGCAATATTTAACGATGTTTGATTATATTTCTACCTATGCAGGGTTGGCATCTATTATGGTTGCTATTATTTTTCTCTACATATTGAGTGCAATTTTTATTTTGGGAGGAGAAATAAACGCGGCGATAATGTTTTATCGCAAGGATTTGCAACATTCAGATGAATGAAAGAGTTTATTATTGCTTGAAAGCTAAGGTATGAATATCCCAATAAAGCCTGCTATCACTTTGTTGATTGATGCGGATGCTTGTCCTGTAAAAGATGAAGTTTATCGTGTGATGAATCGTTATCAGCTTAAGACATTTGTTGTGGCAAATCGTTCTTTGTCCCTTCCAGATGAAGCACTCATTGAAAGAGTGGTCGTTGCTGGTGAATTCAATGGTGCTGATGATTGGATTGTAGAACATGTGCATGAGGCAAGTATCGTTATTACCAGTGATATTCCTTTAGCAGCACGGGTTGTGCAAGCTGGGGGGTTTTGTCTTTCGCCAACGGGGCGTATTTTTGATGTAAATTCAATTGGTCAGGCTTTGGCGATGCGCAATTTGATGGAAGATTTGCGTGGACAGGGCAGTATAATAGGTGGTCCCCGTCCTTTTTCTCGTAAAGACCGTTCTGCTTTTTTGTCAGCACTGGATCTTGTTATACAACGTTTAAAAAGACGCGGTTATTAAAGTTATAGGGCTTCTTTAATGACTGCTTTTATAAGTGCTTTGGCATCGTCATTGGCCCACGGAGCTGCACCATTGAAAGAAGCAATGAGATATCCCTCTTTATCAATGAGCAATGTAATGGGGAGTCCTAAAGCGAGCCCCTGTTTTCTAACATTGTTGAAAATATCCATTGTTTCATCGCGATAGTAAAGCAAATTATCTGAATGAATATTCTGTAAAAATTGCTGAATTTTTTCAGGAGAAGCAGTTTTATCGATATTAATAGCTATGACATCAAAGTTTTCTCCACCTAATTCACGTTTTAATTGCGCAAGTTCAGGCATTTCTGTGCGGCAAGGTGCACACCAAATAGCCCATAGATTGACCAGCATTGGTTTTCCAGTAAATTCGCTGAGTGTGTGCTCTTTTCCTAGAATATCCTTGAAAGAGAGTTTATTCATATCTGAGGGCGTATCAGCAAATCGTATGTGGCTAAAAAAGCCTTTTGCTGCTTTTCGTATCGCCATCATTTTTTCTGCTCGTGCTTTATCAGTATTTATTTCTTGTGCTTGTGCTACTGAAATGAAATTGAAAAGAAAAAACTCTCTTTTGGTATCGTAGTTTATGGTTGCGTATAAACTCAATGCAATGATAAAGAATGCAAGGGAGAGTTGCCTTTTTTTATTGTTTTTTTCGCTGATGAAAATTTGAAAAATCATAATTTTGTCCTTTGGATGGGTATTTTCAGAATATGACAGATGAGAAGTTAAAGAACCAAATGTGGGGTGGTCGGTTTGCGGCAGCTCCTGCTGCAATTATGGAAGAAATTAATGCTTCTATTGATTTTGATCAAAAACTTTATCGACAAGATATTGAAGGTTCTCTTTCTCATGTGGCTATGTTAGCGCAAACGAAAATCATTTCACAATCAGATTATGAAAAAATTGTTCATGGTTTGAAACTTATTCGCCAAGAAATTGAAGACGGTAAATTTGTTTTTTCACGAAAGCTTGAAGATATTCATATGAATATTGAAGCGCGGCTGAGCGAATTGATAGGTCCTGTAGCTGGGCGTTTGCATACGGCGCGTTCACGCAATGATCAAGTTGCTGTTGATTTTCGCTTGTGGGTATGTGAAGCAACGCAAAAGATAGCACAAGCTTTAAAAGGATTGATAGAGCAATTACTTATTCGCGCAGAACAACATGTTGATACCTTTATGCCAGGCTTTACGCATTTACAATTGGCTCAACCTGTAACATTGGGTCATTATATGATGGCTTATGTTGAAATGTTTGGTCGAGATTTATCGCGGATGCGTGATGCTCTTGAGCGAATGAATGAATCGCCTTTAGGGGCGGCTGCTTTAGCGGGGACAGGCTTTCCAATTGACCGTTTTATGACAGCAAAAGCGCTAGGCTTTCGGGAACCTACACGCAATTCAATTGATAGTGTTTCAGATCGTGACTTTGCATTGGAATTTTTAAGCGCTGGCGCTCTTTGTGCAACACATCTTTCACGTTTAGCAGAAGAAATAATTCTTTGGTCAAGTGAACAGTTTTGTTTTATTCATTTATCAGATGCTTTTTCAACGGGTTCATCTATTATGCCACAAAAGAGAAATCCTGATGCGGCAGAGTTAGTACGAGCGAAAGCAGGTCGATTGAATGGTGCACTTATGGGATTGTTAACGGTGATGAAAGGATTACCGCTTGCTTATTCAAAGGATATGCAAGAAGATAAGGAATATGTGTTTGATGGGGCTTTGAGTTTGGAATTATCACTAGCAGCAATGACAGGGATGATTGCTGATTTGAAAGTGAATAAAAAAGCTATGAAACAAGCAGCGGATTTAGGGTATGCAACAGCTACAGATTTTGCGGATTGGCTTGTACGCAATTTAGGGATTCCTTTTCGCAAAGCACATCACATCACAGGGTGTGCTGTGGCATTGGCAGAAAAAAAACAGTGTCGCCTTCATGATTTATCATTAGATGAACTTCAAGCAATTTGTCCTGATATCAATGCGACACTTTTTGATGTTTTGACCGTTGAAAAATCTGTTGAAAGTCGTAAAAGCTTTGGGGGAACAGCGCCTTCAGAGGTTCTTCGACAAATTGCGTATTGGAAAAAGCGTCTCGTGAGCGCTTGAGTGATTGTATTTTAAAGGTAAAAAAGAAATCGAGATGAGGAAAGAGGACAGATGAAAATTATAATAAAGGGGTTGATGATTGTCCTTTTTGGGGGCTTTGGTGTCGTTGGGTGTGGGCGTAAAGGGTCATTAGAGTTACCTCCTTCAACAGGAGTGAATTCTTCACAAGGAACTTTTGTTTCTCAAGGCAAAACAGATAAACCTTTTATTCTTGATCGGTTAATACAATAGGGATTTTTATGCGTTTTTTTTCTTATCATCAGGGTGTGCTTCACGCTGAAGGTCTTTCTCTTTTGGAACTTGCGCGGGAAGTTGGAACACCTTTTTATTGTTATTCAGCTAGCGCAATCGTTGCACATTTTAAAGATTATCAGAATGCATTTCATGATATGCCGAGTTTAATTGCTTATGCGGTTAAAGCGAATTCCAATCAAGCAGTTTTACAACTTTTAGCTAACAATGGAGCGGGAGCTGATGTGGTCTCAGAAGGGGAATTACGGCGTGCTCTTGCTGTTGGTATTCCTGCGCAGAATATTGTTTATTCTGGTGTTGGTAAAACAGTGAGAGAAATAGATTTTGCTCTTGCACAAGATATTTATTGTTTTAACGTTGAATCAGAGCCAGAACTTGAACAATTATCGGCGCGGGCTGCTGCGCTTTCAAAAACGGCTCGTATTTCTTTACGCATTAATCCTGATGTGGATGCTAAGACTCACAAGAAAATTACAACAGGTAAGTCTGAGAATAAATTTGGTATTCCACTGTCTTTGGCGGGTGATGCATATAAAAAAGCAGCTCAATTGCCTGGTCTTCATGTGTGTGGTGTTGATCTCCATATTGGCAGTCAAATTTGTGATTTAAAACCGTTTGAGGATGCATTTGTTATTGTTGCAGATTTTGTGCGTCAATTATGGAATAATGGTTATGCGATAACCCATATCGATATTGGGGGCGGGCTTGGTATTCCTTATGGTTATGAGAAGCATCCAGTACCTTCTCCTTTTGAGTATGCAGCACTGGTAAAGAAACATATTGCGCCTTTAGGGATCAATATTATCCTAGAACCTGGGCGTAGTATTGTTGGTGAAGCCGGTGTGTTGGTGACATCGGTTGTGTATTTTAAAAAGGGGGAAGGACGAAATTTTGTTATTGTTGATGCGGCGATGAATGATTTCATGCGTCCAACGCTTTATGATGCGTGGCAAAATGTAATGCCAGTGAAAAAAACACCAGTAGATGCCCTTCTGATTAATGCTGATATTGTCGGTCCTATTTGTGAAACTGGTGATTATTTAGGCTTGGAACGTTCTTTGCCAGTGTTGAAAGCGGGTGATGTTTTGATGTTAACAGGAGCAGGGGCTTATGGCGCAGTGATGGCAAGCACTTATAATAGTCGACTTTTGGTGCCGGAAGTTTTGGTTCAGGATACACGTTATGCAGTCATTCGTCCACGCCTTGATTATGCACAATTGATAGGCTGTGATCATATTCCAGATTGGATTGAGCCCAAATTAGATTGAGCATTATTAAATATTTTGGGTCTTATTTTTACTAAACTTTGATGAAACAATTTATTTTCTAGAAATTGTCTTGTATGGGGTTTATGATCTTAATGCACCACGATAAAAGGGGATAAATGCTTGTTTATGAAAAATAAAAACATCAAAGGTTTTGCAATGAAGCTTTTGTGTGTGCGCATTTTGATGTGGGGGATCCTTTCATTTGAACGGATGTGGGTACGGTTGTTGCCATTTTTCCTCGTTCTTAGTCTCTTTTGTTCGTTTAGCTGGTTGGGACTTTTTGGTATTTTGGGCTATTGGTCACATTTGCTCTTACTTGGGGTTATACTTATTTGTGCTGGGGCGAGTTTATTTTTTCTTATTCGTTTTCGGTTTCCCACAATGCGGGAAGTAAATTGCCGCCTTGAACGCGTCAATGATCTTAGACACCAGCCTTTGAATATTCAGACAGATCGTTTATGTTCTGAAAATGATGAAGATTTTAGTGCTGTTATTTGGCGTGAACATCAACGCCGAATGGCAAAGCAATTATACCATTTAAAAACTGGATTTATCTCTCTTAATAATGCGGATTATGATCCTTTGGCTTTGAGGGCTTTGTGTGCTCTTCTTTTTGTGTGCGCTTTTAGTTTTTCTTTTGGTTCACAAGGGGGGCGTTTGGCTGATGCCTTTGATTTTCGTCCTATCGTTGATGAAAAACTCATGCGGATTGATGCTTGGGTAACACCACCTGCTTATACCGGTGTGGCACCGATTTATTTGACAAAAGATGAGAAAACACAACTAGAAATCCCTGAAGGGAGTAATGTTGTTGTGCGTGTTGTCAATGGGGCTGGCATTACAGTAAAAGCAAAGTCTGTAGAAGATGGGAGGGAAGTTTCGTTTTCAGAGAAAACGGAACAAACAGCTTTGAATGATCCAATTGTTCATTTTGAAACACATTTAAAGCATCCAATAAATTTATTTGTATCATCACGTCGTAAAAAACAGCAATGGCATTTGCAGATAATTAAGGACACGCGTCCAACAATTCATTGGTTGGAAAAACCAGGGAGGATTTTAACGGGATCATTGGAGTTACGATATGTGGTGGATGATGATTATGGTGTGACAAAGGCTTTTGTTGAAATAGAGCCTTTTCTTCCTCAGAATAAAAGTGCTTCTTCTCTTTATAATGCTCCGGAAATAGAACTTCTTCTTCCGCGTGGTGGAAAGGGGAAAATGCGAATGGTGCAGGATATATCAGCGCATCCATGGGCAGGTTCGCAAGTCAAAATTACTTTGGTGGCAGAAGATGGTGCGGGGCAGAAAGGGCGTAGCAAAACTTTTGTTATGATATTACCACAGCGTGTTTTTTCGAATCCTGTTGCACGCGCAGTGGTTGAATTGCGTCGTCTATTAGCTCTTGATGCTTCTGTGAAAGAGCGTGTATTGGATATGCTTTCTGCTTTGCTTGTGCGTCCAGAAAAGGGGTTGCAAAATGCATCGCATTTTATTGTTCTACAAAGTGCGTGGACAAGACTTTCTTTAGCACAAACAGACGAGGATTTGCGCGATGTGGTGGATTATTTATGGCAAATTGCTTTGGGTATTGAAGATAATCAGCTTGAATCCGTGCAAAAAAAGTTAAAACAAGCACAAGCTGCTTTACGTGATGCATTGCGTTACGGTGCTTCAGCGGCAGAAATTGAACGGCTTATGGCAGATTTACGTCAAGCTATGGATGAGTATATTCGTGCTTTGGCTGAAAAAGCACCGGATAGTCAAGTTTCTAAAAATTCTAAAAGCTCAAAAAGTCCTAATCTTTCTGAAGCTACATTACAAGAAAAGCTAAATTTAATTGAGGAAATGGCTAAAACAGGCTCTTCTTTAGCAGCTGAACAACTCTTGGCGGAAGTTGAACAGACGCTTGATCATTTGCATGTGCAAAAAGGCAATCAAAATGAGGGAGAAAAAAGCCAATCTGCACAAATGAAAGAAAAGATGGACCAGCTTGGAGATTTAATGCGTCGTCAGCAAGAAATTCTCAATGAAACACATCAGTTAGAGATGGAACAAAAACGCGGAGAAAATGTACCGGAAACACAAAAAAAATCTTTAAAAAAACGTCAAGCTGAATTGCAATCTGAATTATCAACATTAGAAAAAGAATTATCAGAACAAGGATTTGAAACAGGGGGCGCATTGAAAAGGGCAGAAGAAAAAATGAATTCTGCGGAAAATGCGCTTGATAATGGAAATCATCAGGTATCTATACAAAATCAGTCTGATGCTTTGGAATCTTTGAGGCAAGGTGCACAAAATGTTTTGAAAAAAATGCGCGAAACACTTAAAGAAACGGGAGATGATCAAAATGCTGATTTTGGTCCTAAAGATCCGTTAGGACGTCCACTTTCTTCAACAACAGATGAAGAACAAGAAGGCGAGGCACTACCACAAGAAAGTGATCAAATGCGTACGCGGCAGATTTTGGATGAAATTCGCAAACGTCTTGGTAAAGAGCATCTTTCAGAAGAAGAAAAAAACTATCTTGAAAGATTGCTTCATTTTAATTAACCAGTGTTGGCTTTTTTCTTAATTGATGTCAAAAACAGTATATGAAGAACCTCTATGGGGTTTATCTCCAAAAAAATGATTAAAGTGCTTGTAAGGCAATAATCATCCTGTTGTACTGATTTTTTAATCATTTAAGTTTAAAATATGCAATATTGAAATGTTCGCTATTGCGGAAAAAAAGCAGAAGTCCATATAGGTTTGGTATATGAAAATCTGTAATGTTTGAAATTTGTTTCTACATGGTATGTTGAGTTGGATATCGTTACGCTGAAAGATTTTTATGCTTCTGCACTTGGACTGCGTGTGCAAAAAACGCTGTGTGACCAATTGAATTTATGGTGGCCTGATCTTACGGATAAACGGATTATGGGATTGGGTTATGCACTTCCTTATCTTTCTACATTGCGTGAACGTGCCCAACAATGTTTTGCTTTTATGCCAGCTTCTCAGGGTGTTTCGCCTTGGCCTTGTTCTGAGCAAGTTGCTACAGCGCTTGTTTTTGAAGAAGATTTGCCGCTTCCGGATGCGTCAGTTGACTGTATTTTATTGGTACATGCATTAGAATATACAGAAAATTCATTTGAAACGTTGAATGAAATATGGCGTGTTTTAGCACCCAATGGCCACTTGATCGTTATTGTACCTAATCGCTCTGGCTTTTGGGCGCGCAATATTACTACGCCCTTTGGTTATGGCGAACCCTATAGTCGGCAACAAATTACTCGTTTGTTCGAAAAAACAAATTTTGTTTCTGGACCAATACAAGAAATTGTACACTATATGCCCTCTACGGGGTATTTTTCGCGGTTGCTCTCATTTTTTTACGAGCCATTTGCTCGCTATCTTTTGCCTTATTTTGGTGGACTCTTAATGTGTCAGGCACAAAAACGTGTTTATCAGGGTTTGCTCGTACAGCGTCGTCAGTCGCGACGTATTTTTATTCCTGCTTTATCACCACAGACAAGAAATATTTTAATTTATAAAAATAATTAATCATTTTGTCATTGTCATAAGAATCGCAAATATAGAGGCATTCTCTTATTTCAATTTTTTGCATTTACAATTAAAAAATATTCTTTTGTACATTAATATGTGGAATTGGTATGTGAATAAAAATCTCAAGTATCTATATACCAAACCATATTTCATGAATAGTGGAAACATTTTAAAAGAAAAAAATGCTGGTATCTTCGTAAACGTAAAAATAGCAGAGTCCAAGAGATCTTACATAATATGGTTTATGGTGGTTAAAAACTGTACAAGGAAGGATTACAATGCTTCTTATAAACCATCTCAAGTATCAAGGGCTCCTCTGCAACATCAAGATCTAACATAAGTGTGATGGTGCTGGCTTGTTCTTTTATAAGCGTAAAGATGGTGGTGCCCAGTGGCTTTATCGTTAGGATAAACATTTAGCGTTATATCATGAATTATATAACCTCTTAAGAGGAGATAAAGTCATAAAGAATAGAGGAAAACTATAAAGATAAAAAACATCTCTCAATTTAGGTTAGTGAATGTGAGATAAAGCAGTGCGTGGAGCGGTTTTCTGAAAAAAATAATCATAAATAGCACTCATCTAAAGATGATAGTTATGATCAAGAATGTTGCTAAAAGATATCACGATTATTTATATGCGAAACATATTAAAAACTTTAGAAAGAACAAAAGCATGTGAAACAGAAGTTACAAAGTATATCGTGAGGGTTGAAAGCATTTTTGTTTTTGGTTCTCATGTTGGAATATTTCGTTTTTTATTCATAATGTTATATATTTTGTCATAAGAGTAAGTTCTATGTAATAGCATTCGAATTATATGCGAAGGTTTTTTCATCTCGTTTCTGTTTTCATTTAGAATATTAAAATTATTTTTGAAACAGAAAATCTCGAATTAAAGATTTAAACGGTAACCATTTTGATCTGTTATGAGAATTTGCGCATTGGAGGGATCGTTTTCGATTTTTTGTCGCAAACGATAGATATGGGTTTCTAAAGTATGGGTGACAATATTTTCATTATATCCCCAAACTTGTTCTAACAATGTTTCACGGCTGACAATTTTATCATTGGCATGATAGAGACATTTAAGGATCGCTGCTTCTTTTTCTGTGAGACAGATTTTATTGTTGCATTGATCAAGAAGAAGTTTTTGTCTTAGTTTAAAAGTATAGGGACCAATATGAAAGGTTGCGTCTTCATTTTGTTCATATTGGCGCAACTGTGCTCGAATTCTCGCCAATAACACCGCAAAGCGAAAGGGTTTTGTTACATAATCATTGGCGCCTGTTTCAAGATCTAAAATATTATCACAGTCTGTATCATAATTTATTATCATGATAATGGGGGCACGAAATCCTTGGGTGCGTAATTGTTTAACGGCTTTGTAGCCATCAAGATCAGGAAGTTGAAATCCCAAAATAGTGAGATCAATATTTTCTTCTTGGATTATTCTCATTCCCGCTTCTGCTGTTTTTGCTTGGAAAATTTTAAACTCTTGATGCATTTGCAATTGTTCTACTAAAATGGGGCGTAGATCATCGTCTTCAACGATTAAAAGAGTATAGTGGTTCATGTTTTTCCTTATAGGCATGTTGATGCACTGATTGATATAGTTTCATGAAAAATGAGATTTCATGCAAGAAAAATTAAAAAAGAGTGCTTCTAAAAAATAAACTTTTATAATTTCTAATGGTTGCTTGCTGAAAAGAAGGTATTCCGTCTGCAGGGTATTTTACGTATTGGTTGGAAGCGTTTTTTATGTTCTAGAAGGTGTTTTAGCTATTGAGTGTCATCATCTTTACGCTTATGGAGAAACAAGCTGGCACTATCATTCACTTTGCCAGCTTGTGGGTGTTGCGGACAGTTCTTGGCACTTGAGACGATTCATAGGAGGAATTTTAAGTCCTTTCTTTCACGTTTTTATCTATATGGGACTTTCTCCGCTTAGAATGTGCAAGCAAATAGCTTTTGATTGATTCAATATAAAACAGGTTGGGAATGAGAGAATCCTGCGGTATGAGGCGCACTCGTCCAACATGCAAAACAATAAACACGCAATATGATGCGTTTTTTAAGTGTGAAGAGAATTGTGCAACACCTAGCACATATGCACTGTTTAGGAGAATTTCACGATCATTTTTATTGTTTTTTATCCACGTTCAGTTTTGTTTTTTCGTTGCATTTGTGTGCGAAGGGGCTGTGTGTTATGTTCATGGTGTTGCTTATTATAATTGTTGAGTAAGCCTTGCTTTTAGCAATGCCGAAAAGATGCATCATAAAGAGGTTTTTTGTGTAATTTGGAAGGAGACTGTATTGAGAAAGAGTGCAGGATAAAAAATGACAAAAAAATATCATATTTATGCATTTAGCATGAGAATACCTCAACAGAAGGAGGTGTTGTGCTTATTCTTCTGCGCTATGAAGCATCTTTTTATATGAGTTAATGAATAAAAATTATTGTTTTAAGATAAAAGCATTTCCCTCTTAAGGTTGCCCATCAAACAGACTTCTTTCCATTCATCTTCTGTCACGGGTTGCACTGATAAGCGGCTGGCTTTGACCAGCGCCATATTTGCTAGTTTGGGATTAGCTTTAATTTGTTTTAATGAAACAGGTGTTGGCATGTCACAAAGTGCACGGATGTCCACACATTCCCAGCGTGGATCAGAGCTTGTAGAATCAGGGTGCGCTTCAGCACATATTTCTACAATTCCTACAATTTCTAAACCTTTATTTGAATGATAAAAAAAACCTTTATCACCATATTTCATAGCGCGCATATTGTTACGGGCTTGATAATTGCGTACACCATCCCATTGTTCGCCATCAGCTCCTTTTTTCTTTTGCATCTCCCATGACCATTTATGGGGTTCAGATTTAAAAAGCCAATAAGCCATGTGTTCACCTTTTTCATAGATTGTTATGCATTCGTCATGTCCAATTTTTATAAGTATCTTTGTAATATCATCAAGGGTGATTTTTAAAATGGAGTAAAGAACGGGCATTATCTGTTTTTTCTTATTTCAAAATAACTTGTATATAGAAAAATGCGCTCCATTGATATTTTATGTTGTATAAAGGTATTTTGCTTATCTTGTAGCAGAAAAATATATCAGTGTATCGAAGTAATAGACTTAAAATTGCTCAGCCATGTGGAAGCTTAATCATCTTTTCAGCTGCTGTTTGAAATGTAGTTACTATAGGATCATTGGAGCATTGCGTTGGAGAGAATTTAGCAAGAAAATTGGTTCTAAAAAGCTTTAAAATTACAATGACAATGAAACGAATAAATGGTCAAAGATGATGAGGTCAACGAATGGCATTCATATCTATGCTTTGTGGGATAGAGTGCGTCTTATTATGCTGTAAAATACCGTCATTTGAAGTGTAATGATATAAGGCAGTTTTTTGAAACATGAAGTTTTTAAGAATGTGTGGTGAATATTTAGGTTTACGTATCGATCTTTGGGTTAAGTGGATTGTGTGAGTGGGAAGCAGGTGGAATCTGCTCGATAGAGAATTCGGACTATCTATAGACCGGATTGAGTAGAAATCTTCGTTCTTTAAGATGTGTGTAGGACGTCAATTTTATTATGCTTTTGTTCCACGGCGACCCATCCCAATCAAGGGGGGGGCTTTTTCATCTAATGGCCAGCGTGAGCGAGGGGCAATATCAAGAGGGCTTGTTTCTCCTCGTGCAAGCTTTTGTGCACCGGCAAAAGCAATCATTGCAGCATTATCGGTACACAAGGAAAGAGGAGGGGCTATAAATTCAAAGCCATGTTGATGGGCAAGTTCTTGTAATGTAGAGCGAATGGCTTGGTTTGCGGCAACACCGCCTGCGACAACCAAAGCAGGAGAACGCTTTTCTTGATCATGAGAGAGAGGATATTGGTGGACAAAGTGTTGTAGAGCGAGGTGAACGCGATCACGTACTGTATCGGTTACGGCGGCTTGAAAACTTGCGGCAATGTCAGCAATATCATTTTCTGTAAGAGGAGCTATGGCTGTTGCGGCTTGTCGAACAGCAGTTTTGAGTCCTGAAAAAGAAAAATCTAATCGTTTTTCACCTTTTAAAGGACGTGGAAGAGGGATGCGATTTTTATCACCAAATAAAGCTGCTTTTTCAAGTGCTGGTCCACCAGGATAAGGAAGACCTAAAAGTTTTGCTGTTTTATCAAAGGCTTCTCCTAATGCATCATCAATAGTGGTTCCTAAACGTTGGTAGTTGCCTACTCCATGAACAATGATTGTTTGTGTATGACCTCCTGAAACTAAAAGTAATAAATAAGGAAAGCTGACGTTGTGCGTTAACACGGCTGTTAAAGCATGTCCCTCTAAGTGATTTACCGCAATAAATGGTTTGCCAGTGGCAAGAGAGAGTGCTTTTGCGCTCATAACGCCTACCAACAATCCTCCTATCAAACCAGGCCCACTGGTGGCTGCAATGCCATCAATATCTTTTAATTTTGTGTTTGCTTCTGTTAGTGCTTGCAGAATTAAATGATCAAGAACTTCAACATGGGCACGAGCAGCAATTTCAGGAACAACACCGCCGTAAGGTGCATGGTGATCAATTTGACTCCAAACAACATTGGAAAGAATTTGGCTGTTTGATTCGTTGTTATATTCAATGACAGCCGCTGCCGTTTCATCACAACTTGTTTCTATTCCCAGCAGACGCATTTTAAACAAAACCTTATATTGAAGCTTCTTTCCTGCGTGCGTACCATGAACAGAAAAAGATGCAAAGTATTTCTCTTAGAATTGTTTTTTCTATGAAAAATATGTGTTTTGGCATTTTCTTTGAATTTTATGATATCGTTGATTAAAAAATAAAGCTGTATTTTCGAGTATAAAATGCAAATGTTTTTTAAAAACTTGTCTATTAAAGGCGATACTTGTAAATATTATTGAGAAAAGCTGCGTTTTTAAAACTTTTTTCATTTTATTATTTTATCATTAAAAAAAGTGTGCACGAAAAGTGACAGAGATGGTCGATTCTTCAAAACCAAAAGTTAAACCACATTATGCTGGTACGCGCCGTAAGAAACCAGTTATTGAACATGAAGCTGTTCCCCATGATTCAGAGGAAAAAATCCATAATTCTGTAGAATCTCAAGCGCGAGAAGAACAGAATATGCAAGGTCAGGATAAAAGTATCTCTAGTACAACTTGGCTTTTCTTATCCCTTTCTGGGATTTTGGGGGGATTCATTGCTTTGGGAATTTTTATGGGGCTTCAATGGGCTGGTTTTTTTCCTTCTCCTTTTGTGGAAAATTCTGCTAGAGGAGAAAAAGCTTTGCAGATTGCTGAAGCCGCAAAAAGTCAAGGTGAAGACACAAAGGAACAATTGAGGCGGGTCTTTCAAGAAATTGATACGTTAAAAACAGAGTTTTCTTCTTTTTCATCACAACAGTTTAAAACAACGAAAAATGATGAACTATCGAAAGAAGAAAGCAAAAAAGCTTTTGCGATTTTAGAGGAAAAAGTAAAAGCTCTTGAAGAAACTGTACAAACTTTTGTTAGAAAGTCGAAAGAGATAGAGACGGCTTTGTCTGTTGGGCAGAGCAATGCAAATGATCTTGCTGCGTTAAAACAACAGTTAGAAGCACTACAGGAAGAAACTGCTGTTAAAAATAGTGAGAAAAAAGAAATAGATACCGCGCTCTTTACTGCAATTAGTTCATTAAAAAATGCTGTAGAGCGTGGTGGATCTTATAATAATGAATTAAAGCTGTTACAACAATTATCGCCTTCGATTAATGGACTTGATGTGTTGCAAAAAACAGCTACTGTGGGTCTTCCAAGTTCAGCACAACTTTCAGTTGATTTTGCTCATGTTGCTGATGCAATTGTTGGTACGCAAAATCTTGTTGCGTCAGATGCTGGTTTTTTTGACCGAATTTTAGCGTGGATAAAAGGGCTCATTGTTTCGCGACCGATTGGAAATGTTGAAGGGACAACGCTGGGGGCTATTGCGGCACGCATGGAAGTTGCCATTCAAGCTGGTGATTACGAAAAGGCTTTGAGCGAATGGCAATCATTGCCCCAAAGTGCAAAAGATGTTTCAATGGATTTTGTTAAGCAGCTTGAAAGACATATTGCTATTCAACAGTTGTTGCAGCAATTGTTATTGTCTGTGCAACAAGGATCTTTTAAAGCAACAAAGATGTAAATAGGCCCAAGATGATACGTGTTTTTATTTATATTTTTGTTGTTTGTATCCTCGGTTTAGCTTTCACGTGGGTTGCTAATCACAATGGTATTTTTGTTCTCACATTTTTGCATTTCAGATTTTCTGCTTCATTTCTTACAGTGTTAAGTGTGCTTATTTTATTTTTTGTAACGCTGGTGCTTTTATGGTGGTTATTGTCTTTCTTTTTTTCCATACCGAATGCTCTTTCCAATTATTTTTATAAACGCCATCAAAAGCGTGGTTACGAAGCTCTTTCAAAGGGGATTCTTGCAACTTTTGCTGGTGATAGTATGGTTGCGCAAAAAATGGAAGCACGTGTTGCTAAATATCTTGCAGGGAAACAAGAGCCATTGGTAAAACTCTTACAAGCGCAAACCTTGTCTTTACAAAATGACTCTGTTCGCGCCATCGGTCTTTATGAAGAGATGAGAAAGGAAGATCCGACAAAACTGGTTGGACTTTATGGTTTGTTTCGTGAAGCAATGAAGAGTAAAGCTTATGAGGCAGCGCAACAATATGCTGAAGAGGCACTGACTTTATCGCCAGCACTTTTATGGGCGCATCAGGCGGTGCTTGATCGGTTAAGTACTGAGGGTAAATGGGATAAGGCACTTACTATTTTTGAAAGAACGCAAAAAGCTCTCCCGCGTTCTATTCGCGCGATTCCAGAGCGGCAGCATATACAGGTTTTACTACTAAGTGGGCAGGCACTTTCTTTGTTTGATACACATCCTGTACAAGCACGTGAAGCTATTTTGAAAGCACATAAATTGGCGCCTGATTTTGTTCCAATAATAGTTATTGCTGCTGATATTCTTTATAAATTAAACGAAACGCGTAAAGCGGATAAAATGATTATAGCGGCTTGGCAAAAGGAGCCTCATCCTGACTTGGGAGCGCTTTATCTTGAAAGAGAAGAAGGAGCCATTGGGCGATTGAAAAGGGCTAAGACACTTGCTTCTTATAATAAAGATGCATTTGAGTCGGCTTTCCTTATTGCTAAAGCAGCTTTGGATGCTGGTGAAACAGCATTAGCAAGAGAGAAGGCACAAAAAGCATTACAATGTCATCCACGGGAAAGTGTTTATTTATTGTTGGCAGATATTGAAGAGGCACAGGGAAACAATCAAGGTGCTGTGCGTCAATGGCTTTCTTTAGCACTTCGTGCTGAACGTGATCCAGTGTGGATGTGTGATGGGGCCATTTTTTCTTCTTGGTCAGTGGTTTCTCCAATCAGTGGACGTTTGGGCTGTTTTGAATGGAAGGCGCCTCCTTGTATGCCTTCTCTCACATTAGAGGCGGACAATATTGTGTCGAAAAGGCAAGACAAAGAGTATGTTATGGGAAAAAGTGATGATGTTGGAGATAAGAAGCTTGAAAAATTAACACCTGTAGATGATTCTCTTTTGCATAATGTGCAGGTGGAGAAACAAGATATAAAAGAAAAAGATGTAAAAATGTTCAGTCAAACTCACTTAAATGTTGATGATCCAGGGGTTAAAATAGAAGAAGAAACATCTTTATCGAGGAAAAAATTTCGTTTATTTTAAATTGCACCAATGTTGATAATACGAATGTTTTCTCAGAAGAAACAATTGACCTAGAAGAAAAAATATCGTTAGTCTTGTCCAATAAAATTATTCTCTTATGCTTTAAAAATAAAGTTTTGCTTGGTAGCAGAGGTGATTGGTTAAAAAATGTTTTTAAATCAGAGATGTCTTGATAAAAAACAAAAAAATAACAAACCAAGGATTGCTGTCGTTATTCATCGGCGCTCTACCTATACTGGTCGGTTGGGAAAATTTTTACAACAAAATGGTTTTGTTCTTGATATTTATCGTCCTATTTTTGGACAAAAACTCCCTGATACATTAGAGCATTATGCCGGCGTTGTTATTTTAGGGGGACCGATGAGTGTGAATGACAGCGAAGCCTATATTGGTGAGGAAATTGATTGGATTTCGTTATCACTAAAGGAAAATAAGCCTTTTTTGGGTATTTGTCTTGGAGCACAAATGTTAGCGCGAAATCTAGGGGGGCGCGTTGGTACAAGAAGTGATGGGACTGTTGAAGTCGGCTGGTATCCACTAGAAGCAACCCCACAAGGGAAGGAATTGATGAATTGGCCAGAGATGGTCTACCATTTCCATGATGAAGGTATTTATGATTTACCGAAAGAGGCAATGCTTTTGGCAACAGGGAATACATATCCTACACAAGCTTTTCGTTATGGAAACAATGCATGGGGTTTGCAGTTTCATGCTGAATTTACACGCGCTATGATGCGGCGTTTGGTCGTGCGTTCGGCACATAAATTGACTGAAAAAGGTGCTCAACCTGCTTGTGCACATTTGAAAGGTCGTTTAATCTATGATCGAGCTTTGAGCCAATGGTTTGAAAGCGCATTACACCAGATTTTTTGTACACCGCCCGTACTTGTGTGATTGTTGACAACGAATTGATTTATATAGGTAATTCACGGTTTTGTATATTGAATGAGAACCCCGAATATAGTAAGGTTTTTTCATTCCAAACCTGTGTATGTTGACTCAATAAAAACCTCTTGTTTGCATGTCACAAGTAGGGCTGGCGTGTGGGCAAAAACTGTATAAGAAAAGACTAAAAATGCTTCTTATGAACTGTCTTAAGTGCCAAGGGCTGTCGCAACATTTGGGGGCTAGCCAAATATAATGATGGTGCTGGCTTTGGGGTCTCCATAAGCGTAAAGATGGGGGGCTCAATGGCTTTATCGTTAAGAAACACTATTCATTATCATTTTTGTTGTGCTGTAAAACAGTATGGTTTAAGCTAGAGGTAGAAAATCTATGTAAAACTTTACACATGAGGTGTTTTTTGTTAAAGGGTGTAATGGGTTTTTTTAAGAAAATCTTGTTTATTGAGCTTATGAGATACTGTACTTTAGAACGATGTATAGGGACTTCTTGAAGTGATCAGTAGATAAAATCCGGTGGATTAAGAAGTTGGATTGTGTATAAACTGAACGTGGTTGGGAATCTTTATCCTTTTTAGGGTGGGGAGGAAGTTAAGAGATAAAGAAAGTTTGAATATTGTCTAAATCCTTTCAAATACCATCATCACAAAAAAGTTTTTCTTTGAGTTATTTAATTTGTGGGCTCTTTTGTCTTGCTCTGATATTTATTTATAGCGCACTCTGGTTTTTTTTTCGCGTAAAATAGAAGACTATGTTTCTAATATATTCACAAAAGTATCTTCCCATAATATGGCGGCGGTATGTGAGAATGTGCACAGGGATGGTTATCCTTTACGTGTCGGTGTTGTTTGTGACAAGTTTCAATTTTCTTGGCCTTTACATGGGGTTTCTTTATCGACGGGGCGTTTGACAGCTGGTGCACCAATTTACGCACCTCATTTGGTCGAGTTTAATGTTCATTCTCCTGCATTAATTGTTTTTTCCGGAAAAACTCCCATAGTATCGCATTGGCGCAATTTGGTGATTGAAACAGAGCCTTATTGGAAAACGGGTAAAACATTGAAGTTTATAGCTGAAGGGCTTGAGATTTCATCTTTTTCCTCTTCCCCTGAAGATCAAAAGCTTCAAGAAGCATTAAGAGCACCAACGACAGATAAAAAAACGACACAAGAAAATATTGAAGATCCGGCATCTTTGCAAAATACGCATGACGTGATTATTCAGCCGTTAGAGCCACAAGATATGCTTCAAAAAATAACGGCAGAATTTTTGCGTTTTGATCTAAAACATGAAAAGAATAATTTATCGGGACATATAACTTTTGACGGTTTTGATGCTTCTCCCTTTTTAAAATCTTCTTTTGTTGATATTCCTAAAATTGATGGCAATTTGAAATGGATTTTAAATGACATGTCTTTTCTGTCTGAAGATGAAGAAAAAAATTGGCAACAACGACTGTATGGAAAAAGTGGACTTTTAAAGCAAGGTGAATTGACTTTTCATACAGGTGGTGCAGTGCGTATTAGTGGACCTTTTTCTTTTGATGATGAAGGATATTTGACAGCAAAATTTGAACTTGTCCTTATTCAGTCTATGAAGCTTCTTGACACTCTGCAGCGCTTATTTCCCGCGCAAGCCAATAATCTTCAAGCGTTATTTTTTATTTTGGGTGCTTTGCCTAAAAATGCGGATGGCGCTCCCGTTCTTTCCTTGCTCATTAACAATGGGTGGGTAAAATTAGGCTTTTTAAAACTTGGTCGTCTTGCTCCACTTTAGGTATTGTACCGAAGCCTTTTTTCATCTTTACTACCAAATTTCGACTTTTTCTGATTTTCACACTTTTTTGCAATTTTAGAGTGTTAAAAATTTATTTTAACAAAATGCGTATTTAATGGTAAAAAAATAGCTATAAAAATAAAAAATTACCACCTACTCCTAACTCGTCCAACCTCTTTTCACTTAGTACAAAATCTTATGTCAAACTACATATAGTAACAGTGTTTGTATGGAAAAGTGGTATTTTAAAGTATGCTGAATTGCCTTTTTATACAGGTGGTGTGGTTCTTTTTAGGAACCTTTGTCTTTATATATGGAATGAGCATATTGCATATATCTGTTTGGGTGTAACCTCTTAAAACAAGTAAATAGCCTAGTTGTAGGAAGATATGAAGTTGTAAAGGGGAAAATCAACATCCATCTTTACTGTCATTTTTTATTCGATTTTACGCATTTGTTAAAAAAATATTTCTCAGTGCTTCCTATTTCACGATGTCGCCTGTGAATGGTATAAGGATAAAGCCATTAAGCACCATCATCTTTTCGGTTACGGAGTAACAAGCTAGGGGAAAACATCATCATATTATATTTGCTTATATTTGCTAATTCTCAATCTTACTGCAGCTTTTGGCACTTGAGGCGGTTTATGAGGGGCATTTTTAGTCCTTTCTTTACTGCTTTTAAGTCTGAAAGTTTATGTTTTTAGGGTGAGAAATCAATCCTGTTGTTTTTTTGAAATTGTTGCAAACAATTCTATTGTGATAAATAGCGAGATTTTTATTTTTGGTGTTATGTCTAAAATGCAAACTTCTGCTCTGTCTTAGTTGGTTTGTTGTGGTGGTGGGATAGAACGGGAGATTGAGAGGGTCGTTTTGTATTTTCTTTAGGTTTGAAAGCCAATATTTTGAAGTTGAGAAATCAATCCTGCTGCAAAAGTAAAACGAGAAATATTGAGATCATTTTCAATAAGGGCGCTAATGCGGTTTGTAATGTTGTGAATATGATCTTCTTCTGTTTTTTTCCAAGTGTCAAAAGGATCTTTTTTCTTTCCATAATTTTTGAGGATTTTCATAACGATTTGCCGAAAGCTTTCAGAAACATTTTCTTTGGCTTGGCTTAAAGCCATACTATCATAATAATCTACTACAGGAATTATACGACTTGCTTCGTTAATGCGGTTTATACGAATGATTTGCGCAAGTGAAAAGTAGATCTCTGCGGTTTTAATAAGATCACTGTTGCTTTGTTTTGCAATCAAAGAAATATCACAGATTGTTGAAGCAGCTTCCAAGAGAGCTAATTGTTTCGCTAATGCTTTTGGTGCTCCCTCTTCGCTGTAGTGTAATGCTTTTTCTTCAATCTTTTGCTTAATATCGTTGCCGTGAGAATGCATAAGCTCTTTTTCAATAACGCTACGGGCTTGTTTTATTGTTTTTACAATTTCTTCTAATGGACGTGAGAGATCTATGTTGTGCAAACCCCAATTGGTTGTTTCAAAGAGCATTGGGGTCATTGTTGCGTAGAATTTATTTTGGACAAGACCGGGTATTTTATTATCAAGCTTATCAATTTGCTCAGACAATTGAGGAATTTCGAAACCATCGCGGATGGCAATGAAAACGCGAATAATATTTTCAGTCTTTTGTTCTGTTGCATCATGTAGTCTATTAACAAAAGTGGGGCCTCCACGATTTACAATATCGTTGGCAATCAGCGTTGCGATAATATTACGACGCAATTGATGGTTAATAACTTCCTTCTTAAAATTTTCTTGAATTTGGGTTGGAAAATAGTTCAGCAAGGCTGTATTGAAATAGTGATCATCAACAATGGGGCTATTAGCAATTTCTTCTTTTAAGGTCAATTTAGCATAGGCAAAAATAACGGCGAGTTCTGGACGGAGAAGACCTTTGCCTTGGGTTGTTCTTTGTCGTAAAATTTGCTCATCAGGGAGTATTTCAACTCTGCGATCTAGAAGCTTTTTTTGTTCCAAGTCGTGCATAAAGCGTATTTGATAGGGCAAATCAGCAGTGCTCTGGTTTTCCGCCAAAGAAAGCGCAAGAGGTTGTAGATAATTGTTGCGCAAGACGAGTTGCTCGACTTGAGGCGTCATTTTTTTCAAGAGCTTATTGCGTTCTTCGCGAGTTAACGTTTTGGCACGTAGTGCTGATGCAAGAACAATTTTGAGATTGACCTCAATATCAGAACAATTCACACCAGCAGAATTGTCAATGGCATCCGTATTGCATCGACCACCATTTAAGACATATTCAATCCGTCCACGTTGTGTAACACCAAGATTAGCTCCTTCACCAATAATTTTTGCACGCACTTGTTCTCCGGTAATGCGTATTGCATCATTTGCGCGATCACCTACTTGGGCATCATTTTCTGTTGCAGCACGGATATAAGTACCAATGCCACCGAACCATAAAAGATCAACAGGGGCTTTGAGAAGAGCAGAGATAATTTCAAAGGGTGTTCCTGTTTGTTTTTCGAAACCAATGGCTTGTGCTGCTTCAGGTGAGAGGGTAATGGTTTTTTCTTTTCGTGAGAAGATACCACCGCCCTTTGATAATTTGGTTTTATCGTAATCCTGCCAGCTTGAGCGAGGTAGTCTGAAGAGACGCGTACGCTCTGCATAGCTTTCGTCTATGTTCGGATCTGGATCAATAAAGATATCGCGGTGATCAAAAGCGGCAATCAATTTTGTTTGTTTGGAAAGCAGCATTCCATTGCCAAAGACATCACCAGACATATCGCCAACACCGACACAGGTGAAGGGCGTTGTTTGAATATCGTGATTAAATGACTCTCTAAAATGTCTTTTGACGGCTTCCCATGCACCTTTAGCTGTAATACCAATGTCTTTGTGGTCGTAACCTGCTGAACCTCCAGAGGCAAAAGCATCATCAAGCCAAAAGTGGTTTGCTTGGCTGATGGCGTTGGCTGTATCAGAAAAAGTTGCTGTTCCTTTGTCCGCTGCAACAACAAAATAGGGATCAGGGTCATCATGACAGATGACATTGTGGGGAGAACTTATTTTGCCGTTAATCAGATTGTCTGTAATGGAGAGCAAAGCTGTTATAAAGTCTGTATAAGCTTGTCGTGCTGCTTCTATGATGACAGCACGGTCATTTGTTTGGGGAAGCCGATGGGGATAGAATCCACCTTTTGCACCTGCAGGAACGATAACCGCATTTTTAACTTGTTGGGCTTTGACTAAGCTAAGCACTTCGGTGCGGTAATCTAATGCACGGTCAGACCAACGAATGCCGCCACGAGCGATAGGTCCAAAACGCAAATGGACCCCTTCAACTTCTGGTCCATAAACAAAAATTTCTCGGTAAGGGCGCGGTTCAGGCAAACCTTCAATCTGGCGTGGATTTAATTTGGTGGCTAAAATACGCCGTGGACTTCCATCAGGAAGAGTCGTAAAGGCATTCGTTCGTAAACTCGCCTCGATAAGGTTACAATAACGGCGTAAAATGAGATCATCGTCTAAACCAGAGACTTTCCGTAATTTTTCTTCAATGCGCTTTTGAATAACTTGTTGGTTTTTTTTTCGTTCTTTTTCTGTATGGCTTTGATGAAATTTTAAATGAAATAAAGCATAAAGATCTTGGGTAATGTCAGGATAAGCATTTAAAGTTTGGGCAACGCGATCTTGCGAATAAGGAATTCCAGCTTGTTGGAGATAGCGCCCATAATGGCGCAAAATAACAATTTCATGCCAATCAAGCTCAGCTGTTTGGGTGAGAGCATTAAAGCCGTCATTATCAGCATTTTGTGCCCAAATGGCTTCAAAGGTTTCGGCGTGTTTTTGACCGTCTTTTTCAAAATCGATACAGCGTTGGAAAGTACTTTCTAGCTGCATATCATGAAGATACACAGAGCGCCCATTGCCATCTGGTAATTCAAGGGTTTGTTCAGCAATAACGCGAAACCCCATATTTTCAAGGAGTGGTACACGTTTGGAAAGGGCAAGTGCTTCATGGCGGTGAAAAAGCCGAAGAGAAATGCACTGTTTTTCTTTGTTTTGTGCGTGATAAAAGATCACGAAAAGGGGCTTTTCATCATGAAGACTTAGAATATGTCCGGCATCGTTAATAGCGTCTTCAGCTGAAAATAAATCACGATAGCTGTTGGGGAATTCACTGGCTAGACGTGTTTGTTGCTCTGTTATTTTCTTGTTAAGAGCGATGGCTTGAACCCTGTCTTCCCAACTTCGTGCAATCGAACGTACATGTTGTTCAAGTGTGGAGCGCTCATGAAGGGGAACAGTTTCGTTTCCTTTGCGATGGATGATATAATAGACACGTATAAGGGGGCTTTCCAAAAATAGCGGATAAGATTCAAAAAAGTCACCTTTATAAAGCTCTACAAAATGTTCGCCAACTTTTTCACGCAGGCTGCTGCTATATTGGTCACGCGGTACGTAGACAAGGATAGAAACAAAGCGTCCAAAAGAATCAGTGTGGGCAAGAACCCGTAAACGTGGGCGCTCATCTAATTGTAGAATAAGCTTAGTGTTTTCTGTCAATGTATCAACATCAGAGCGAAACATTTCATCTCTTGGATAGGTTTCTAAAGCACTGATGAGTGCTTTTCCTGAATAATCGGCGTGATTGTGTCCAAGACGTTGAATAATAGTTCGGGCTTTTTCTTTTAAGAAAGGAATTTGCAAAATAGAACGTGTATAAGCTGAGGAGGTAAAAAGCCCTACAATGCGTAATTCTCCACAGAGTTGGTTTTCTTTATCAAAGATTTTAAGACCAATATAATCGAGCCAAACAGAACGGTGAATTTTGGAGCGGCTGTTCGCTTTTGTCACGATAAACAGATTATCGCTTTCCATGAAGGATAAAACTTCTTGAGGAGGTTCTTTCATGCTTTTATCGTCAACAATATGAATAGAAGCATCCGTGAGTATACCAAGTTCAATATTACTGGCTGTAAAGGATTTTAGGGGTTTTTGGTCTTTGATGAAGTTGTAAGTGCGCATACCAAGGAAAATGAAATTATCGTCCATTAGCCAGTGAAGAAATTCAATAGCTTTTTCGCCTTCTTGTTTGTAGTGTGGGGGAAGACTTATTTGGTAGGCATGAATCTGCTTTTCAACTTCTTCAAGCATAGGTTTCCAGTCTTGTACAGCAGCATTAACCTGTTCAAGAACTAAGGTGAGTTCATTTTCAAGTTTTTGTATTTGCTGTTTGTTTAATGACTCGATGTGAATTTGCATCAGACTGATGCGTTTTCCAGAAGCACAATCAATAATGGGGTGTGCAATCAAATAGATATGGTTTTTGTGTTGATTAAAAACATTTAAAATAGAATCCAGAAGGAAGGGTTTGTTATCATTGACAAGCGTGATAACGGTTATAGGTCTGTTACTGCGGGTTAAATTTTGCTCAAAGCAGATGGTATTTTTTCCCGTCTGATGGAGATTAAAAGCTTTTACCGCGATGGCTGTGGCTTTTTGAAGTTCTTCATTTTCGTAATAAGCAATATCTTCTTTATCGGTTTGGGCAAAAAGGATTTGTTCTATTTTATCTTGGGTGTTTTTTGTCTCTGTTTTTTTTTGTTGCAACACATTCACTCTCCCTTTTTGCTCTTAAGGGGTCTTTATTAAAAGCAGACCATTATATTTTTTATATACTGTAACACCTTCTTTCTAAAGAAAATAGCTCTTTATTTGGAAAGAATGAGTTTGTTTTTGCTATTTTTTAGTAATATTTTGTACTTTAAAGAAATATTTTGCTTCAAGGAAAGGGCACTTTTAGTATTTTTGTATGTTAATAGTTTGTTTTTTAAAATATACAAAATGAAAGTAAAAAAAGAAGCAAAAGTAAAGAGAGAATGGCGCATTTACCAGAAAGACTTTTAAGTGGTTACCAAAACTTTATAAACAATCATTTTTTATATAAAATAGCAGATTATCAGCAATTGGCGATTGAGGGGCAGAAACCTGAAGTTTTGGTCATTGCTTGTTGTGATTCGCGTGCAGTACCAGAAATGATTTTTGATGCTAAGCCAGGGGAAATTTTCACCCTGCGCAACGTGGCGAATGTGGTTCCTCCTTTTTCTCCTGATGACCAATATCACGCAACATCAGCAGCTCTTGAATATGCTGTGCAATTGCTTGAGGTGAGACATATTGTCGTTTTTGGTCATGCCCATTGTGGAGGCATTCGTACTGCTCTTAATGAGACATATAAATCTTTATTATCAAATGATTTTATCGGTCAATGGATAAGTCTCTTAGCACCAGCAGCAGAAATCGTTTTGAATAATAAGTCGCTGTCTTGGCCAGAAAAACAGACGGCATTAGAGCAGCTTTCTATTCGCCATTCGTTGAGAAATTTAGAGACGTTTCCGTGGATAAAGCTTCGCAAAGATCAAGGTTTTTTGACATTGCATGGTGTTTGGTTTGATATCTCTAGCGGAAAATTATGGAGCATGGAACAGGAAACAGGTTGTTTTATGCGTGTTGAAGTTGAAAGTTTTGAAGTATAGTATTTGTTGTTTTTATTTCTTCGTATAAAAAGATATTTTATGATAAAACTTGACAAAGCTGGGGTTTTATTGTTTGAAGGAGCAAGCTTTCAGTGACAAAATTAACTTGGAGCCACCGACTGAGACCCCAGTTTAAGGGTATAAAGAGATCTCAGAGGTCAACATCCGACGGCGCGATGCGTTCTCGGATGCTATTTTGGTTTGTTTGTTATGCAACAATGAGGTAAATGATGTTTGAATCCTTGCAAGAGCGACTTGGTTCTATCCTGTCTCATTTGACGGGACGTGGCGCTTTATCGGATCAGGATGTTGTAGAGGCGCTGCGTGAAATTCGTCGCGCTTTATTGGAAGCTGATGTTGCTCTTGATGTTGTGCGCTCTTTTACCGATAGAGTTCGGGAAAAAGCTGTTGGGGCCGAAATCGTTAAATCAATTAAACCAGGCCAAATGGTGGTTAAAATTGTTCATGATGAATTGGTTCATATTCTTGGAAGTGAAAGCGTTCTGAGTGATTTAAATGCACCAGCTCCAGTTGTTATCATGATGACTGGTTTGCAAGGTTCGGGAAAAACAACCACAACAGCAAAGCTTGCAAAACGTTTTACTGATAAGCACAATAAAAAAGTTCTCATGGCGTCATTAGATACACGCCGTCCCGCTGCACAGGAGCAATTGCGCCAATTGGGAGAACAGGCAAAACTTGCAAGCTTGCCTATTATTGCGGGTCAGCTGCCCGTTGATATTGCATCACGTGCCGTACAGGCTGCTAAATTGGGTGGTTATGACGTGCTTCTTCTTGACACAGCAGGACGTAATCATATTGATGAAGCTTTGATGCTCGAATTGGCTGAAATTAAAGCATGTTCCCTTCCTCATGAGATTATGTTGGTGGCTGATAGTTTGACGGGGCAAGATGCCGTTCATCTTGCTCGTTCTTTTGATGAGCGTGTCGGGATTACGGGGATTATTTTAACACGGATGGATAGTGATGGGCGTGGTGGCGCTGCTCTTTCTATGCGTGCTGTTACAGGTAAACCAATTAAAGCAATTGGAACTGGTGAAAAAATAGATGCTTTAGAAGAATTTCATCCCAGTCGTATTGCTGATCGTATTCTCGGAATGGGGGATATTGTTTCTTTGGTTGAAAAAGCTGCTGAAACAATGGATCACGAGAAAGCTGCTGCTTTTGCAAAAAAAATGCAAGCCGGAAAATTTGATCTGAATGATCTTGCAGAACAGTTGCAGAAAATGAAAAAACTGGGTGGAATGGGCGGTATTATGGGCATGTTGCCAGGAATGGGGAAGGTCAAAGAGCAGATTGCGGCTGCGGGGTTTGATGATCGTTTGTTTGATCGTCAATTGGCCATTATTTCATCTATGACACCCAAAGAGCGGGCGAATCCAGAGCTTTTAAAACATAGCCGCAAACAACGAATTGCTAAGGGGTCTGGTACGACAGCGGCTGATATTAATAAACTTTTGAAGATGTATCGCCAAATGGCTGATATGATGAAAGCCATGGGTGGTAAAGGAAAAAGTGGTTTTATGGGAAAAATGTTGGGAGGCCTTGGTTCCAAAATGGGTTTTGGTGGTATGGGAAACTTGGGAGGGGATTCTCCAGCTATACCGGATTTGTCGGGATTGGATCCAAAGCAATTCTCAATGCTTCAAAAGCAAATTGAAAATGGTAATGGAGGGAAGCTCTTGCCCGGACTTCCTAAGCGTGGACCTACATTTCCTGGTCTTTCCAATGGCATTGTCGATGGGGGAAATTTTCCTCAGCATCCTAAGAAAAAATAAGATGTAAAGAGGGAAAGGAATATAATGCAGGAAACAGTATTAAACGAATTGGCACATTTACGAGCATCCATTGATAATTTTGATGCAACCTTGATTCATATCTTAGCAGAGCGGTTTCGTTGTACGAAAGCTGTTGGGCGCTTAAAAGCCCGTTATGATTTGCCTAAAGTAGATCCTCTGCGTGAGCAATATCAGGTAGCGCGTTTGCGGCAATTGGCTATAGATAGTCATCTTGATCCTGATTTTGCTGAAAGATTTTTAAAATTTATTATTAAAGAAGTTGTGAGTCATCATGAAGTTATTGCTGAAGAGCAAAAAACAAAAAAGTCAATTTAAACGAAAGCCAGAGCTGACAATAGGAGATAAAATATGGCATTGAAAATTCGTTTGTCCCGTGGAGGTTCAAAAAAACGTCCTTACTATCATATCGTCGTTGCAGATGTTCGTAGTCCGCGCGATGGGCGGTTTCTTGAACGTGTTGGTGCATGGGATCCAATGTTGCCTAAAGATGGACCGAGGGTGAAACTTAATGAAGAACGTATCCAATATTGGCTTGGGCAAGGGGCTCAACCAACAGATCGCGTTTTACGGTTTTTAGATGCAGCTGGCTTGAAAAAGCGTCCAACTCGTAATAATCCACATAAAGGTGAACCGGGTAAAAAAGCACAAGAACGTATAGCAGCAGCAAAGCAAGCGGCAGAAGAAGCAGCTGCAGCGGCTGAAGCAGAATCTGCTACAGCATAAGAAGCATGGTTGTTTAATCAACGTGTTTTTAAAAGCTTTAGAAAAATAAATATTATCCGTTTTTGTCTATCAAAAACGGATCTTCTTTAAAAAGCTGCTTGTTTAAATCGCGTTGGTTTTTTTAAATCAATGGTTTTAAAAATCAATGGCGCGGCCTTTAATTTCCCAATCTCCATAGCGGGAAGGGTCCTTGCCGCCGCGTCCACCATTTTCTAAAGGTTGTTCTTTTTTTGCTGCGTGTTTTCGTCTTTCTTCAGCTTCTTGGAGAGCGCGTTGTGCTGCGGGAGAAAGAGATTGCTGTTTAACGTCAGTTGCATTTTTTTTGCTTGTTTTCTCATCTTTTTTATTCATTTTACACCTATTCCATTGAAGAAGCAGAAAGAAAACACCATCATATAGTATTGATTGACTTTTATCATGGAGTTTTTTGAGTAATGAATATAATGCGTACAGCTATGCTTTTGGCTTTTTTAACTGCTCTCTTTATGGGAGTTGGTTATCTTGTTGGAGGGGGTGGTGGCATGGTCATTGCTCTTTTAATGGCAAGTGGTTTAAACTTTTTTTCTTATTGGAATTCAGATAAAATCGTTTTACGCATGTACGGGGCGCGTGAAGTTGATCAGCATTCAGCACCAGTTTATTATAAGATTGTAAGCGATTTAGCTAAAAAAGCTTCTCTTCCTCAACCAAAAATTTATGTTATTGAGAATGCACAGCCAAATGCTTTTGCAACGGGACGTAATCCGCAAAATGCAGCTGTTGCTGCAAGTACTGGGTTGTTAGAGCGGTTAAGCGCTGAGGAAATTGCCGGCGTTATGGCGCATGAGCTCGCACATATTGAGCATCGTGATACGTTAACAATGACTCTAACCGCAACGATTGCAGGGGCAATTTCAATGCTTGGTAATTTTGCTTTCTTTATGGGAGGACAGCGTAACTCTTCAGAAGATTCTCATGGCGCTGGGGCAATTGGAGGATTTATTGCATTGCTCGTGGCGCCTTTTGCAGCGATGCTGGTGCAAATGGCGATTAGCCGTACACGGGAATATGCTGCGGATCGGAGAGGGGCTGAAATATGTGGTAATCCTTTATGGTTGGCTTCGGCATTGCGTAAAATTGCTGATGGGGCGCATGGGGTATATAATGAAGAAGCAGAGCATAATCCAGCAACCGCGCATCTGTTTATTATTAATCCTTTGAGCGGTGAGGGAGCGGATAGTCTTTTTTCGACACATCCAGCAACTGCAAATCGTATTGCTGCTCTTTATCGGCAAGCAGAAGAGATGAAAGGGGCTCTTACCAAAAGTGTGGGATGGAATAAAGAAGACGCTATACATGAAAAAAGCAGCGGGATGAATTATGCAGATTTTCATAGTGGTCAGGCTCATGTATTAGGTGAACAAGAAAACAGTTCTTTTCAGCGTGTTACAAAACGTCCTTCTTGGCTTCGTTATGAAAATTCAAAAAGATCTCGTTCATAGAATTATTGAGAGAGCTCTTGAGAAAACTGTGATATAAAGGTGGTGTTTTGAAACACAAAAAAGCGGGGCATGTGTCTGAAAAAAATGTTCCAGGATTAGCTGTTCGACAGGTGTGTGTGCGTCTTTTGGGGGCGGTAGTTGATAAGTACACGCCTCTGTCTGGTTTGACGGATAATGAACACGGACATCCACAATATTTGAAGCTTTCACAACGAGATCGTTTGTTATGTCGGGCTATTTTAACAGCTTCATTGCGTCATCGAGGGCAGATTATGGCGGCTCTCTCACGCTTTTTGGCGCGTCCTTTGCCTTCACAAGCACTTTCACTTCAGCATCTTTTGCATATCAGTGTTGCACAAATTCTTTATCTTGATATTCCCGATCATGCGGCTATTGATTTAGCTGTGCGTGTGGCGAAACTTGATCCTCGAATGCGCCGTTTTTCAGGGGTGGTGAATGCTCTTTTGCGCAATGTTGCACGTGAGGCAGAGCCTTTACGCCAACAAGTTCCTACCATTGAAGGTGTGCCAGCGTGGTTTGGACAGCTTTTAATATCAGCTTATGGAACAGAAAAGGCACATCAGATTATAGCAATTCAAAGTATGGAACCCCCTCTCGATTTGACAGTGAAATCTGATAGCGTTGGATGGGCTGAAAGACTTGGCGGTGTTGTGTTGCCTAATGGCTCTGTTCGATTGAATCGTCTGGAGTGTTCTGTTTCTGATTTACCAGGCTATTGTGAAGGAGCTTGGTGGGTTCAAGATTTTGCCGCAGCCTTGCCTGCTTGTTTACTTGGGAATATTGAGGGTAAACGCGTTGCTGATCTTTGTGCAAGCCCTGGGGGGAAAACAGCACAATTGGCTTTGCAGGGGGCAGAAGTGACAGCAATTGAGCTTTCTGCTAACCGCATAAAGCGTTTAAAAGAAAATATGGAACGGCTTCATTTTTCAGTTCATATTTGGCAGGGCGATGTGAAAAATTTCCATTCAACACAGCTTTTTGATGCGGTTCTTCTTGATGCTCCTTGTTCTTCTACAGGAACAATCCGTCGTCATCCGGATATTTTATGGACGAAATCGAGGGAAAATATCGTCAAGTTAGCGGCGTTGCAATATGATTTGCTTGTCGCAGCAATTTCTTTGGTGAAGGAGGGGGGGCGGATTGTTTTTTCCAATTGTTCATTGGCAAGAGAAGAAGGTGAACATCTTATTGAGAAAATTTTATCGACACGCAATGACATTGTTTTAGACCCTATTTATCCAGAGGAAATGGGAGCACTGGAACATTTGCTTTGTGGGGGGATGTTACGGACAACGCCTGCGGATTTTTGTCATAAAAATTTTGATGCTGAGAAAACCGTATTTTTAGGAATGGATGGTTTTTTCGCTGCGCGCTTACGAAAAATTGCTTAATTAACGCTTCATTTACAAAAATGGTCGAAATTGTATTTGATTCAGCATAAATGGAGATGAAATTTTGGCGGTTGCGGTAAAAGCTCCTCAGGTAAAAGTGGCAGCCTGTATCGATACGATACAGAATGTTATGCGGCGTTTATGGGTTGGACCATTGTTTCGTTGGCGATTTTCAGGGTTTCGTCCTCATAAAATTTTAGCGCATCCCATGGATTTGCATGTAGCTGATCCGATGATGGCGCATGAATTTTATCATGGTCGTTTTGCTTTTGCTGGTCACATTGTTCATTCTGGTGCTGTTTCGCCGTTTTCATTGGTTCCACCAACGCTAGAATGGGAAGCGGCTCTACATGATTTTCATTGGTTGCGCCATATGGAGGCAGCAGGAAGTGATTTAGCTTCTGCACATGCACGCTCTCTTTTAGAAGACTGGTTTGACCATGCTGGTAAGAAGGTAAAAGGGCTTGCTTGGAGTGATCCTGTTGTGGCGCGGCGCTTGATTTCATGGATTTGTCATTCGAAAATGTTGTTAGAAGGGGCAAGTGAACGGTTTGAAAAACGCTTTTTACGTGCACTTGGTTTGCAATTTCGTTATTTGCGCGTAACAGTTTGTAGTATGGAGCACAATGATCAACGTTTACAAGCAGCAGTGGCTTTGACATTCGCATCTCTTGCTTTGCCTGTTTCAGCGGCAGTGAAAAAAAAGGTACAAACCACACTTATAGAGGAGCTTTCCCGTCAAATCCTAGTTGATGGTGGGCATATTTCCCGTAGTCCTGTTATTTTGCTGAATTTGTTATCGGATTTATTGTCGTTACGGCATCTTTTTATGCGTAGCAATGAAACAGCACCCCGTATTTTGATTGATTCTGTTGAGCGTATGTTGCCAGCTTTACGATTCTTTATCCATGAGGATCAAACGTTGGCCCATTTTAATGGGGTTGGTCCCCTTGTATCGGAACGATTATCATCACTTTTGGAGCTTGATGAAACAGGAGGACATCCTTTTAGTTATGCCCGTTATTCAGGATTTCAGCGCTTAAAAGCCAATCAAACAACAGTGCTTGCAGATACAGGAAAGTTTCCACCTCGCTCTGTAGCACAGCAGGCTTGTTCGGGGTGTTTGTCTTTTGAAATGTCTTCACAAGGGCACCGTTTTATTATCAATGCCGGTGTTAATCCTGATGGGCGGGAAGAGTATCGACATTTAGGGCGTGTTACTGCAGCACATTCAACAGCTACGCTTAATGATTGTTCAGTGGGTGCTTTTTATCATAAAAACAAAAATGGCGCGCCATTTTTGTTTGATGGACCAACAGACGTTCAAGTGTGCCGTATAGAGGATTCAGAGAAGACGGGTTTTATTGCGAGTCATAATGGTTATATGCGACCCTTTAATCTTATTCATGAGCGTGGTCTTATTTTGGCGACAAATGGAGATACGATTGAAGGTTTTGATCGCTTTTTTATGCCAAATAAAGGGGGAAAGAGACACAAGAGTGTGCAAAATGAACAAAATCATGTTGCTGTTCGGTTTCATCTTCATCCACAAGTTGAAGTTAACTATGATGGCAAACGTGTGTGTTTAGCCGTAAAGAATGAGAACGTGAAGAGTGAACAAATATGGTATTTTATATCGCCTGACGCAGATATTTGTCTTGAAGATTCGATTGATTTTGCAGAATTAACAGGTCCACAACGGACACAACAGATTGTTTTATATTTTCGTCCTGCATTTCAGGAAAAAGTTCGTTGGCGTTTTATCCGTAAAGCGTTTGATAAAAAATTAGAACATTGTTCCAACCCATAGTATATTGCGTTTTATCTTGCGTGTCGCAAAACATCATCGTTTATTGTGGTAATATTCTCAAAATTTGAAGATCATATCAATTTTATACACGAAGCATTTTTTGGGAGTATGGGTTGGATGTTTTTAGGCAAGGTTTGCTCATAGAATCTCATGAGGTGATGCTAAAGGAATTGGCTTCAGAAAAAAAGGTTTTTGAAAGACCATTGTTGACAGATGAGTACTAGTTAAGGATTTTGATCCTTTAAAGATATAGAGAGAAAATTAAGTCGTTCTTATCTTCGATAAATTTTTAAGTGTGCTGTTGGGATCAATATTTCTCTCTGAGAGAGTTGCATTAATAGGATTACGTTCTTCACGAAAAACAGAGCGCTATTGTATTGTATATTCACGAACTTATTTTAAAGAAAAATTCCTTAACGCTTCCAAGCTATTTTGCGACGATGCCCGTGATGGGTATAACGGTAAATCCATTAAGCCCCCCCATCTTTATGCTTATGAAGGAGCAGTTCGGCACTATCACACTATTGATCAGTGCCCAATGTTTGTAACAAGCTCTTGGCACTAGAGATAGTTCATAAGAGGCATTTTTAGCCTTTTCTTAATAGCTTTTATCCATACAGCTCTCCCCGCGCTTGTAACGTGCAGGCGAATGGTTTTGGTTGATTCAACATACACAGATTTGAAATGGAAGAATTTTACGGTATTCGGGGTTCTAATTTAATATGAATAACGCTAAATTATTATTACAAATCAAATGTTGTACATCACAGAAGCATTGAAAATTCGAGAAACAATACATAACAATGGCCGAGAAAAATAACTCTTCTGCTCTTTGTTATTATACTAAAAATGAAGTTATAATAACAAACCACAAAATGCGCGCTTTTTTATAGCAAAGCATTCTCTCAAATATCTTAAACAATTTTCATAAAGATTTACGCGAATAACGTCGTGCAATTGAATCAATATCACCTCGACAAATTCCAAGATCACTAAGTTCATATGTTGAAAGACGACTTAACGCATTAACGGTTCGACGATAACGGCGCCAATTACTATAAAAACGTAGAATATTCATATCCCCTACTCAAACTTTTCATTACACTCTTTAGTTTAAGAATAGAGTATATTACTAAAAAGAGTTGTGTTATAATATCATAGCAGGTATGCATCTACATACAAGATAATGTCCCTTTAACATTTTCCTCATGCGAAAGGGTAACCATTAAAAATATCAACAAGAACATCTTATCCCTAACCAATGGCTAAATTATGTGCATTTTCTGCGGTGATAAACTTCTTCACGTGTAGCTTCTTTGGATTGAATAACTGCTTCCATTTCAACAGTTATCAATAGTCATACGATAATTATGAAAAATTCCTTGAAACATTTGTCTCATACGAAAAGAAAAGCAGCAAAATTATTAATGGCGGAAGTGACGTGTTCCTGTAAAAACCATCGCTAACCCCTGTGCATCAGCAGCGGCGATAACTTCTTCATCACGCATGGAGCCTCCTGGTTGAATAACTGCTGTTGCTCCTGCTTCAGCTGCTGCTAATAAACCATCAGCAAAAGGAAAAAATGCATCTGATGCAACAACAGATCCTTTTGTGAGAGTTTCTGTTAAGCCTGCTCTTTGCGCACTTTCTGCTGCTTTACTTGCAGCAATTTTTGCTGAATCGATGCGGCTCATTTGTCCGGCTCCAATTCCAACTGTTGCGCTATTTTTCGCGTACACAATAGCATTTGATTTAACGTGCTTTGCTACACGAAAAGCAAATTGAAGATCACGCATTTCATCTTGAGTTGGTGCCCGCTTTGTCACTACTTGCAATTTAAGATCATCGACTACCACGTTATCACGTGATTGTACTAAAATGCCTCCTGCAAGTGTTTTCGCAAGAAGTCCTCCACAGCGTGGATCAGGAACTCCACCTGTAATGAGCAAACGAAGATTTTTTTTCTTGGCAATAATTTCACGTGCCGCCATTGTGGCATCAGGAGCAATAATCACTTCTGTGAAAATTTTAACAATTTCTTCAGCACATTCCTCATCAAGGGTTTGATTTAAAGCAACAATTCCACCAAATGCCGATACATTATCACACATAAGAGCTTTCAAATAAGCGTCTTTCAAATTTTCTCCTTCCGCAACACCACAAGGATTGGCATGTTTAATAAGAGCGACAGCAGCGGTTTTTTGCGGATCAAATTCTGCCACAAGTTCAAAGGCTGCATCTGTATCATTCAGATTGTTATAAGAAAGCGCTTTGCCTTGTAAAAGTTTTGCTGTTGCAATACCAAAACGTTTTTCATTATTGCGATAAAATGCTGCCTGTTGATGTGGATTTTCCCCATAGCGCATAACACTTTCAAGATGACCGGAAAAACTCTGCCATGATGGAGTTTCAATTTTTAAATCCCGTGCAAACCACGATGCTATTGCCGTATCATAGGCAGCGGTGTGTGCATAAGCGCGCATTGCTAGCTGATGACGCATAGATAAGCTTAAACATCCATTATGCTGCTTTAATTCAGCTAGAATCGAATCATAATCTTTTATCGCTGTTACAACACCGGTATAAGCATAATTTTTTGCCGCAGCGCGAATCATCGCCGGTCCACCGATATCAATATTTTCAAGAGTCGTTTGCCCATCAGCTCCCGAAAGGATCGTCTCTTCAAAAGGGTAAAGATTCACCACTAAAAGATCAATTCCATGAATGCTGTTCTTTTCCATAGCTTCCCTATGGCTAGGATCTTCTCTTACTCCTAACAAAGCACCATGAATCAAAGGATGGAGTGTTTTTACACGCCCATCCATTATCTCAGGAAATCCAGTAACTTCAGCAACATCTTTTACGGGTAAACCAGCCGCTATGAGGGTTTTTGCTGTTCCTCCTGTTGAAATTAATTCAACATTGTAAGTAGCATGAAGGGCTTGTGCAAAAGCAACCACACCCGTTTTATCAGACACAGAAAAGAGAACACGACGAACCCGATGAAGATCAGGTATGGGAAAATTTTTGGCAACAACACCCATAACAGAAGCCTTAAAAATGAAAGAGTTAAAATTCTAGTAAAACACGCTTATACGTTTATAGCATAAGCCTTTAGCAAAATACACTGAAAGGATAAACTGTCTTTTTAGAATATAGGATGATTCACCTTTTTCTATTATCCTGTAAAAACCTCTCATTTGAGGTGTGATGATAGGTATAAAAGTCTCATTGAGACATTAAATGTTTTTTTGTTGCTTATAACTCAATATCTCATTTTTATAGCAGTTGTGAAACAAAAAATGCATCCGTATGTTCTCTGCTATATTAGCCTTTATACTAGATGAAGGCGAAAGTATTGCGTGTATCGATTGGAGTAATCTCTGAAATGGGAAATAATCTAATGAAGCAAGAATATAAAATTATAAAGACAAAAATGAGAGCCTATTTTTCCTATCATTTTTAAATTTAACTTTATATTTTTCAAAAGCGTTTATGACGATATTTAACAAAGGCGCAAGTTGGTAGCTTTTGTTCTCTTTATCAGTTTTCAAGATTCTAAAAATTTTTGTTACTTGAGATGGAAAAGGTATTTTTTTAGTTTTTTTGCCGTAGCAGAAAAAGAAAACCTCCTAACACACCAGCAGCTAAAATAAACCACGTGATTGCATAAACGAGATGATTATTTCGAAAATGGATAATCGTAAGACCAACGACGGGAAGTTTTGCTTGTGGAGATGTTTTTCTGGCATCAATGAAATAAGGGGCAACAGTGGACAAACCAAGTTTTTGTGCCATAGCGGGGAGATCGCGCGTATACCATAAATTTTTGTCAGGATTATTTTTACGCGGGAAAAATCCATTTTTTTCACTCATGCGTAATAAACCTATAATCGTTGTTTGTTCTGTGTCCGTGGTAGAATTTTGCTGAGATAAGGCATTTGTATGCGATTGCTCTGTGTTTTGAAAATTGTTACGTTCATCCATAGGGATAAAGCCACGGTTGATAAAGATCAGTATATTATCAGCAGTTTGTAAGGGAGTCAAAACCCAATAGCCTGTAGTATTTTGAGCGGCAGCAGTGACTAAAATATTTTTATCTGTTAAAAATTTTCCTGTGATAATAACAGGTTGATATTCATATTTTTCAAAAGTAACATCTGACCATTGATTTTTTGGAGGGGCTTTTATGGGGGGTAAATGAATGCGCTGATTGGTACTGGTAATAAGATTTGTTTTCCAGTTTAACCGTTGTACTTGCCATATACCTAATGCACTGAAGAGAAGAAAAAAACAAATACATAAAGTTCCAAATAAAAAAGAAGAAAAACGGCAAGAATTTCCCTGAAGCTTTGTCATGGGGGGGTCTTTTTTGCTCATGATTTGTGCTTCCTTTCGGGACAATAGGCTTTTATTCTAACATGGTATATATTAAAAGAAACATTTTGTACGCTTTTTGGCAGAATTTGCACGCCTTATTGAGGAAAAAGATGAAAAATAAGCCAACAAGAGATGAAAAAGGTTTTATAAAAGACTTGACCTTTTGTTGTCGACCCCCTATTAGAAAGAAACTTCCCAATGATGCCCGTTCAAGGTTGCATTGCGCGTGTTTTGCGTTCATTGTGTCCTTTGGGTATGGGGATTTGAAAGTTTCTTAGAGTTTAAGGGTGAAGTTTATGTCTCGTGCATGTGAATTGACAGGGAAGACGGTTCTGTATGGTAATAATGTTAGCCATGCGAATAATAAGACTCGGCGTCGTTTTTTACCAAATCTTTGCAATGTGACATTGATTTCAGAGGTGTTACAGCAAAGTTATCGCTTGCGTATTTCAGCAAATGCATTGCGTTCTGTTGAGCACCGCGGTGGTCTTGATGGTTTTTTGATTAAAGCAGACGATAAAGAGTTGTCGCAACGTGCGCGTTTGCTAAAACGCCAAATCATTAAGAAAAAAGCTGAGCAAGAAGGTGAGCAAAAGGCTGAACAGGCAGCATAATTGTTAGCGCCATTCTTTTTGGTTTATTAATGCTTTGATTTCGGTTTTCTGTTCTAGAAGTTAGGTTTTTTGCAGGTTGATCGTTTCATTTTATTGGTTCCATATCCCAGGTTAAAAAAAATGTCTTCAAGCGGTCTTTTATTAGAACAGCAAAAGAAAAGGTATGTTGTTTTTTCTATTTTTGCAATGTGCCTTGCTGTCACGGCTTCTAATATTTTAGTTCAATATCCTGTCTATTGGTTTGATTTGAATGAGCTGTTGACTTACGGGGCTTTTACCTATCCATTTGCTTTTCTAATCAATGATTTGACCAATCGTTTTTATGGTCCATCTGCTGCGCGGCGTGTGGTTTATGCTGGTTTTTTTACGGGTGTCTTTGTTTCTTGGATATTGGCGACACCACGGCTTGCACTTGCTTCTAGTTTTGCATTTTTATTTGGGCAACTCCTTGATATTGTGGTTTTTACTCCTTTGCGACGTAAAACATGGTGGAAAGCACCTTTAGCAGCAGCGTTGGTTGGTTCAGCTTTGGATACAGTGCTGTTTTTTGCTCTTGCTTTTTCTAGCTCGTTTGCTGTTTTTGATAAGATAACAGGGTATGCAGATAGTTCACTGGTGGAGAGTACTGTTTTGGGAGGGATAGGCATGCCAGTTTGGCTATCGCTTGCTTTTGGTGATTTTTCGGTAAAAATTATTATGAGTCTGTTGATGTTGATTCCTTATGGGACAATTCTTAACATCGTAAAGCTTCCTCTTTATCAATGTCATTCAAAAGATGATTCCTCTTTTGTTTGTCACAAATAAGGATTTTTGTCTTTTTGTTTTCCTGAAGCCAAGAAAATTGTACGCTATGCTTGGTGTGACACGTTAGTTATAATGGATACTTTATCATTTACCAACTTAAGTAAGAACTCCAACACAAAACGCTTTTTTATTTCAAAATTCTCTTGTGAGGAAAAGATAAAGTCATTTGTTTGAGAAGGGGCTAAATATGCTTTTACAAATGATTCAATGTGACAGAAATTGCAACTGATGTTTATTAATAGATTGATTTAAAATGATAACTTATATTTTTCATTTGAGTGAAAGAGCCCAATATCATAAAATTTTACGCGTTTTAAATACTCTTATATTGAGTTAATAAAAATCATTTGCTTGCCTATGTTATAAGAGGAATTGGCGTGCGGACAACGTCATTTGAGAAAGAAATACTTCTTATGAAGAGCTTTAATGCAATAAAAGTGCAATATTAGGCGCTGAAAGTATATTGATTTATCTTAAAAACATTGGAAACTTGAAAGTAGGATTCTGCTTTTGGCTTGTAGCTTGTAAAGTAAAGGATGATTCTGGATTTTGCATTATGCCATATATGGGCGCTGTTGTGAAATAAGCTTGGAAGCAAGGAAGAATGTAGGAGTGCGGATAAGATATATAATGGTGTGTTCTTTTTCGTGAATGAAGTAATATTTTTTTTCGTGTTTTTCTTATATTTTATGTGAGTAAAGATTTTTTCTTTTATCCATGAGATGGGAGCTTATGTTGATAGATCACCCGTGGTGAGTACTGTTTTGGGAAGGTTAGGGGACAGGTTGGCTTTCGCTTGCTTTAGCAATTTTTGCCGAAAAATTGCTATGAATCCATTTATGCCGATTCTTTTATAAAGAAATTCTTAGTGTTTAAAATATCCTCTTTTTTTTCGTATAATAAATACAACTTTTATCTTTTTGTATTACTGAAGGTGAAAGTTTAGGTATTATATTTTCTGTGAGAGCAGCATTTTAGAGCTATGTCTAGTGGAGATATTTTTCTATATACGTGTATTTCAATATAATGAAATAACACAAGATCGAGACAAAAATGGGTGATTATTCAGTCTTTGAATTTGAATGGTACTCTGGGATATGGTCGTAAATGGAAAGTTCTAAGCAAAACTTTATCAGTCGCAATATAACCAGAAAGTAAAAACAAACTCATTACAATTTTTGAAGATGGTTGGAGCATTTCTTTTAGAGCTCATAATGCATCCAGTAAAGTAGAAGCTTCTTTAAAATTCGATATTCAATTTGTGGGATTATCTTCTCAGGTTGTTAGCCATCAAATTCCGATGGTTTAATGATAGAGATAATTTTTTAAAATGTAATCGTTGCTAATTCAAGGCAGGTTCATTTCTTATGAATATGAGTTCTTTTATCACTAAAAAGTATTTCTAATTGTTTTGTTATGGCGTCGGCGAGTTCTTCAGCATTCATAATTGTTACAGCACGTTGATAATAACGTGTGACGTCATGACCAATTCCAATGGCAATGAGTTCGATAGGGGAGTGTGTTTGGATTTCTTGAATCACTGCGCGTAAGTGTTTTTCTAAATAATTGCTGGAGTTGACCGATAGTGTCGAATCGTCAACAGGAGCGCCATCAGAAATGACCATGAGGATGCGACGTTGTTCACGCCGTGATAAAAGGCGTTGATGAGCCCAAATTAAAGCTTCTCCGTCGATATTTTCTTTTAATAATCCTTCTTGCATCATTAAACCTAAATTGCGTCGTGCGCGACGCCATGGGGTATCAGCACTTTTATAGATGATATGGCATAAATCATTGAGGCGTCCAGGATTATGGAGTTTGTTTTGGGTAAGCCATTGTTCGCGCGATTTTCCCCCTTTCCAAGTTTTGGTGGTAAAACCTAAAATTTCAACTTTGACACCACAACGTTCAAGAGTTTGTGCCAAAATATCAGCACAACTTGCAGCAACGCTAATGGGGCGTCCGCGCATTGAGCCAGAATTATCAATGAGGAGTGAAACAACTGTGTCCCGAAATTGGGTGTTGCTTTCCATTTTAAAAGAAAGGGGTTGCATGGGGTCAATAATTAGACGTGGAAGCCGTGTTGTATCAAGATATCCTTCTTCAAGGTCAAAGTTCCAGTTGCGATTTTGTTGCGCCATCAAGCGGCGCTGGAGACGGTTTGCTAAACGTCCAACGATGTTTTGCAGATGATTGATTTGCTTATCAAGATAACGGCGTAAGTGATCTAACTCGTTTTCAGAACAAAAATCTGTTGCTTCCAAAATTTCATCAAATTGACGGGTGAAGATTTTATAATTGCCAAGTCTTTGCATTTGTTCCGAATCAGAAAAAAGGTGTTTGGGTTTGCTCGGCTTTTCTTGCCAAGGTCCATTTTTTTGCTCGCCGTCAGCTTGATCATTGTTGTTTGATTGTGTCGCTTGTGTTTTTCCATCATCTTGCACATCACTTTCTTGTTCAGTGCTGGTTTGTTCTTCACTTTGAGCGTGTTTTTTGTTTTTACTCTCTTCTTCTCTTTGGTCTTGAGGTTCACACGCATTTTTTAATTTTTTATTGTTTTCACTGTTAGAAGCTTCAGCTTGTTGCACTGTCATTTTGAGTGTAACAAGCATTTGGCGAACAATCTGTGCAAAAGCTTGTTGGTTGTAAATATGATGTGGGAGTTCATTGAGTTGTGATGCTGCTTTTTGTTCGAGTTCTTTACGCCACAATTCTAAGACAGAACCCGCTTCTCTTGGAGCTGCGCGCTTTGTTATTTTTTCACGCAATAAAAGTGCAATCGCTTCTTGGATGGGGGCTTCACTTTGGTTGCTAATTTTATGATAATGGGCTCTTTTGTATTTATCGGCGAGCATGACATCAAGATTTTTTGCAAGTCCCTCCATGGCTAAAGTACCAATTGCTTCAACACGTGTTTGTTCGAGGGCATCAAAGACAGCACGTGCTTCTGATTCTAGTGGAGAAAATTGCATGTGAATGCGGTTGTCATGCCATGCTTTGCGCAGAGCCATGGAATCACCTAGTCCGCGGGTAATAGTGATGTCTTTATTCGTTGCGTATTGAGGTAATTCTGGTAAACGCGCGCAACTTTCGCTTAAAGATGGTCGGTTATGACTAAAGGAAACTTCAAGGTTGTTTGTGCCTGCAATCGCACGCATACAGGCGGAAAGTGCTTTTTTAAAAGCTTCAGCATTAAGAGTGTTGTTGGAAGAATCTTTTGCCGGATTTTTGTTGTCGCCAATATCGGTAGCCATGAGTGACAGATTCCTTAAGGCGAAACACCATGAATGAGTGATTCGGGAAGCTCTTGTCCAAAGGCGCGTTGATAAAATTCTGCAACAGTGGCACGTTCGAGTTCATCACATTTATTGAGAAAGGTTAATCGGAAGGCAAAGCCGACATCTTGAAAAATTGTTGTATTTTCTGCCCAAGTAATGACGGTACGTGGACTCATGACAGTTGAAAGATCTCCATTGATAAAAGATTGGCGTACCATATCAGCAACATGAACCATTTGTGAAATTGTCTTTTTTCCCTCAGCCGTTTGAAAAGATTTGACCTTTGAACAAATGATATTAACCTCTTTATCATGGGGTAAATAATTGAGTATCGTAACAATAGACCAGCGGTCCATTTGAGCTTGATTAATTTGTTGGGTACCATGATAAAGACCGGTTGTATCGCCAAGACCAATGGTATTTGCTGTTGCAAAAAGACGAAACGCTGGATGTGGAGAGATGACACGGCTTTGATCAAGTAAGCTTAGTTTTCCAGAGGTTTCAAGAACGCGTTGGATGACAAACATAACATCGGGACGCCCCGCATCATATTCGTCGAAAACAAGAGCAATATTATTTTGATAAGCCCATGGCAAAATGCCCTCTTTAAATTCAGTGATTTGTAAGCCATCTTTTAAAACGATAGCATCTTTTCCTACAAGATCGATACGACTTACATGACTATCGAGATTAATGCGAAGACAAGGCCAGTTAAGACGTGCAGCAACTTGTTCAATATGCGTTGATTTCCCTGTACCGTGATAGCCAGAAACCATTACACGGCGGTTAAAGGTAAAACCTGCGAGAATCGCTAAAGTTGTTTGCTGATCAAAAAGATAATCAGGATCGATATCAGGAACATGGGGACTTTTTGTGCTAAAAGCAGGGACTTTCAGATCTGTTTCAATATGAAATAGATCGCGAGCACAAAGTGTAATATCGGGCACATTTTCAACGGTAAGATTTGTCATTATGTTTCTGGAAGGGAGAGGACGCTATTTATTCATTAGAAACGATACAAGAGTTAAAGTATTTATGCAATGCTCTATAATGAGAGCCTTAGATATTGAAGAAAGATTTTTTTACGTATTCTATAATGTTTTGCAAAAAAAGTAACATTTTGCGCAAATAATGATGGTCTAAATGAAAATAGACTCATATAAGCGCATGTTTTCAGCACAAACCAGACTTTTTTAGCAAATTGTAAGCATGTAAAACATCACGAAAGCGCTCTTCTGAAGCACGATTACCACCATTGGAATCAGGATGGTGCTTTTTTACCAACTCTTTATATTTCATTTTGATGTCTTCTGCTGAAGCGTTTGCCTGTAGTCCCAGTGTATCAAAAGCTTTTGCTTCTAAGGGCTTTAATTTTCGTGAGAACTTATTGTTTGAATGCTGCCCAGTAAAAAGCGTGAAGGGATCGCGCATGCGATTTTGATAGGCAGCTGTTCCAGAGCGAATCTTTGCATAATTCGCGGCTGTTTTTTTCGATGTACCATTGCTCAGATCTGTAGGCCATGTCGGACGATGTCCTGTGAGAGCATCCTTTTGAAATTTTGCGATATCTTTATTGCTAAGACCAGAGAAGTAATTAAAATTTTTATTATAGGCGCGTACGTGTTCAATACAAAAATATAAATATTGTCCTTCGTGATTTCGACCTGCTGGTGCTTTATGGGACCCTGTTTTTTCACAACCTTCCCACTGACACTGTTGTGCTTCTGGCTCAGCTTTTTGTTTTTTATTTGAGCTTATGCGAATTGAATCGAATAATTTAGATGTTATTGTCATATTATTGGTTTATGCAAAATTGATTAATTTTACAAGAATTGACTTTTGAAAAATTTGTTTTCACACTTATTCTATTATGAAAAAGGTGTATTTTTGCACGTTCATTTTGTTTGAGGAATGAAAAATGTTTATAGAAACAATAATTCAGAGAAAGCTTCAGGATGCTTTTCATCCGCAACAGCTTGAAGTGATTAACGAAAGTCATCTTCATGAGGGGCATCCTCATAATGAACATGCTTTTGATGGTAAAGGAGAAACACATTTTCGAGTGAAAATTTTATCTTCTTCTTTTTCTAATATGACACGCGTAGAAATACATCGAGCGATTTATAAAGTTTTACAAGAAGAGTTAGCTACTTGTGTTCATGCTTTGGCACTTGAGGTTGAAACACTCTAATTTTTTGATGAGACGTTTTTAGGAACGGGGATGGGCCTTTTGATAGATTTTTAACAAATGGTCTGTATCGACGTGGGTATAGATTTGTGTGGTGGAAAGACTAGCGTGCCCAAGAAGTTCTTGAATCGTGCGCAAATCTCCCCCCCGTGATAAAAGATGGGTGGCAAAAGAATGGCGCAGTGTATGAGGCGTTGCAGTTTCTGGTAAACCAAGGCTTGCACGTAAATTACGGACAGCTTTTTGAATAATGGCAGGCTGTAGGGGACCACCCCGCGCACCACGAAATATGGGTTGGTTATCCAATAAAGGATATGGGCAGCATTGAAGATAATTTTGTACGGCTTCGTAAACAATTTTTATGAGGGGAACAAGGCGTGTTTTGCCGCCTTTTCCTGTTATAAATAAACTTGTTTTTTTAGGATCAGAAAATTGTTCTGGTGTGAGGCTTAAGGCTTCTGATATTCGCATTCCACAGCCATAAAGAAGCATGAGGACAGCAGCATTACGAGCGCTAATCCAAGGTTCATTTTCCAGTTGATTTTCTTGTTTGACTATGTGAAGTGCTGATTTTATCGCTAAAGGTTTTGGGAGCAATTTGGGGTGTTTGGGGCTTCGGATAAGTTGAGCCGCGGGAACATTGACGATTCCTTCACGTGATAAGTATTTGAAAAAAGAACGGATGCCTGCCACCCCTCGGCTTAAAGAGCACGCACTTATATTGTTTGTACGCCGATAAGCAAGATAAGCACGCAAGTCACTGATGCGTAAATGAGCAAGATCTGTAAGGGTTGGTGTATGATTTAAGTGCTGACAGAGAAAAGACAAAAATTGCCGCGTATCACGTTCATAGGCTTGCACTGTTTGTGCTGACATACGACGTGTTTGGGTAAGACACTCTAACCAATTTTTCCTTGCTTTTAAAATTGCATGGTCTGCTGGAATGAGAGGAATATTTTCATCTTTTCTCTTGTCGTTTTTGATGGGCATTATCTAGTTGAGAGTTTCTTTCTTTTTAGATTTTTCATCGTTAGAATGACCATTCTTGTTTTGGGGTTGCTCTTCACGATTGATAAGTTGCTTTTCACCTTTGAGAGAGAGTATTTTCACAAGATTGTGTGTTGACATCAAATGCGCAAAAATTAATCCTAAAAAGCCATTTTTATGAAGTTTGGCAAGTTGGCTTGCTGATAATTTATTCAATTTTTCTTCATCAACAACCCAAAAATGTTCCAATTGCGCTGAGAGACCTTTATCGTTTTTCACATTGATGGATTTTTGGCTTAGAAGATCCATTTCTACAAGAGCATCAATAAACTCAGAGGTTTTCTCCATAGCGATTTTAAAACTTTCAAGAAAGCGAATACGTTCTTCCATAAAAGGAGAAATAGAGCCATCGGAATTAAAAAGTTCTGTTCCTGCAACTTCATTAAACATACCGGACTGTTGATCAAAGCAGACAGAAAGTTCTTTTTCATTGCTAATTTGTGCCAAAACAAAAGGATAGCGACGGACAAAAGCTGGAACATAAGTATTGTTTTTCCAACTTTTATCAGAAGCGATATAGTCATTTTCGTCATTAGAAAGACCGACAAGAGCTGCGGATGTGTAGTGCCGTTTTTTTTGTTCATCTTCGGCGCACATAAATAAAATAGGATAGTCTAGCGCTGCTTGAAAATATTCAGTACTTGCTAAAGGAACCCAATGAGTATCCTTGGCAAAAGACATATCAGTTGGAGGAGCAAATTTTAGATTTTTATGGGAAATTTTGTTGATTGGTGTGATATCTTTGTAAAATAGCATAATATTTGCCATAAGACTTTCTCCTTTATTAATTTGTTTTTTGTTACCAAGAAAGGTCTTTTAGAAGATTGTCTCATATGGCAACAAGATTGAATAGAAAACTATAAGATTGAAGGGTTCATTTTTGAGAGATAATATTTTTGCATGAAGTATAATAAAGAAAAGCTTAAAAATAAAGTCTATCTTGCCATTATTGGTATGCCTCATGGTATAAAAGGAGATGTTTTTGTTAAAATTCTAAGTGCTGAGCCACAGCGTTTCAAGTTTTACAGCACTCTTTATGATGATATGGGGCGTTCTTATGAAATTGTAACTCTTCGCATACAAAAAAATAAGGCGATTGTACGTTTTAAAGGGGTAGAAAATCGTAATGCGGCTGAGTCTTTAAAAGGTATTCGCCTTTATGTGACGCGTGATCAATTAATTGATGATTTGATGGAGGATGAGTTTTATCAAGTCGATTTAATAGGCTTGTGTGTCCAAGATTGTGGGGGGAAAATCTTAGGTGAAGTGTGTGGTTTTTTTAATTTCGGGGCTGGTGATTTGCTTGAAATACGTTTGAATACAGGTAAAAGAGTTCTTATTCCCTTTAGTAAGGCGGCGGTACCAGAAATTTGTATGGATTCTGGTTTTCTTGTTGTTGATCCCATGGCCGCTGGTTTAATTGATGGGGGAGACAATGAGAAAAAGGAAATAGCTTGAATCTAAAAATAAAGATGAAGGTAAAAAACAACAGATGAATTTCGTCAATAAAAAGTGGAATGTGTGAAAATATTAAAAATGCTCTTTTGAGCAGATATTGTAAGCACTTTATCTCGAAATAGTCCTGAATTTTTAGAGTCTTTTTTAGTGCAAGTATTTAGAAGGATCGTATTGAATATGGCGCAGATCAAGAAGACTCAGATTAACGCTATAGCGTTAAAAGTCTTGTTTGTGCTATTTTTGCTATTAAGAGTCTGTTTAAGAAAATAAGGATAAGAAATAAAATGAAATTTCAGGCGCGCGTTTTAACCCTTTATCCTGAAATGTTTCCTGGTTTTTTAGGGTATTCTTTAGCAGGGCAAGCTTTAGAGCGTGGAATTTGGTCACTGGAGACGGTACAGATTAGGGATTTTGCTTTAGACAAACACCATAGCGTTGATGATAAACCTGCTGGTGGGGGAGCTGGTATGGTAATGCGGGCGGATGTATTGGCGGCTGCTCTTGACTGCTGTCCACAGGATTCGCCAAGATTGTTGATGAGTCCACGTGGGCGTCCTTTTGACCAAGCTTACGCGCATAGCTTGGCTCGTGATACGGGTGTAACGTTAGTTTGTGGACGTTTTGAAGGGGTTGATGAGCGAGTCATAGAAGCACGAGAATTAGAAGAAGTTTCTATTGGTGATTATATTCTTTCAGGGGGTGAAACAGCTGCATTGGTTATCTTAGATGCTATTATACGTCTTCTGCCCGGAGTGATGGGGAATGCAGCTTCTGCAAGGTGTGAAAGTTTTGAAAATGACTTGCTGGAACATCCGCAATATACCCGCCCTTCTCTTTTCGAAGGGCGGGGTATTCCGCCTGTATTGCTCTCAGGTCATCACAAAGCGATCGCAGATTGGCGTCAAAGCCAAGCCGAATTGTTAACACGTCAACGTCGCCCTGATCTTTATGCGCGTTATAATAAAAATCATCAGAAAACTTGATTCATATGATAAGGTGGTGTATTGCATGGCTCTCTTTTTAGAGAGTTTTTTATAAAAGGTTTTCTGTAGTTCCAAAATTAAAATGAAGGAATGGTGTATTCGCTCCTGTGTAAGACATAGCCTAAAGAGCTCCTTATTCTTAATAAAGGCTTTTTTGGTAAGAGTTGAGCGCTCTGACTGTTCGATAAAGAACATGAAGGATAAAAGAAATGAATATTATCGCACAGCTTGAAGCTGAACAATGTGCAAAAATTGAAGAAAAGCGCCAATTTCCAGCATTTCAGCCAGGAGATACAGTCCGTGTTATGGTGCGTGTGACAGAAGGTACACGGACGCGTGTTCAGGCTTATGAAGGTGTCTGTATTGCGCGTTCAGGCGGTGGGTTGAATGAGACCTTTACAGTACGCAAGATTTCTTATGGTGAAGGGGTGGAGAGGGTATTTCCTGTTTATTCTCCTTTGATTGAAGGTGTTGAGCTGGTGCGCCGTGGTAAAGTGCGCCGTGCAAAACTCTATTATCTACGTGGCTTGAGAGGTAAAGCTGCACGTATAGCTGAAAAGAGAGATTATCGGAAAAAAGCTGAAAAGGTTGTTGAGAAAGTAGAAGCAGCATCTGTCAGCACAGATGTTGAAAAGCAAGTTTCTGAGTAAAGATTATATCGGCTAAACTTTATGCAAAAGCGGCTTTTATGCCGCTTATTTGTGTCTTTCTTGATTCGTTTTGCCTTTTAAAAGGCTTGGAGTGGACATAAAAATGTTCAATCTATCAATTTTTCCTCTTTTTATTCTTAATTATGGGTGCAGTTTAAGAGACTATTGCGTATATCGTGAATACTCAAAAGGATAAGTTTAATCTGAAAAAATGTCTGTTTATATTTGGAAAAGATTTTAGACCTTTGACGTGAAGATAAAAGTGTATTAGATTAAGGCGAGTTTTGCGGATCATATCCAGGGAGTAATCGGTTTTTTTATGCGTGACCTTTAATCCGTTATTTGAGACAACCGACCTGTAATATCGGTATCTTGAGATGCCAAACAAGTAAAAACGAGAGAGTATGTTTAGTCGTTTTGCGCGAACTTTCTCGTTCATTGCGGTTGCAAAAACCAGGTCAGGATATTTTATGATAAACCAGGTCAGGATATTTTATGATAGAGACAACTAGGATAAAAGAGCGCCCTCGTTCCCCTCATATAAGTATTTATCGTTGGACAATTACTATGGCCATGTCCATTGCACACCGCATTACGGGTATGGCACTTTATGTTGGAACGGTTTTTCTTGCTGTTTGGTTAATTGCTATTGCGTGTGGCGAGGAGACATTTAGAACAGTTTACGAAATTTATAGTTCTTGGTTTGGATTGTGTATTTTGTTTCTTTATACTTTGGCAGGGGTTCATCACATGGTTGGTGGTGTTCGCCACATTGTTTGGGATCTGAAGCCTTGCCTTTTGGCAAAAGAAAAGGCAACAGTCACTGCTTGGGCGACAGTGTTTATTTCTCTTATTGTTACTTTTGCGATTTGGATTATTGGATATACCGTTGTTTAGCTGGGGGTGAAAAGAGACATGAAAAAAGATTTTCGAACGGAACTTGGAAAAGTACGGGGGCGTGGCAGTGCTCATGAAGGAACAGAGCATTTTTGGCTAGAACGTTTGACGGGGTTTATCAATCTACCACTTTTGATATTTTTTATTGTTCTTATTCTTTCGCTTGTGGGAAAGGATTATAGTATTGTGCGTGCAAGACTTGCACATCCTATTGTTGCTATTTTGATGGGATTGATGACTTTTTCGGTCCTTTATCATATGAAACTTGGTATGCAGGTAGTGATTGAAGATTATATTCCACGTGAAGGTTTTCGGATATTCTTTTTGACGTTAAATATTTTATTTTGTTTTCTCATAGGTGGTATCATTATTTTTTCTCTTTTGAAAATTGCATTAGGGGGTTAAACAAGTATGGCGGGTACAGGATCATTTCTGGGTGCTAAAGCAGGTAACGCCCCTTATCGCACTGTAGATCATAAATTTGATGTTGTTGTTGTTGGGGCAGGTGGTGCAGGATTACGTGCGACACTGGGTATGGCAGAACAAGGATTAAAGACAGCTTGTATTACGAAGGTTTTTCCAACGCGCTCACATACGGTTGCAGCACAAGGGGGAATTGCTGCATCGCTTTCAAATATGGGACCTGACAATTGGCAGTGGCATTTATATGATACCGTGAAAGGTTCTGATTGGTTGGGCGATACCGATGCAATGGAATATTTGGTGCGTAATGCTCCTGCTGCTGTGTATGAATTAGAACATTATGGCGTTCCTTTTTCGCGAACGCAAGAAGGCAAAATTTATCAGCGTCCTTTTGGTGGACATACGACACAATTTGGTGAAGGTCCGCCTGTTCAGCGTACTTGCGCAGCAGCTGACCGTACAGGCCATGCCATTTTGCATACGCTTTATGGACAAAGCTTAAAGCATAATGCGCAATTTTTTATTGAATATTTTGCACTCGATCTCATCATGACGGATGGGGTTTGTACGGGGGTTGTGGCATGGAATCTCGATGATGGTACAATACATCGTTTTTCTGCCAAAATGGTTGTTCTTGCAACCGGTGGTTATGGACGCGCTTATTTTTCTGCGACATCGGCGCATACCTGTACGGGTGATGGTGGTGGAATGATCGCACGTGCTGGATTGCCACTTCAGGATATGGAGTTTGTGCAATTCCATCCGACAGGGATTTACGGTTCTGGCTGCTTAATTACAGAAGGAGCTCGTGGTGAAGGAGGCTATTTAATCAATTCTGAAGGTGAACGCTTTATGGAGCGTTATGCACCTTCCTTTAAGGATTTGGCTTCACGTGACTTGGTTTCGCGTTGTATCACACTTGAAATTCGTGAAGGGCGTGGCGTTGGACCTAAGAAGGATCATATTCATTTGGTTCTCAATCATATTGATCCTGCAATCTTGCATGAGCGGTTACCAGGGATTTCAGAATCAGCACGGATATTTGCAGGGGTGGATGTAACAAAAGAGCCTATCCCCATCTTGCCAACGGTTCATTATAATATGGGTGGGATTCCTACCAATTACTACGGGGAAGTTCTCAATCCAACGGCTGATTCGCCTGATCGTATTCAACCAGGGCTGATGGCGGTAGGAGAAGCAGGATGTGCTTCTGTTCATGGTGCTAACCGCTTGGGGTCAAATTCATTAATTGATCTTGTGGTGTTTGGTCGTGCTGCTGCCATTCGCGCGGGTGAAGTTATTGATCGGAATGCAGAAATGCCACCCATCAATGAAGAAGCTGTTGACGAAATTATAGCGCGTTTTGATCGTTTACGTTTTGCACAAGGGGCAATACCAACAGCTGTATTGCGTGAAAAAATGCAACGCACGATGCAAGAAGACGCAGCAGTCTTCCGTACAGAAGATTCTTTGAAACAGGGATGTCAACGGATGAATAAAATCTGGGGGGAATTGTCGGATCTCAAAGTCACAGATCGTTCTCTGATATGGAATTCTGATTTGGTTGAAACATTAGAGCTTGAAAATCTTATGGCGAATGCAATCATGACTGTTCATTCTGCCGAAGCACGTTCAGAAAGCCGTGGCGCTCACGCTCGTGAAGATTATCCAGAGCGTGATGATAAAAACTGGCGTAAACATACGATTTCACATTTGTCAAAAGAGGGTAAGGTGACATTATCATATCGACCTGTCCATGTGGACCCGTTAACATCTGAAGCTGATGGTGGGATCGATTTAAAGCGCATTGCACCTAAAAAACGGGTTTATTAAGGGGAGAATGAAATATGGTACAAATTAAGCTTCCCAAAAATTCTCAAGTAAAACCGGGAAAGGTTTGGCCTAAACCTGAAGGTGCTACAAAGCTGACGGAATTTCACGTGTATCGTTGGTCGCCTGATGATGAGGAAAATCCTCATTTAGATACTTATTATGTGGATCGTTCTGCTTGTGGTCCTATGATTCTTGATGGGCTTTTGTTTATTAAAAACCATATTGATCCAACTTTGACACTTCGTCGATCATGCCGTGAAGGCATCTGTGGTTCATGTGCGATGAATATTGATGGAACCAATACATTAGCTTGTACCAAAGGGATGGATGATGTAAAACATCCCATTAAGGTCTATCCGTTGCCTTCCATGCCGGTTGTTAAAGATTTGGTTCCTGATTTAAAGCGTTTTTATGCACAACACCGAGTCATTGAGCCTTGGTTGCAAACAGTTTCTCCTGAACCTGCAAAAGAATGGTTACAAAGTCACTCCGATCGCCAAAAAATCGATGGCCTTTATGAATGTATTTTGTGTGCGTGTTGTCAGACTTCATGTCCAAGTTATTGGTGGAACGGTGATCGTTATTTGGGGCCCGCTGTTTTGCTTCAAGCTTATCGCTGGATTGCGGATTCACGTGATGAGATGTGTGGTGAACGTCTTGATAATTTAGAAGATCCTTTCCGCCTTTATCGTTGCCATACGATTATGAATTGTGCGCAAACTTGTCCAAAGGGATTAAATCCAGCGAAAGCAATTGCTGAAATTAAAAAACTCATGGTTGAACGCCGCCTCTGAAAATTTACTGATTGATCAAAATAAAGCGCAAGGTGGAAAATTGTATCTCCTTTTAGCAATTAAATCTCTAAAAGAAGATTGGCTGCTTATGGGAGCGCAGTAGCTATAATCATTCTAAAAGTGAAGTAATCCCTAAAAATTAAGCAATCCTTGCAATGACTGAGCAGAAAACTCATAGTTGAATATTATCTTTGAAATTTGACCGATTAACGAACAGTAAAAAGAAAAATAGAAAATTGTGCGTGTTTTTGTGCCTCTTTGAGGCTTAATCTCTAAAAATTTATTGGCTTCTATGAGGCGGTTAGCATAGTTATTATTGCCTTTAAAAGGCATTAGTCTTTCGAGTAAACTATACTTTAAATAGCGTTCTATGTAAAAACAATAAAATCAATATGCCATGTGTTTTTATTTTTATTAAATTCGCATCATAATTTATAATTTGATGCAGATTCAAGTAATCATTTTTTATAAAAAATGATTACTCTTTATAAATAGAGCACAAAAAATAAATGCTGATACAAATATTATAACGCATGTAAATTATCTAAATGAAATACAAAGGAGTGATCATTATGACAATTCGTCATTTTACGACACATTTATTGTAATATCGAAAACATTGCTAATATTCAAGGATTAGGAATTTTTGATAATATCATTATATATATATATATAAAGGTCATATTTTTTGTTTTAAAGATTGGATTGTTAATCGTATTAAAAAGCAAAATTTATAGTTCTTAAAAAATGGAGAACGTAAAATCCTTCTCTATTGTAGAGATAGATTATATAGTTAAGGGGGTAGTAATTAAAAAATATTGTAACATCATAGATTTAAATTCACTAAAGAGCAAATAAGACGTTTTTAAAAAATATCAAATTTATAGTTTTTTCTAAAAATTTAGAAAAGGCTAGTGAGAATTCTAAGAACACGTGTTGCGAATGTGGTACAAGGGATGTTTATAGGTTCGTTTGAGTTGAATGAATTCAATCATCAAAGAAAACATGTTGTATTTTTATGAGTTTCGTGGGTTTTTATTTTATATGTTTTTATCTATAAAAAATAGAGATTTCTAGATTTAGGTCTTATTTATTATGTTAGGGGATTTTTTATTATGTTAGGGGATTTCATTTTTTCTTGTATATATGCTGAAGAAAGTTATTTAAGCAGTAAAAGTGTTTTTTATTTTATTTTTTAGCATAAAAGATATTTCTTAACATGAAAGAGAGGTGTCCAAGTATTAACGGTATAATCAGCCATTGTTTTGGTATTTATTCTGTTGTGCTGTAAAACACTATCTTATTTAGGATGTGGTAATTAGAGTGGTTAGAAGGTGAAATCTGCTAGGTGAGGGGGCGGATTGTTTGCAGATCAGTGGCGTGAGAGGCTTCGTCCTTTGAGGTGTGATAGGTGGAGTCTGTTAGCCAATTACGTAAACTAGAGCGAAATCTACGTGGACAGGTTTTTAGTCTAATCTCTCTTATATATTGTGATAGGAACTTCACATTAATAAGGACTACGACCGGTTACAGAAAACAGAAATCATTGCGAAAAAACAAGCGTGCTTATTTTAAAATTTTTAATATTTGTGATCATAATGGCATGTGAAATCTCCTGTAGTATCACGCAGACCGTTCGTATTCTCGAGCCAAGAATTGTTCATATATCCTCTTCAATCTGATCTTCACGAATTGATGCAAGAGATGGGTACGAACACCTGTAAGAATAAGCAGATGCAAAGCCAGTTGTATCATTATTGTTGCTTTGCAGAGTGTTTGATAAAAATCTGGAACATTTCTCCAATTCATTGCCGGTTTATTAATGACTTTATGGCGTTGTTTTTCTAAAAGAGCTTTTGCTGTTGCAGCTTTTACTTATCAAATGGGAGTTAAGAGTATTATGTATCTCTGTTGGCGTAATCTTTGAAAGTTGCTATACAGCCGCCTAATTTGAGGAGAATATGAAGCTGTAAAGGTGCAAACCAGTTTCCATTTTTAGCATCATTTTTTAATTCTGCTTTACGACTTTCAAAAGCATCTAGAGTAATGTCTTTTAAATAATAGAGATTACGCATTGCTTCACGCTTTTGTTTCTCTCGTTCTTTAATAAGATCAAAACCCTTATGTAAAACAGAACGCCCCGAGCCAAATACACTTTGCTTGTCAATTTGCAAGCTTGTTTTTAAGAAACCTTTCTTTAAGGTGCCTAAGCTTATTTCACTACAGAGCTCGTGGATGGTATAATGGTAAAGCCCCGATGAATAATATAAAATTTATAGAGCATCTCCATTTTTACACTTCATAAAAGAGCAAGTTGGGCGCCATTAGACACTTTGCAAACTCCCAATGTTGTGACAATTTTTGGCATTTTGGATGGTTTATAAAAGGCATTTTTAGTGCTTTTTTGTACAGTTTCATTCTATACGGCTTTATTTACTTATAATGTGCAAGAGACATGGTTTTGGTTAATAAACAGCTTTGAAATGAGAGAATCCTACGGTACTAAGATCTTTTATCCAACACGCAAAATAATGAACACTCTTTATAAGACAATGTGATGCATCTTAAGAAGAGTGATTGTAGATCTGTTCTTTTAGGAATTTTTGCTTTTTGTGGTGCAGAGAAGAGAGCAGGAATATTCAGAGTAGAGCTTACCTTATGGAATCTATGGATATCGTCTTTAGGAGAGGGACATAAGCCACGTGATATGGTTAGCAAAGCTTTCTTAAGAGAAATTTGGTTGTTTACGAACAACTGGAGGTTAAGAATCTTTCTTCGTCCGAAGAAGACGTCTATATACCACTATACTTTTTATTACCAAATAGAACGTGGTTTATGGATGCTAAATCGAAATGATAATTTATTTCGTATGAGGTTTTCCGTATTTGGAGATTGTTTGGTTAAAAAACATATTTATTAATCACTTGAAAATAGTGCTTAGAATTTTTAAACGATAAGTTTTGGTCTTGATGACGATAATTATTTGTGATGATCGAAAGTACCTATTTTACGAAGCTTTCATTGATAGGCGAATCAAAATTTATTCTTTTCTTTTGTTTAAATATTTATTTTGCAGCTATTTTTTCTTTTTTGCATCAAAGATACTTTTTCAAAAGGTAAATGGAAAGAATGATCAAAGGCAAGAGAATAAAGAGAGCCTTATGTATAATTTTGTTTTCTCGTAGAGTTGTTGTCTATTAACTTTTTTCTTTTTTTCTTCATGAAGAGTGTAGAAAATCCATTGGAGAAGCAAAGAGAATAGGAAAAGTTAAATAAATAGCCGTAACAATTAGTTACGGCTATTTTTGTTTGCTTCATATTACCGAGAGAGGAAGCTCCCCTTAAGCGATTTTTGATTTAGCAAAAATCGGGTCGTAAAAGACTTCAGAGAGTTTTCTATCTTTAAAGAACAACACTACGTCAACTGTTGTATAGAGAACGATTTTTATCATTTCTAACTCGAGTTGCCGGCCAATTTCTGATCTTTTAATCAAGGTGGCACATCGCTCAAATGTCTGCAAAGCGCTGTTAGCATGCGTTGTTGTAATCGATCCGGGATGACCAGTGTTGAGCGAATTGAGATATTCCCATGCTTCATTGCCTCGCAATTCAGCGAGAAAAATTCTGTCAGGCGACTGACGCATACACGCATCTAGGCATTCTTCAGCTGAAACACGGCCTACATTGTTACCATAAATCATATGTACATGATTGGGATGATTGGGTAGAAAAAGCTCATGAACATCTTCAATTGTGATAATACGCTCCTCTACAGGGACCTTTTCAATTAAAGAGCGAGCAAATGTTGTTTTACCAGATCCTGTTTTGCCTGCAATAATAATGTTGCGTTTGTGAAGGACGCATTCTTCCAAAAATTCAAGAATTTTTCCCTCACGTTTACTTTGTAAGAGTTGAACTTCAAATGGTTCCAACCGTGTGAAGTCCTGCCTCGATAACAAGTTATTGGCTTCTTTTGCTGAAGGCTTATTAAAACTTACATCAGAAAAATCGTCAAATGCCCCTTCTTCTTTGAGTTCTTCTAACGTTTTAACTATGAGAGAATGTTTACGAATTACAAAGGAAAGAGCACCATCAACAACAGCTGGTGTTTGTATAATTGTACCACGTTGTCCACCAGGCAAGAGCACATAATTAATACTTCTGGGAGCCATACCGTTATAAACGATAATAGCTGTAATAAGCGTTTGCAAAAAAGTGGTTGTTAACTCTGGTACGCTATGTAGTTGCCAACCCTTAAAGCTTTTCGTCCATACTTCACAGGGGCGGCAAATCGATAATTCAGTGATCGTGGGATCTTCTAAAAAACAATCAAGCGGTTGCAGAAGCTGAAAAACTGCTTGATCTTTTTGTATCGGGTTAACGTGTGACGAGACTGTAGACATCGCTGAAATCCAGATCACGAGCAACAAAAATATTTACTCGTTCGCCTTGGTTTTTGTAAAGTGTTGGTGTGATATTGATGGAATTTTGAAGAACATCGATTGCTATAGATTCAGCATTCTGAGCTCCTTTATTTTGTGAGTTATCTTTATTTTCTTTGCTGCTTTTACCAACTTTTCCTCTTACCCATTCTCCTAAATCACCGATAATGCTTACCATAATTGCACTACCAAATCGTTCCCAAAAATGTCTGTCAACCCAGCCACCAATACCCGCTTCACCCAGAGGACCTGTGCCTGGTGAGTCAAGATTGACAACAACACCAGAAGGCGTTTCAATGCGTAACCATTGCACAAACACGCGCGTTTGTCCTTGTTGTATGCCACTTTGGTAAAAACCAACAACTTTAGAACCACGGTCAAGCAAAACAACACGTCCACTCGTGGAATAAATATCGCGTGTTAAATGACACGTCGTCATTCCGGGTTGTGATGTAATGATTTTTGTTTCTAACGTACAATCTATTTGCGTTCCTTGTGTAATCAAAAAGTCACGGTTACGAAGTTGCATCGCATGTGATTGACCTAAACGCACGGGCTGAAGGTTATCAAATAATACGCCATTACCTCTATCATTATTCGATGCTTTATTATTTGTATCTGTAGATCCTTCGCTACCACCGTTGTTAAGGCTAGAACTGAGCATACGTTTGCGTGCTAATTCTTCAGAATCTTGGAGCATATGTGGAGGAATGGCTGTTTGAAGAAGTTTACTCAATGCCGGTGGAATATCCAAGTTTGAATCTTCTGTTTGTGTTGATTTTTCTGCTTCTTCTACAATCTTTGGCTCTTCTATAATCCGAGGGACATAGTTTGGTATAATTTGCTGTACTATTTGTTGTGGTTTTTCTTCCTCAACCTCCACGGTATTACGCATTTTAAAAGCTTTCCAAGTCAAGGCAATCGGTATCGCTACTATGACAATAAGTCCTACCATTAACAATGCACGGGTACCTGGAATTGTTGGACGACGTTCAGAACCTAGTTCGGACCCTCCATAGGTACCTTCAATATGTTTTTGTTCGACGTTGTCCAGTTTTGTACCTTTTCCCTCTCCTTCCTTATTGTCAAACATCATTTTCCTCCTTTATTGATACGATAAACCACCGAAGATACTGTCCCTGTTGTGTTTGGTACGCCATTGGGGTCATAGGCTTCATTAAAAACAGCTAGAGCGCGTTTACCAAGCCGTATAAGCCATTTAGGATTGACCTTATGAACGGCGATAATATCATTAGAACTGCCGATAACGGTGCGTGGTATTAAGCTTTCATTACCTTCAGCATCTACGACATAAATCGATGGCATATCCATGTTAGCGGGAAATTTAAAGTAAGTAATACGCCCATTGTCCCAAGCATTTATCGGAGCAATATCTTGGTGACCACTCATGGTATAACTGAGATTATAGCCGTTGACGCTTTGGTGAAAACCACGTTCAATCGCAAGGCGTCGATTGTTTTCTTCTGACTTTTCATCGTTTGAATCGGGATAATGGAAAGCCAATTCATATGTTGATCCCGCACGGTCATTCCGAAATTGTAGTCGGAATTTATAACTCCGTTTGTCGGTTACAACGATGAGATTGGTATTGGCAAGTTCTGCTTTTGGTTTAATAAAAATATGCCGCCCTTTATGAGCAAAGGCATAGGCTTCAGAATCACCAAAGGCATGAGTTATGTACTGTTCACCTTCTTCAAGAATAATATGTGTTGCCACACCAAGAACTGTTTCAATTTGAACCACATCCGCTTCGTTATATGTTATATAGCGAATGCGGTGATCATATTGTGAATTTGATGGACTTTTGAGCGCCTGCACAGGTACCGTATAAAGAGAAGAAAACGAAGACAATAGAACAACGAACGCAAGTTTTTTCATAACAATCAATTCCTTAATCATTCAACAGTATTTCTGGGTCAGAACGGTAACTTGTTACTTGAAAACCAAGGGGGTTAAGCAATCGATCAGATGATTTCATGGGTGCACCAACATAGGTGTAACCAATTGTTGCAATTTGGTGCTGTTTTGGTCCAGTAGCAGCACCGTTGCTGTCAAGTTGCTGAGTCGTAAAACGTACAGTTGCTTGACCTAGTCCATTAGGCTGGATTGATCGTACTTTAACTGTAATACGTGCTTTGTTGGAAAGCACTTTGTCCCGTGCATTTTCTCCATCATAGATTTTATAATATTCTTGTTGAACAGATGCCGCACTTAAAAGTGCTGTTGTGTCATAGTTCAGTTGAATAGTATCGTAGTCGTAAGTTTCGCGGTTAAGTACATATTGGTTTAGCCAATATCTATCTACAACTTCACCATAGCTTTCTTCGTGTTCACGCATGATTGAGATAACATCAACTGCACCCGTCGTATTATCAACGCGCAATACTAAGGGAGTTGGAGCTGGTTGAGAAAATCCAACAACTCCACATATCATACCGAATAAGCCAAAAAGACCCACAGTACTCGCAACACGCCATGCCGTTCTGCGCGACCTTATAAATTCATTGATAAGATCACGTTCTAAGCCACGGCTTTCTTCATAATAACTTCTAAGTTGTTCGGCTTTCACTGGTTTTGCTTGTTTTGTTTTCATCTGTCTCCTCGCTTGATTTCGGCAGGGATTGTTTTATTAATAGGCACGCGGTTCCTGTCATTGGGCTGTTTTAGCTTTGGTGCTAATGCACAAGCCGATAAAAGGTTTGCAATCAAAATTATAAGTATGATCGACTTCATTTTAACATGACTCTTTTTACTGTTATACACATTCTGATATTTGTTGTCATTATTATAATTTTGATACTAAAGTAAAGTGTATAGTTTACGATAATTTATCTTTTCTTAATTTCATTTTTTAATTTATGAAAATAGCTCAATTTCA